>JBAUHR010000793.1:0-8607 GCA_049680385.1 Rubripirellula sp. | reverse complement strand
TACCTGGTCGACTCGACCGCCGCGCCAGTTGCCGGACTGTCCGTCGTCAGCACGTGGGCAGCGATCGAAATCAGCTACATGGCCGAGGGACTCGGTGCCGCTGGTGTCACCGATTCGGCGGCGGCATTCGAAATGTTCATCCAGTCGATTCCGTATCGGTTTTATCCGTGGCTGGCGATCTTGATGGTGTTTATGGTTTCGGTTTCCGGACGCGACCTTGGCCCGATGCGGCAGTTCGAATCCGAATCGCACAACGAGAAAGCCGAACAAGGCAGCGATGGATCAAACGAAGACGATGACAACCATCCTGACGCCAGTCGCTGGTTATGGTTGGCGGCCGTGTTGCCGATCATGGCATGTTTGAGCGCGGTCGGGATCGTCCTATTGATTACCGGATACGCCGGCATGCCAACCCCCAAAGCCGGCGACGGAACTCTGCGATTGGCCGGTCAATTACTTGGCAACGGTGATTCGTACTTGGCTCTCATCGTGGGCGGCGGCACAGGATTGCTGGTAGCGATCCGCAGCCATTTGGCACTCGGTGGATGCGACATTGATACGGCGCTTCGAGCCGCCTTGGCCGGTGCCGCGCAAATGTTGCCGGCCATGCTGATCCTGTGGTTCGCGTGGGCGCTCTCGGGTATGACCGAACCCGACCAACTCGACACCGGTGGCTACTTGGCCGGCGTTCTGTCAGATCGCCTCGATGCACGCATGCTTCCAACGGTGGTATTCCTGTTAGCCGGTGCCGTCGCATTTTCGACTGGCACTAGCTGGGGCACGATGGGAATTCTCACTCCACTTTCGATTTCGCTGGCTCTGAAACTCGATCCCAGCGGTGATCCAGCGGGCGCGATCGCGCTGACGACCTGCGGCGCCGTTCTAGCCGGTGCGATTTTCGGTGACCACTGTTCGCCGATCTCGGACACGACCGTCCTTTCAAGCCGCGCCAGCGGGTGTGACCATCTATCGCACGTCCGAACTCAAATGCCTTATGCCGTCGTGGTCGCGACCGTTTGCATTGCCGGAGGAACATTGCCGGCCGCGGTCGGAGTATCGCCATGGATTTGCTTGGTCGTTTCGTCGATCATCTTAGCAGCGGTCCTATTTCGATTCGGCCAATCGCCTATCGTTGCTAGCAAAGCGAACGTTGAAACGATTGCACCGGATTGAAATCCCTACAACGGACGACGCGTCCATCAAGCTTTGCCCCGTCGATCAAGAATCGAATTCCGGACAAGCAAGACTTGATTGGCTAAAGAGTCGCGTGACAAGCGTTGCGGAGGCCAAGCACACCATGAAACTCGCCGTGAAACCAACAAGTCAAATCCAAGTGGGCAACCGCCGTGGAAGTGGCATCGATCTTGCACCGTAATCCATCAGCGATTACGGAAACTGCTAGCCACCGTTGGTGGTGGAAATTGAAATCAAAGGATGAACGATGAAACGCACACTCACGACCAATCTCGCAGCCGCTTTCTTGGCGATGCCGTTGGCGACGGTTTTCATGGCGGACGGTGCATCATCCCAAAACTTCGACACGCCCCAGACTCGGTTGCGACCGATTGGTGCACCCAGCGCCGTGGACCAGTACCGGTCACCGACCGTGACTGGCGTTCGCACGGCCAGCGTTTATCAAGAAACGTACAACTCGCCGGTACGACAAACCGCGATGCAGTTGTCGTTCCCGCCGGCAGGAGGCGACGGCACCGCCGCGGCTCCGCCTGCGACTTTTACGCCGCCCGCAACGTCGACGCCGCTGCCGCCGTCACGAATCGCAACGCCTCCCAGTTCACTGCCTCGCACGTCGTTGCCGCCTTCGAACTTACCGATGTCTTCCCTGCCACCATCAACATTCCCACCCTCAACGATGTCTCCGTCGACGATGTCACCGCGAGGAATCACGTCCAGCAGTGACTTGATCCCCATCGCACAGCCACGTCTTGGCAATGACGGATATGCGACCATGTACAACTGCAGCAACGTATCAGGCCCTAGCACGTATTCCGCGGCTAGTGGGATTGGGTGCGGCCAAGTCGGCTATCAAGCTCCCGCCGGTTACGCGCCACCGAACAACACGATTGCACCTGGAACGATAGCACCCGGAACGATTCCGCCACCTGGTGTGATTGCCGCGCCGATCGCGGTGCCGCCCGCGACCGCCGCGCCAGTGGGACCGCTGCTGACGTTTGGACAATCGGCTAACCCAGTCCAGGTCGGCCCCGGCTTACTGGGGCAACCCAAGGCTTACGTGCCCGGCCAAGGTCTGCGAAACTGGCTGCGTTACTTCACGCCCTAGTTTCCAACCGATTCTGATGCGACTGATCACTTCTCTGATTCCCAACGAAGCCGAAACCGGCACGGCGCCCGCTTCCGAAAAAATCGATGTTGCTGTCGTCATCGATGTGCTGCGTGCCACATCGGTCGCAACGGTTGCCATCGCTGCCGGCGCGACCGAAATTGTGACGTGCCGCGAAATTGCCGACGCAAGGGCGCGAGCGTTGCCGGGTGCAGTCGATGCCGAATCAACGGCACCATCGCTATTGTGTGGTGAACGAGAATGCCGGCCGATCGATGGGTTTCAGTTTGGCAACTCACCAGCCGAGTACACCGCCGAAAAAGTCGCAGGCCAGCGGCTGATATTGACGACGACCAACGGAACGCGTGCAGTCGAAGCGGCATCGTCCGCTGACTCGATCATGTTGGCAAGCTTTTTGAATTTGTCCGCCGTGGTTGACGCTATCTTGGGCGCCGGCACGGTCCACGTGGTATGTGCTGGCACCAACGGCATGGTTACCGGTGAAGACGCCATGCTTGCAGGGGCGATCATCGACCGCTGCCAAACCCGTCTGGGATCCGCACTCGAATTTGACGACGCATCGGCAATGGCGAAAGCATGGTGGCACGCTCGCCAGCCCCACCCCAGCCCCACATCGCTGGCCGTCGCTTTTTCTGAAACCGCAGGCGGCCGAAATCTGATCCGAGTCGGCTACAAGTCCGACCTAGCCCGCTGCGCTGCGATCGACACGGTTCCTCTCGTTCCTGTCCGAACTCGGAAATCCCCAACGGGCTTTACCACCGTGTGATCACTCGCGAATCAATTTTGCGAAAGGCGACACCTTCGAATCGTGGATACTCGCGATTTGATATCAATTCAAAGCACCCTGGATGACAATTCAAGCTTGCTGAATTTTTCTAGTTTCTGCTAAAGATCGGGTTTCACGGACACCCAATCGATCATGGCAGAGACTCCCCAACCTAGCGAAACGGCAGCAAAATCGGCCAGCCCGGCCGATAAGCTCACCACCCTGCTGATGATGGCGGCTGCGCTGACGGCGATTGGCGGCTTTGCCTTTCTGTTTTCGTTGTGGTGGCGTTCAAGCGTGACCGACTCGTACGAAGTTCTGCGCGTCGCCGCACAAGAATTCGTGGCTGGTCGCCCCATCATTGCCGGCGAATTAGCAGAAACCGTCCAATTTGAAGGCGAACCCGACAAACCACTTGATGATGCCGAGGAATTGCTGCCACCCGAGGGCGAAGAGCCACTTGAACCGGAACCAGCGCCGGACGAAGACGAAGAATTGTCGGACGAAGAAAAAGCAGCGATCGAAGAAGCAAAAAAACTGCAAGAGTGGATTCGATTGCGTGACTTCCTAGTCGGCGCTGGCAAGGTTGCAAAAGCACAGGAAGAAACTGACTTTCGGGAACGTCGACGTCAATTGCTCGAGGCTGTCCGGCCTCTCGAAGCGGCTCGTGAAAACGGTTTTCCCGCGGGTCGACAAACCGAGGGTCACCAAATGCTCGGCGACGCCTTTTATCAACTCGGGCGATATCCCGATGCGGCGATCGAACTGCTGGCCGCCGCCGAACTGGACCCGGGCCGACGCCGTTCTTTGCTATCGAAAATCGCGGACTCTCAATTGCGGTCTCGTGGTACATCGGCACAACCAGCACTGACGACCATCGAAGAACTGCTGCGTGACAAATCCCTTGCACCAAAGCAGACTTGGGAAGCGGAATTGATTCGCATTCGATCGTTGGTCGAACTAAAACGCTTTGGCGATGCCCAAGATGCCATCGACACATTACTGGCCAAACCAGTCACGACCGACGTTGCGAGCCAGGGTGAAGAATTCGACTATCGCGACGAGGCACGACTACTTGGTGCCATCATTGGCGTTCAAAAGGCAATCGACCAATACGGTGCGATGCCGGCTGACACGATGGAAGATCGCAGCGATGCCATGGTCGACCTGCGACCGACCGACGAGGTGCTGGGTTCACTTCAGCGCGAAGCGGCGCCAAAAACATCAGCGATGGCCAATCTATGGCTTGCTCGCAGCCAACTCGTTCAGGGCCGCTTGGAAGATGGCCTAAGTGGCCTGACCTCGGTCCGCGGGCAGCGACCGTTTGGCGCCGAAGCGATCTTGGGCGGATTAGAGGAAGTCGAATTGCTCGCACGCCAGGGCCATGGCCCCGAAGCGTTACAGACGACTCGTTTCATGATGCGCGAAATCGGCGACCCCAGCGGCTTCGACGCTGATGCGGTCACGTTTGCCGATTTCCAGCGCCGCATGTTTGCCGCAATTGAAGACCTTCGCCGCGCGGGCGATTTCGAGAACGCGATCGATATGGCGAGATCCTTGCCGCCGGTTTTCGAAAAAGCTGATGCGATGTTGCAAGAAGCGATCGGATACAGCGAGTGGGCTGAAAAAACAATGAGCGATGGCAGATCCCCGGCGGGCGATGTCAATCGCAATGCATCGATCCTCGCCCGTTCACGCTACCGTGCGTCCGGCGACGCGTACGCGCAAGCCGCCCAGCTCCGCTTCGATACCAACCAATACGTTTCGATTCAGTGGTCCGCGATCGAGGCCTATCAAAAGGGCCGACACTTTCGCCGCAGCATTCGGCTGCTGGAACCCTACCTTCGGTACGAGAACCGTCGTCGCCAACCGCGAGGTTTAGTTGCCTATGGTCGAGCACTATTGGCCGAAGGCGATGAGCAAAAGGCCATCGAAGCAGTCGAAGCTTGCATCATCGAATACCCACGGGATCCGCTGCGTTATGACGCTCGCCTGATCGCTGCCCAGGCGCATTCGGAACTTCAAGAACTGGATATTGCCCGCAAGTATTTGGAAGACAACCTTAACGATGGTGAATTGACGCCCCAAAGTCCGGCTTGGCGTGAATCGCTGATGAAGCTTGGCGAGATGCGATTCGAGCAAGCGTACCAAAACCATCTAGCCGCCGAGCAAGCGCTGCCCGACGAACAGCTTGAACTGATGCGTTTGAATCAACCCGTCTTGGAAGAAGCGATTCGATACCTCGAGCAAGCTGTTGATCGGTATCAACTTCCCGACGCCATCGACGCCGCGTACAGTGCCGCCCGCGCACACTCGCTAGCCGCCGACTGGCCGCGCATCGAAGCCGAATCCCCCGAGATTCTTGAGGCCGCCAAACGCTCGCTTCGCACGCAGGCAGACCAAGAACTGCAGATCAGCTTGGACGGCTTCATCAACCTTCGGCAATACCTGCTCGCACGCGAAGAAGAAACACGATTGCCACGCAATCAAGAAGCGATCCTGCGAAACTGTTTCCTCGCCGAAGCCGAGTCGCTGCGTCGGATGTCGCACCTAGAAGATGCTGCGACGGCCTATCGAGCAGCTGAACTTCGCTATCTGAACGAGCCGACTGCGCTCGAAGCCATCTTGGGTCGCGCCGCGTGCCTGCGGGAACTCGGCCGCGACCAAGAATCCAAACTTCTTATTCGGCAAGCATCTGTCGTGCTCGGTCGAATCTCTGCCGATTGGGACGATCGGTTCGCAGAAACGACCCGGTTCGATCGCGACGGCTGGGAACAATACCTGACATGGATGAATGGGCGCCCTGAAACCAGCGGCGCTTGATTGCATCCGAATCAACATCTCTTTGAAAGTGACTTATGAACGCAGACGAACTGACCGCCATTATCGACCTTCGCTTTGAAACCCTGTCACATCTATTGGACCTGAGCCATCGCCAGGTGCAAGCGATCGATGAAAGCCGCATGAGTGATTTGATGCGAATTCTGTCGGACAAACAGCCGCCGATCAACGAATTGATCCAAATCGGTAAACAACTGGCATCCGCGGTCGGCGAAGACCCCGCAAGTCGACAGTGGGCGTCGGATGCAGATCGCAATCGTTGTCGCGAACGACAAAGTCAATGCGAACGAATGCACGATGAATTGCTGGCGATCGAAGCCGATTGCGAGGGCCGATTGTCGGCAAGCCGAGCGTCGGCACAAGAAAAACTGCAACGCTTTGACAACAACCGAGTGGCGGCTAGCAGCTACGCACAAGCACAAACGACACGACCAACCGGCGGCAGCTTGGATTTGTCCAGCAACTGAGTGCGGAAGTTTTATTGATCAAATGAAGAAAACTTCTCAAGTCTTTCTCCATTCGATCTTGCGTCGTGTTGTCTCTGGTGAGTATCAGCGAAGATGAATTTCAGTGAGGCCACGGATTTGGCCCGCTTTATCATCACTTGACGACTGAAAATCCGTCACCGAAGGAATCGGAGACCTATCATGACAAATCATTGGATCGACCCAAAGACGAGCCATTCTTTAGCCGTTTTGGTGGAATCGCTAACCGTGCCCTTGTTGATTAAACACGACGGCCCGGTTTGCCTTGAACTCGACATCGACGTCAAGATGCGAGTCCCTGCGGAATCAAGTCGATTGGTGGACCTTATCGAATCGCTGGTCGGGCAAGCGCTCGCTGAAATGTCGGACGGCGGCGACCTGACAATCACGGCCTGCGAGACGGCAAACGGAGTCGATCTAGAAATCGCTGACACGGGTTGTGACGTCCAACGTCGTGCCAAGAGTCGACCGTTGGCCGCTGCCGCTATCGGCGCAACCATGCAGTGGAAAAACTGTCCGCAAGGTGGCGGATCCGTCACCGTGACATTCCCACCCAAAGCAGCCCAGTCGTATTCCCAACAACGCCGCGCCGCTTAGATTCGGCGAACCCTGATGAACGATTGAATCGACGAAAGTCTTAACGGTTTGTCGGTTGAGTCGTTTAACCGTTAGCCGAAGGCGTATGTATTCCACTTCGCGTACGCCTACGGCTAACGGTTAAACAATCAGTTCGCGCTGCAGTACTAAATCAACAGCCTGTTAACGACTTTCGCTACGCCCGAATGGGAGACGAATGATGCAAGGAATCTTTGGCGGCACGCCGATCGCGGCGCTTGAGCACACGCTAACGTTTGCCCAACGTCGCCACGAACTGTTGGCTGGCAACTTGGCGAACGTTGACACGCCAGAGTATCGGTCACGAGATCTGGACATCAACGAATTCCAAAACGCACTCGCCGAATCAATCGACAACGCCGCTCGCCCGGTGTCGCACACGTCTGCTCCTTACACACGCGACGACCTGTACAGCGGACCGCGCAAGGCAACCGAACAAGTGGTCTTCCATGACGGCAGCGACGTGTCGCTTGAACATCAAGTCACCGAAATGGCAAAAAACCAACACCTTCACGGACTCGCCATCACCACGATGCGAAGCCAATTCGCACTCCTTCGAGCCGCCATCACTGAACGAGCCTAATAACGTCTAAGCCAACAGTCCTAGACAAGCACTCATTCCAAAACGTCAAACACCGGAAACTTCCATGTTAAAAGCACTCGACATCAGCACATCGGCATTGATTGCCCAGCGGACTCGATTGAATGCCGTTTCCGGGAACATTGCCAACATGTCTTCGCTGACCGACGAAACTGGCAAGCCGAATCCTTACAAGGCGCGCGAAGTCGTCTTCCAAACCGACGACAGCATTTCGCTATCGGGTGCTTCGGGCGTGAAGGTTTCCGAAATCAAGTCCAACGACGCTGAACCACTGCACCGTTGGCAACCCAACCATCCACTGGCGATTCAAGAAGGCCAGTGGAAAGGCTATGTCGCCTATCCCAACATCGACCTGACGACCGAGATGGTCAACGCGATGGAATCGACTCGAGCCTACGAAGCCAACGTCGGCGTGATGGAAATCACAAAAAACCTTAGCCGCGAAACTTTGACCATCCTCGCCTAATGCGTCCCCTTTCCGGATTCCAACCGCCCCAGCGACCGCAGTCGCCTTTTGGCCCGCTTGAAAAGAGCGGTATGCCGAGCGGTATATCGGGTGCGAAGGGATCCGACTCGTTTGCGTCAATGCTCGGTGACCAAGTCAAGAATGTTAACAGCATGCAAATTGACGCCAACGACATGGTACACACCATGCTGACGGGCGGCGAAGTCAACGAAGCCGAAGTTTTAACGGCCGTCCAAAAAGCAGACTTAGCCTTCCGTATGCTGTTGCAAGTCCGCAACAAGTTGGTCGAAGCGTACCGCGAAGTGCAACAAATCCAAATCTAAAGAATGAGTAAGAAAAAAGTGTCTGACCCGAATGGCACGAACGAAATGAGCCGACGGCGCTAGCGGTTTGTCGACCAAGTACTGCAGCGAGACCTGATTGTTTAACCGTTAGCCGAAGGCGTACGCAAAGGGAACGACGTACGCCTTCGGATAACGGTTAAACGAAACGGTTAAACGACTAGATCAACAG
>JBAUHR010000792.1:0-2073 GCA_049680385.1 Rubripirellula sp. | reverse complement strand
GATCAATGATCCGCGTCAGATAGACGCCTGCCTCGCCAACCAAATATCGGCCCAATTCAATACAGAAATCCGTACCCGCAAGATTTGCCGACAAGTCGGAGAAACGCCGTTCTAACGCTGCGCCGATCGTGCCGATATCAACCGGCTCATCACCGTGGAAATACGGAATACCGATCCCGCCGCCCATATTCAGCTTCGGCAAGGGTGCGCCAATTTCATTCGCCAGCATATCCGCCAGATCAAGCACATTGGCCTGCGCCTCGATCAGTGCATCCGCGCTCAACGCCTGACTTCCGGTAAAAATATGCAGGCCGCGCCATTCAGCACCCGCTGCGATGATTTCTTTGGCCAGCGCCGGAACACGGTCCTGATCGATCCCGAACGGTTTTGCCCCACCGCCCATTTTCATGCCTGAGCCGCGCAATTCGAAATCAGGGTTTACCCGTATCGCCAGTTGCGGAACCGCATCGATTTTTTGAGCGATAGCCAATGCACGGCGTGCTTCATTTTCTGATTCGAGGTTGAGAGTAACACCAGCACGTAGCGCCGCTTCCAGTTCATCATCGCGTTTGCCCGGTCCGGCAAAGCTGATTTTGGCAGGATCAAGCCCGGCCTTTTGCGCCATCGCCAATTCGCCGCCGGATGCAATATCAAAGCCATCAACCAGCTGTGCCATATGTTCCAGCACCGGGGCGAAGGGATTGGCTTTGATCGCATAGTTGATTTTCAGCCGCTTCGGCATGGCCGCGCGCAAATCTGCAACGCGGCGGGTCAAATGCTCCCGTGAATACACAAATAACGGCGTCGTGCCGCCTTGCGCCGCCAGTTCACGCGCCGTGTGGCCGGCGACTGCCAGTTGGCCGTCTTTTGTTGCATATCCCGCTGGAATGGGTCCGACAGGCTTCATGCGTTTAACTCTCCAAGAATTTCATGTGCGATTGCAGTCCGGTCCAGCTTGCCATTGGGATTGAGCGGCATGACATTGCGCCAATGAATAGCATGCGGCTGCATAAAATTGGGTAATTCTTTAGCCAGCGCGCCCGCCAAATGATCCTTAGGGTTTTCCGCATCAGGCGCGGCGCGAACAACAAGGTGGATCGCATGGCCCAACCGTTCATCGGGAACCCCCATTGCGACAGCCTCTGCCGCCAAACCCGTTGCGCGGGCGGCATCTTCGATTTCTTGCGGGCTAATTCGGTTGCCTGCACTTTTAATCATCGCGTCACGCCGCCCAACGAAATAAAGCAATCCATCAGCATCGCGCTTTACCCGGTCACCTGACCACACTGCCATACCGCTATGCTGGGCATCTGTGGGCGCAGGCTTAAACCGCTCCGCAGTGCGCTGTGCATCCTGCCAATAACCTTGAGCGACCAGCGGGCCGCAATGGACCAGCTCCCCTTCCTGCCCCACGCCAGCAACCTGGCCACCATCGCCAACGACCAGAATCTCCGCAAACGGGATCGCGCGGCCCATGGATGTGGGGTGGGTATCGACCAAATCCGGATCGAGATACGTCGAACGGAACGCTTCGGTCAGCCCGTACATCGGGAACAGCCGTGCTTGAGGGAAAATAGCGCGCAAATTTTTGACCAGTTCTTCGGTCAACGCGCCGCCGCTGTTGGTCAGTCGGCGGAGCGGGGCCGAAGCATCATGGGGCCAGTCGATCTCGGTCAACTGAACCCATAAGGGCGGCACAGCGGCCAACGTCGTGACGCCATATTTGGCGCACGCTTTTACCACATCGCGCGCAAACAGATAATCCAGCGGAGCAACAGACGCGCCAGCATACCAAGAGCTGAGCAACTGGTTCTGGCCATAATCGAATGATAGCGGCAAAACACCTAGCGTTACGTCATCTGCCTCCATTCCCAGATAATGCGCCACGCTGACGGCACCCAGCCACAGATTGGCATGGCTTAGCATGACGCCTTTGGGCCGTCCGGTCGATCCGCTGGTATAGAGAATCGCGCACAAATCATCTGTGTCGGCGTCAGATGGCGGCATGGGCAATGTAACGCCATCCAGCGCGCCCAATACTTCATCTTCCGCAATGGCAATACATTGTGTGGG
>JBAUHR010000791.1:0-2650 GCA_049680385.1 Rubripirellula sp. | reverse complement strand
TCGAAAAGACGGTGAATTGCTTTGGATCTCGCTGACCGTTTCACTGCAGCGAGACCCCGGTGGTGAGCCCCAGTTCGCGATTGCAGTCGTCCAAGACATCTCTCAGCGTAAGAATTTTGAGGCCGGGCTAACGGACGCTGTCGAGCAACGCGACCGATTCCTAGCGACGTTGTCTCACGAATTGCGAAACCCGTTGGCTGCGGTTCGACATGCGACCAAGCTGGTCTATCACTCCGACGCGACCGAAGCACAGAAAGAGAAGGCGATGATGACCATCGACCGACAAACGGAGCAGATGACTTGCTTGCTGGAAGACTTATTAGACGTATCGCGAGTCACGCAAGGCAAAGTCGTCTATGACATGAAACCGCTGGACATGCGAACGGTCCTAGCCGACGCACGCGATGCACTGCAACCACGCGTCGACGAAGCCCGGCATACACTGGAGGTAAAACTTCCCAAAATGCCCGTAATCGTGATGGGAGACGAATCGCGTCTGTTGCAAGTGATCGAAAACCTGCTCACCAATTCATGCAAATACACCGACCCCGGCGGTGAGATCACAGTGACCGTCCGACGCTACGACGGATACTGCATCGTGAAAGTCATCGACAATGGGCGCGGGATTGAATCTGAGTTCGTCGACAACGTATTTGATATGTTCGTTCAATCCGACAACGAATTGGCACGTCGCGAAGGCGGCATGGGGCTCGGGTTGACGGTGGTCCGATCCTTGATCGAGCGCCACGGGGGAACCATTACAGCCAGCAGCCCGGGACTGGGCCAAGGGTCCACGTTCACGATTCGCTTGCCACTGACCGATGAAATGTGCCCCGCCGAGGAAGGGTCTCGCGACGAACAGCCAACTCATGTTCGTTCCCAAGACTCAGTCCCGATCGTATTGGTCGAAGACAATGATGATGCCCGTGAGATGCTTCAAGACTTTCTGGAGCTGGAAGGCTATGAGGTGACGGCGTGCCCTGACGGACTCACGGGGCTGACTGCCTTGATCCAAGTTCTGCCATCGATCGCGCTGGTCGACATCGGTTTGCCTGAGCTAACTGGGTACGAAGTCGCCCAGCAATTCCGCGCTTCGTGTCCAGATGCGGACGTGTACTTGATTGCCTTGAGCGGCTACGGACAAACCGCCGACATGATCAAAGCAGAAGAAGCAGGTTTCGACAGCCACTTAACAAAACCGATCGACCCAGACCAGTTAGTGAAGATCCTCGCCGACCTTCGGTAGCGGAGATCACGAGCACCGTAGCGGAAGTCGCCAAGACTTTCGGCAAAGACGCCTTGAAAAGGCACCTCAACCCGCCGAAACTATGTGCGAGTTCCGCTACTCAAGAATTGTCTTCTGCGACGCGATGATGCGAACTCAAGCGCTGATCGAAACCGATTTTGCCAGATCGCTTGCGAAGGCGCTCGGTTCAAGCGGCTTGCTGAACCACTGCTGAATTCCGTGATCGCCAACGGTGACGTTCACGCTTTCTCGATCTTCGCCACTGACCATGTACAGCTTGATGCCGCTATAGGCCGGATTACTGCGAATGGCCGAGACAGTGCTGGGGCCATCAAGACCCGGCATGTTGACGTCCAACAAAACAATATCGGGATGCGAATTTTCAGCCAAGTAACCAAGTGCTGCATGACCGTCCTCGACTGCATCGACTTGATAGCCGCACATTTCCAAGAACCCCTTCATCAACTGCCGCTCATTTGGGTTGTCTTCGACAATCAACGCACGACATTTCCCGTCTCCGCTGAGATTTTTGCGAACATTGACCGGATCGGCGGCCATCTCATCAAGGCTACCGAGCGCCTTCAGCGCACGACTGAGTGTCTTCTCGGCTTTTTCGGGGTCGCCTACGTCCAGTTGTCGTTGCAGCATGTGCAAGGCCAACTTCGCCGTGTGAATTCGATTGCGAAGCTCGTGGCGCTCTTCGCTAGATTGCTTCGATGGGTCGCTTGATGCTTGTGCATCGTTGATCTGACTGAGTTCGCCGCGCAAGATCGCGATTTCGCGAGGGGCATCGATGCCGACCTTCACCGTCTTGCCGTTCACACACAGAATTTCAACCTTGATGCCAAGGTTGGGAAAGTGAACGCTCTGATCTTCTTTACGTGATAGTACCAGCATGTTGGTCTCCTTACCGAGTCGTCCATCGACGAACGCCCCAGTCCTTTGAGGTGAATTATCCTGTGAACCGTCACGACACAATATCACGACGGTCGACAGGGCAATTGCCCGACATCCTGTCAGGCACGCTATGTACTAGCACGAATGGATCCATCCAAGCGGTTTGCCACTGAACGGATGAAGATATCGCCCCGAACTTGTTTTACAAAGAGTGAAATGCTGACTGAGCTGGCAAATCTTTTTCCACTAGCAAAAAAACTCTTTTCGCCGTCTGGCATCTAGCTGATCAAGGACAAAGCGTCATAACGTACCTATTCCCGCTGTAGTGACATTTCGGCACAGGAAATGTAATGAAGGTGGGCTAGGCACGCGGCCGCCCAGAAAACGGGCGTCGACCCACAAACTTGCGCGTATTCCGCGATCCAAGCATCATTAACCGTTCTAGCTGAAGACACTCATGGCTGAGCCCAATTTGAATTCCCACGTTTCGCTTTCTGAAACGACGGA
>JBAUHR010000790.1:0-2266 GCA_049680385.1 Rubripirellula sp. | reverse complement strand
AAGCAAAATAAAAGTCTCAACCTTTTGCTTGACACCGGATAGAGAGCCCATAGATTGCCAGGTGAATTGCGACGGGGGGCGAGCCACCCGCGTGGATTCGATTTGATGTTAAAGGGCAGGACTATGGAACTTTTCGTTACTCAAATCTCGGTCGTGAAATGGTTCTTGCGTTGGAATCGTTGGCTGATTCTAGTGTTCGCAGTTCTCAGTGGTTTCTGTTCACTGGACCACTCGGTCGCGTGTGGCGAAGAAAATTCGCAAAGCTACGATGCGTTTGAAGAATTAGTCGAGGTGTCGACGAGTTCCAAAGCACGGTTTTTGGAAATCGCAGGTTCTTACAAAGTCGATGCTGATGCTGGACACCTGCCGGCAAATCAGCACGGGATCATCCGAATCCGCATCCACAACGTCGAAGACTTTGACCTCCCCATTCGTAACGCTACCGCGTCGTGTGGTTGCACCAAAGCCGAATTGGATGGAGACAAGATTCCTGCCAACGGTTCGGCAGATTTGGTAGTGAAAGTCAATACACCTGTGCGGGGTCGAAACGCAGATTTTATCGGGCAGATTCGTCTTCACATTGATCCGTCAAAAACAAAACACCGCTTGCTTAGTGTCAATATTGGCCTGCGTTATCGGATAGATGGCTTGCTTTGTTTTCCGCAAACACTGGTTCCCGTCTCGGTTTCCAGCGACAAACCGCTGAGCCTGGCATTGCCATTTATCTGCACTGTCTCAACTCCCTTGGACCAGTTGACTCTCCAGGTGACCGATGCCTTCCAAGGACTCGAAGGCAAGATTGAACCCTCTAAAGATGGAACCGCAAAAGTGTCATTGCGAGTCGATCCGGGGGACGCCTCGACGGGTGGCGAGTTTGGCAAAATCACGATCACGGATCCAAAAACCAAGGTGTCCGATACCGTCAGTGTCATCATGTATCGCGAAGAACAGGTCACCATCAGTCCACGTACCCTTCGGTTTGCCGCGTCGTCCGATGACCCAGAAACACTGACTGCCTACGCGGTCCTGCGCATTCGCCCCAAATCGAGCCAGCAAAAGTCCGAAACACGTAAGGCCAAAACACCGGACGTCGCAAAGTCGAAAGAAATACATATCCATGGTGAAGCATCGATCGATGGTTGCAAACTGAAGACAACGTTTTCACCAATGACCGGACAAATCTCGCGTGCACAGTTTTCGATTTCACGCGAGAAATGGCATTCGATTCAAAACGACCAAAACAAAGAGTATCACATCGCTTGGTCAATCCTCACCAGCGATGTCCGCGCTGCCGGAAAAACGCTCGCCGTCTTTCTTGCAGAATAAGTGTTTCTCGATTCCGAAGTGTTTCTCGTTTTCCACTGGAGATAAAGTAATGTCGATTCGATCCTTGATGCTGGTTTTGATGCCTTTGGCGACCATCTGTCTTCTGAGCCCAGACTCGATACTGATGGGGGCCGAATGTTCAAAGCCAATCGAATGGGAATGTTCCGAAGACCCATTTGAAACGGTCCCCTGCACGCAACAAGAATGCATTCCCGATATCAACGAGCCCGGTACGCCGATGTTCTGTGAGCTCTATTCCTACGACACGGTGTACAATTCCAACGCTACGTATCATGCCGGTTTGGAAACAGTCCAAGATCCCAATGATCCTGGTCATTTCTACTGGAATCATGGCACAATTTGGTGCCAGAAAGACCGAGCCTGTGTTTGGGGAGCCCACTGCGTAGAGGGCGACGACGACAAGCACTTCTGCAAACCTGACACGACAGCGCAGTGGGTTCCCATCAACGAACTCTTTTACACTGGTGTGGGCGAGGTCTGCGAAATTACCGAAATTTAATGCCTACATCACGAATTGTCTGTTTGTATTGTAGCTTTCAAGCGAATACTTAGGTATTCGCTTCAGGCTTCGACGTTGTACGATGCGATCAGATCTCAACAACGTTCCTTTTGACGCGACAAGTTCACGAGAAACTCCTATGCGACATACTCTGCTGGCAATAATCGTTTTGATTCTTGGGCTGTGTGACTGTCTCGCGCAGGACTCAGATGCTCGTGAAGCCGAAGCAATTTCGATTGGCCAGGCGTACGCGGCCAATTGGGACGCCCTTGGGCAGTATGACTTGCTGATGACGTTGGAAACATTCGAGATGAAGCCGAACGGAGGTACCACCGAACAGCTTGAGACACTCAGGCTGATCTCGGACCACGAAAATTGGCGATTCTGTTTTGCCGAAAGATCAAAGCAAGAGGTTGCCGA
>JBAUHR010000789.1:0-1848 GCA_049680385.1 Rubripirellula sp. | reverse complement strand
CTAAGCGCCCGCGTTCGCGGATTGCGTGATTCATCGGTCAGGTTCCAGCTTGGACGTTGGTCAAATTTGCTGAAACCTGATTCTTGATCCCGATACCGATTGGATTTATCGGCCTAGCAGTCGGGTGCGGCGTGCTCGGCGCTCGGCTCGCAGGCGTGCGCGGCGGTCGGTTTCGCTGGGCTTTTCGTAGTATTCGCGGCGGCGCATCTCTTTTTTGATGCCGCTACGCTCGACCAATTTCCGAAATCGGCGGACAGCTTCTTGGATTGTTTCCCTGTCCCGAACTACTAACTTAACCATCTTTGCTCCGAATTCATCTGAGAGAACTTTCTCCCTAACTGAGGGAATTGCAACGAAATCCGCCACTTGGCGGGGACGTGATGTGGCGGCAGTTTAGACCTTTATGCCCTTTTCTAGCAATGGGCAATAAGCCACCCGACACCACTTTTCTAGTCGTCTGGGTCGACACCTGGGCATGAGCCCGTTCTGGGTGGTCCGGCGGCATCCGAGGCAGGCAGGTTTGCCCGGTCGGATTATGCGGAAAAACCGGCAATCTTTACCGGGATTTGCGGATCGTTGCGACCGCACCGATGGTCATGGCGGGTCAAGTTCGGTGCCGATTCTGACAGCAAGCCAGGCGAATTTGTTTTGTGATTCCGCAAAAAATCTCGCCACGTGCGTTTCACTGTCCCCGTTTGAGCCCAAAAATGTCGCCTACGCCTACTTCGCAAGTCGCTGACCAAGAACCAGGTCAATTGCTTCGTGAGCTGGAGCAGCGACAAGATGATGTGCTGGAGCAGCTTGATGCGCTGGACGCAAAGTTGAAGGCCGTTTTGAGCGGGTTGGGCGTCACGATGGAAGACGATTTGGACGAGACTTTGGTTTAGTCTTTGGCGGTCCAAACGGTCGCTACCAAGATGACGATTGCAGGTGCAAGAAACCATGCGAACCGAGCTTCGTAGCTGTCGACGGTTGCGGTTTCAAAGTCTTGCTGTTCGACGCTGGCGATATAGCCATGGTAGACATCGGCCATGTTGACTTGTTTGGTGCCGGCCGGAATGTAGGCGCCGCCTGTCTCGGTTGCGACTCGCGAGAGAATGTCGCCATTGAGTTTCGAAACAACGGTTTCGCCGTCGTGCGTCATGAACGATGAACGACCGGATCGCGTGCGAACAGGTATCTTGGCTCCGACGTCAAAGTCGCCCAAGCCGATCGTAAAAACGGTGACGCCTTTGTCTTGGTGGATCTTCTTGGCTGCTTCGATCGGCCGACTTTCCATGTCTTCGCCGTCGGTGACTAGCACCATCGCTTTGTGTTCGTTGGTCTTGGTCAAGTATCCTTCGGCGGCCACAGTGATGGCATCGCCCAATTTCGAACCGCCACGCACAATGTTCTCGGGGCCGACTTCGTCGAGCCGTTGTTTGAAGTCATCGTAGTGGCTGGTCATCGGGATGACCTGATTGACTTCGCCTGCGAAGACCGCCAAGCCGATGCGATCGCCGGACATCTCGTCGATCACGTCGCGGATCATCTGTTTGGCTCGGTCCAGTCGCGTCGGTGTGACGTCTTCGGCCAACATACTGCGCGACACATCGAGCACGAACATCACTTCGATTCCTTTTTGGGGAATCGGCCGCGACACCTTGCCCCAACGCACGTCGACAATGCTTAGCACCAGCAGCGTCATCGCCATCACTAGGCATGCCAGCGAAATCCAGCGTCCGGCCAGCGACGTTTTGCCGAACACGTGTTCGTGTAGATCTTTGGTGGCAAACCGCAAGGCCGCGCGGCGGTTACCGGCAAACGACACGATCGTTAGCAAGGCGATCCCGGCGACGAGCCATAGAT
>JBAUHR010000788.1:0-24967 GCA_049680385.1 Rubripirellula sp. | reverse complement strand
TGAACGACATAGCGTCCCAACTGACCGTTGACGCTGGGCTGGATCCCGACCAGCGCTCCGGCCGCCAGCCCGAACGCGATCGCAACGACCAGCAACCCGCTGCCGCCAATGGCGCCGGTCACTTCTTTTTCCGCTGGCCCAAGTACGGTTCCAGCAAAGCTTGCGTGGCGTCATCGCCAATCGACAACTTACCGAAACCACGAACGCAACCTTGCTTGACCGCGTCGTCTTGGTGTTCTTCGTAATTGGTCACCAGCATGACCGGCACCGATTCCAGTTCCGGATCGGCCTTGATCGCCTTGATGACTTCCATCCCATCGGTGTAATCACGATCCAGTTTCCGGTTTACCGTCACTAAATCGATCGTTCGCTCGCGAAGCATTGCCAACGTGTCTTCGGTGCCATGCGACTGAACCACAGAAGCATTGAAGTTCGACGTCACCATTTGACGAATCGAGTTAAAGTCGGGACCACAGTTACCGCAGTCCAAGAGCGTTTTTGACATATTATCGAAGCAAGGAAATGAGCGTCGGATTAGAAATTTCTCCGCCACAAAATCACCTGTAACGGACGAATCGAAACGATTTCGACTCGCACGGTCTGGTGAAATTTACGGCGGAATCTCAAAGCGAAAACAGTTACTCAGTCTCGCCGATCGAGAACAGCTTGTCTTTGGTACTGACATAGATCGACTCGTTGGCGGCAACGGGCGTGCTGTACACGCTGCTGCCCATGTTGATCTCGTCCATCGGTTCGTTGTTTTCAGCACCGAATTCAAAAATCGCAACGTCGCCATCTTCGTCACCGATGAAGACGCGTCCATCCGCGATCAACGGGCTGCCCCAACTTTGAGCCAGCATGTCATAGGTGAAGTGGACGATCGGTTTGCCGTCATCGGTCCCCTTGGCGTCCAAGCAGTGTACCAAACCCGAGAAGTCGGCAACGTAAAGAACATTGTCTTTGATCGCACATGTCCCAATCGATCGGTGCATTTCTTCTTCGAAATCGATTTCTTCGTCGTCATTCGAGTCGAACATCGAATAGTGCCACACGACAGCCGAATTCGGGTTATCAACTTCGACTTCGCCCTTCTCGGGTTCAACCGCTTGAATGCGTCGATGCTCGATCGGCACTCGCTTGCCATCTTCCAATTTCATTGCCAACGTCGGTGACGTGTCACCTCGCTTGGTGGGATCGATGCACCAGAAGTGACCTTCGCCTTCACCGTGTTCGGGGTCTTGCCCGACCGCGATGTAAACTAGTCCATCGTAGGCCACCGGTGTCGCGATCAAGTTATTGCGAGTTCCTTCGCCGCCCAATTTCCAGACCGTGGTCTTGGGATTGCAGTCGAACTTCCAAAGCAATTCTGGCTTGCCGTCCTTGCCACGATCCGCCGCAAAACTGTACAGGATGCCGTCGCCGCCACAGAACAAAGCTTGGGGAACACCGTCCAGTTCGGCCACCGCAGGGCTGGACCATTGGCCGTGCAGAATATTTCGCCCCGGCGATGAATCGGTCCAGATCACTTCGCCCGTGTTCTTGTCCATGCACATGAAGCTGGGTGCATCGGGCGCGGGCAAGTTGATGTGTGATTCGTCCAGCCCGATCGATGTGTTGACGAACAGCAGGTCGCCGTAGCTGGTCACGCTGCAGGCACACATGTTGTGCTGGCTGACGCCCATTTCGGGCCCCATCATGTCGAACACCCAAACCACGTCGGCGTCACGCTTGTCGTCGACACCAAGTGCTTTGACGAACATGATTCGCGGGCCAATTTGCTTGACCGTGATGTCTCGCTCGATGCCGCCAAAGTTGCCGGTCGCCTTCCAGACTTTGCCTTCGGTGATGGTCGTGACAACAGCGTCACCATCAAGCAGCTCGCCAGCTTCGGCCAGCTTGGCTTTCGCAGCGTCAGACAATTTGCCATCGGCAAGAGCGGCCAATGTGTCGGCGTGCGCTTTTGCAGCCGGACCCGCGTTCATGATTTCGGCGACGTTGGCAGCTTCGTTTTTGACCGGGCCGTCATCTTCGCCGTCATAAAATCCCTTGGTGTCCAAGCAGCGAACTTCGCCGCGGTTGGTCACGAACCACAAGCGGTCGCCTTCGACCAGCGGTGCACAGCAAATGCCCTGCAGCGGCCAGTCGTGGACGCGGCCGGTGATCAGTTTTTCGCTGCTGTGTTGCCACAGAAACTCGCCGTCTTTTTCGTTGAATGCCAACAAGCATCCCAGGTCGACTTCCGACGGGTAACGCTTGATGTGGCCAGCACCGTTGTTGGTGCCGACATAGACTTGTCCGCCGGCGACCACTGGGTTGCCGTAGGTTTGGCTGCCCAAGTTCGCGTACCAACGAATGTTCTTGGCCTTGCTGCTGTCCCAGTCGCCGGTGCGGCGATCGAACTTGCCGATATTCCATTCTTCGGGCAATCCAGTCACGCCGGGCACGTTGTTGCGTTCGCTGGTTCCGCCCCACTGTGGCCAGTCGCCGCCGGCTTTGCGAACCGCATCGGGCGATGCATCGATCACAACATCAGGCGCAGGTGCGGCGACCAACTTAACCGCTGCTTCGGCGCCGGAATTTGTTGCCGATTCGTTCGACACTGATTCATCCGACACTGATTCATCCGCTGGCATTGGCGATTCAACCGCTGCCGACGGGCCACCGTCGGTGACGTTGCTGTCCACCGGACTGTCGATCGTGGTCGACGTGTCAACGTTGACGGGCGGCGGAGGCGTGCAACCGCTTAACGCGACCGTGGTGGCGCTGCCAAGCAATGACGCACAAAGCAACGACATCCAGGTCCAGATTTCTTTTTTAAACATGTCTTGGTTTCGACTTGAAATTTAGAAGGTTGGTTTGGTTTTAAAGCAGGACGAATCCTGGGAAAGTTTGAATCGCGTTTGCCAAAGCAATGCTTGGCTGGGTTTGTTTCAAGGTTGGTCGGTGTTGGCCGAGACTTCGATGTTATCGAGGTACAGTTCGGCGACTTTCGCGTTGCCGTACAGACCGGGGCTAGCGTTGAGGTTTGGCGATTCATCGCGAGCGGTGATCGTCCATTCCTTGGGCTCCGGTTCATCCTTTGGCCACACCTTGCCTCGCAACACTGCGACTGCGGCAGGTGGCTCGCTTTCGATGTCCGCTCGGAACTTCATCCGGTACCAAGTGTTTTCCTTCCACGGAAAATCGATCGTTTCAGCCATGCGCAGTTGGGCCGACCAGGTTCGAATTTGCAGTTGTTGGCTTTCGCCCATCAGATCCAAAACATAGCCGTGGTTGGTCAACCCGATGTCGGGCAACTGGTCACTCATTCGCTTACCCATCGCATCGGCGGCGATGGTGTATTCCGCCAAGTCACTTGGCCCCATCCATGCGCGGCTGCGAGCCCCTTTGGGAATCGTTGTGATTTTCGTCAGTGCTGGCGAACCGTCGACTTCTTTGATGATGTGACGGTAACGAGCCCCCACCCATGACAACGGTGGATCTTGCAGTCCATCGAAGGTGAACTTCCACGGCAGCGGCGGAACGATTCGCACTCGGGCTTCACCGGCGACATCACCTACTTTGGCCGTGATCACTGCGCCGGTGTGGGAAGCATCCGCGGATGCCGTGAACGTTGTCCCGCTGATGGATCCGGGACCTTCGACAGAGAACGTCACATCCCCAGCGGTGTTCTTGACCGCTTGGCCGAGCGAGTTGAAATAGTTGACCTTCAACTCGACCGATTCGCCCGGCTTGACCAACGATTCGGCCGGCACCATCTGAACCCATGCCACGCCAGGGTTTTCCGACACTGGCGTCTCGGCACCCATCGACTCGGACATCGTGACCGAATCTTGTTTACCGTCTTCGGTCCCGACGCAGTAAAGCGTGTTCGAACTTGGAAAGTACAGTCGTCCGTCGGAAACAATCGGCGATCCAGCAAAGCCGACACCTCGGACGCGTCCTTTGTTGAGCACCTCGAATCCGTCATCGGTGGGTTTCACCGTGGCCCAGCGACCGTTTTCGGTCAGGACATATATCTTGCCATCGGCATGCAACAGTGCCGCCCGTTGGCGACTGCCAACAAACGATTCTTGTTCAACGATGGCTTCGCCGGATTCAGCGTCAAAGATCCACATCTTGCAGCGGTCGTCGACAAGATAAAGTCGATTGCCGATCAACACCGGTTCGCTGTAACCGGAAACGACTTCTAGTTGTTTCCACAACTCTTTGACTTTGGTGTCGTCGCCCGTGCCAGTGATTTCCAGTCCGACGACTGCGCCCATGACATTGTTGCTAGGCGCAACGTTTTCTTCGCTGTGACTGGCGAAGACTTTGTTGCCGACGACCAAAGGCGTCGCAAAGATGCCTCGTCGTGAAAGATCGTAGTGCCAAAGCGGTTTGCCAGTTCGAGGTTGAAACCCCCAAATCGCTCCGTCGCCGCCACCGATCACCAACTGTCGTTGGCCGTCGATCGTGACGATGCTGGGTGCCGAATAAGTCGTGTCGTAGGGCAAGTCTCGCGTGCCGCTGAACCATCGCAACTCGCCGGTCAACTTATCCATCGCCAGCAACCGGTGATTCGGCTTGGCCTTCTCGCCCCAGTTGATGATGATCCCGCTGATGATGACCAAGTCTTCGTGAACAACGGGAAAGTTGGTCCGCCCGCCGTACGTCGACAACATTCCGTACTGCTCGTGCAGCGGAACGCTCCAGACCGTTTCGCCGGTTTCGCCGTTGATGCACATGAAGATGTCGCAAGAACCGAGCGCGTAGATGTTGCCCGAATCCGGATCGGCAACGACGCTAGACCAACCGATGCGTTCCGCGGGAACATCCGACAGCCAAACGTTGTAACGGTTCTCCCAAATCGTTTCGCCCGTGTTGGCGTCCAAACAAACGACTCGTTCGGCTTCACGCGGGGTGCCGGCGTCAGCACGCTGGATTGTGTAGAGCCGATGATTCATCACGACGGGCGTGCAGGGGCCGCCAATATCGTCGCGGCTCCAGATCACATTGCTGCCTTCACCGCCGTCGGGATCCCAATCGTCTGGCAAACCACTCGCCACCGCGGTGCCGTCAAACTGGGGACCTCGCCAATACGGCCAGTCCGCAGACGCAAATTCGGGTGACGCAGTGATCCAAATAACCAACAGCGCGAATAAACCAACGACTCGTACGGTTCTCTGCACAAGCAGAGCGGTGGTGGGAAACATTTTCCGTGGACTCAGTTTCATAGTATTGGTTCTGTTGAGACGGATGGAGTCGGGGAGGGCGGGTGTGTGCGAGATTTTCTGTGTTGAGGTTTTTGCGAACGTCACAAGCTTGGTCAGGCGAGCAAAACCCCTGGGCAAACAACTCTGGGCAAACAACTCTGTCTAGTCAAAAAACTCGTCGGCGGGATCAAAATTCGGAGTGCATAGGATCAACACGGTCATTTCACCGCAGGCGCGGTGGCGAACACCGGGCGGGATCAGGACCGCAGTTTGCGGCTTGACCGCCGTGGCGACCCCGTCCAGTTCAATGCAAGCATCCGCCTGGCACGAAAGGACGACATAAACCTCGGTGTGATCACGGTGGTAGTGCTGGCGAGCGTCTTTTGTGATTTGGGTTAAGTGAACAGTTCCGGGAAACTCATCTCGATCCGCGAATGCACGCCGAGCAATCCCGCAGGGGCAGGGTGTCGGCGGCAGGCAGAGCAAATCAACAACCTCAGCTTCCTGACTCAATTCAGGTCTTGTTTCCGGATCTGGTTGGCCAGCGTTCAAACGGTCAGTTTTCCTTCGATTGGCGGGCCGAACCGGCAAACCCCTCACAAGGGGTGCGAAATCGCCGCGATTGGCTTGATGGAAGCAGTTTATACCGGTCGCAACGAATTCGCCACGCGCACGATCGTTGGAATGATCAGACGACGAATATTTGGCCATTTTCGCCCAGGCCGCAAAGCTTAGCAACAGCCCGAAAATCCCCCAGAACACTGATTAGACGCCCGCTCAACGTCGATACGCTTAGTGACCCGCAAACGACACGACGCCGACTCGTTGTCGACGAACCTGATGTTTGCGACTGACCCAGAGAGGCGATGACATTGGATGTTGTCGTCTTGCAGCGACAGAAAACCGCAAAGAGGCCGTCCCACGATCCGCTGTTAATCACGCGGAACACGAGGACTTAAGGCCAAAGTAACCAGAGAATACGGCGAACAGAACGAAGTCGACGGGCCGGGTGTCCGCACCTGGCTTGTGAGTGTTCGCTTGGGAAAACCGAGACCGGTCCGACGGCGACTTCGTCCGTCGAACATGCCTCTGCCCAGTGATCAGGCAACTTTGAACCAACCTTTTCGTGAAATTCAGCTGCTGCGAATATCGATCGAACAATGATTGAGAATTAGGGAGACGTGGCTCCAATGAAGCGGACTATCATGACTTTGACCATGGTTCTTGGCTGCACTCTGTGCACCCAGAGCTTTGGATTTGACCTTTTGGATCGTATGCTCGGTATCAAGGGCTGTGGCAGTGCCACTAGCTGTTGCGACACCGGCTGCGAAGCACCATCATGCGGCTGCGAGACGGCATCGTCTTGCGGTTGCGCCGCAGAACCAGCTTGCGGCGCCGAAGCCGCTTGCGGTGGATGCGGATCATCTAGCTGCCTCGGCGGTTGCGGATTGCTATCAAAGCTCCGCGGCAATGACTGCGGTTGCTCAGAACCTGCTTGTGGCTGCGAAGCACCTGCTTGCGGATGTGCAATGGAAGCTCCGGCTTGCGGTTGCTCGGCTGAACCTACCTGCGGTGCGGACGCCTGCGGATGCGGAAGTTCGGGCTGTGGCTTGCTAGCCAAGCTTGGCGGCAACGACTGCGGTTGCTCGGAACGAGCTTGTGGTTGTGAAGCACCAGCATGCGGTTGCTCGGCAGAACCAACTTGTGGTGCTGAATCGTGCGGTTGCGGCAGCTCGGGCTGCGGATTGCTTTCCAAGCTCGGCGGCAATAGCTGCGGTTGCTCGGAACCAGCTTGTGGCTGCGAAGTTGCGGCTCCTTGTGGTTGCGAAGCAGTTCCATCATGCGACAGCGGCTGTGGCTGCGGATCGCCAAAGGCCTGCGGCGGATTGCTGTCGAAGATGTTCAGCAAGGGCTGCAACGTCGGCTGCGACAGCAGCTGCGGAGCTCCGGCTTGCGGTTGCGAAATCGCATCTTGCGACAGCGGTTGCGGATCGTCTTGCGGAATCGGCAACGGCAGCCTGATCAGCAAGCTGTTCGGCAACTTGCGTAGCTCGGTTGGTTGTGGCTGCGACAGCGGTTGCGACGTTGGATGCGACAGCGGCTGCAACAGCTGCTCGGCTCCTGCAGCACCGTCATGCGGTTGCTCGGGCAGCAGCATCAACTACGCAGCACCTGCTGTAGCTCCTCAGTACTCGGCTCCTGTTGAATCACATCAACACATCGAAGCCGCTCCTATGCCACCAGCACCGATCGTCGATCCAAGTGCTAGCGTGACTCAAAAGCGTCGCGTCGTTCAGGCCAGTGCCGTCTTCACCCGCTGATAAAGCGAAGTGAAGTCCCACTGATACCTATCAGACGTGACCGCAAAACGACCTGCCGAGGGAAACTTCGGCGGGTCGTTTTTTTTTGCGCCGACAAAACCCCCAACACCAGCATGCGTCACCTGCCCGCTGCCCGCTGTCACCTGTCACCTATTCTTCTTCCCCACTCGGCGTTGACGCCTGAGCTCAATTTCCATTACCGATAGACGTCGAAGGCTCGTAATTTGCACGCGAACTCGGACTGACGGTCTGTCATGCCCAAAACCATCTTCTTCTCTGTCGGCGAACCTAGCGGCGACCAACACGCTGGGCGACTGATCCACGCGATCCGTGACACCGATCCATCGATCCAGATCCGCGGTTTTGGCGGACAGTCGATGAAAGACGCGGGCTGCAGTGTCGACTTGGACCTGACCCAGCACGCGGTCGTCGGTTTACTCGAAGTCCTACCCAAACTTCGCCAGTTCTTTGCCTTTGCCGATCAAGCCGAAGAAGTCTTCAAAGCTGGCGACGTTGATGCCGTCGTCCTGGTCGACTTTCCGGGATTCAATTGGCATATCGCGAAACGAGCGAAACGGTACGGCATCCCCGTCTACTATTACTGTCCGCCGCAACTGTGGGCTTGGGGCGGGTGGCGGACGCGCAAAATGAAACGCAGCGTCGATCATGTGTTGGCCGTGCTGCCGATCGAAGAAACCTACTTTGGCGGCGCCGGTATCCCGTCGACCTATGTCGGGCACCCGTTCTTTGACGCCGTCGAGCACACACAATTGGACCGACGCATCGTCGATCGTTTGCAAGCGATCGAGCAAACCGGTGCGCCGTTGGTCGCCGTGCTACCAGGATCGCGCGACCACGAAGTCCACCGTAACTGGCCGATGATGTTGGAATCGATCCGACGCCTACACATCAAACACCCGACCGCCAAATTCGTCGTCGCGTCCTACCGCGATCGCCAATGCCTGTGGTGCCGCGACCAAATGACGGTGGCCGATGCCGAATTGCCGATCGAATTTTTCGTCCAGCGGACCAGCGAGGTGATCGAAGTCGCCCGCTGTGCGATGATGGTCAGCGGCAGCGTTTCATTGGAACTGATGGCCCGCCGGACTCCCGCGACGGTCGTCTACCGAGTCGGCCGATTCTTGTACACGGTCGGGCGACTGCTGGTGAAAACCAAGTCACTGACGCTACCGAATCTGATGAGCGACCGGGCAATTTTTCCTGAAATGGTTTCCGTCGGATCCGAAGAACCCGCCATCGAGTTCCTGACCGCATCAATGGACGCCATGATCGGTGACGAGTTCTATTACCAATCGATGCTGCGACAAATGGACAAACTGCGAGCCGATCACGCTCGATCGGGAGCCTCCAAACGGGCGGCCCAGTGGATCTGTGAATCGCTAGGCAGCCGCAAATCGACCAAGACGACCGCACCGCCTGAAAAGCTCGACCACGTCCCAATCCGACGCGCTGCCTAGACTGCGCCAACTGCGTCTGAACGAGACGTGAGACCTGGCTGCTAGCCTGCCAACCTTACGACACGAGGACTTGCTAGCAGCCTGATCCTACGTTTTTGGGTACCGTTTGACGAACGTCCTAAATCGTGACCAGTCCATTGGTTGCGGTTTTTTGGCAGAGCGCAGCATCTATCGCCGCATTCTGAGTCCATCTTCTGGCGTCCGCACCAAACCTTTCTGGCCGATCGTGCGTAGCAACCGGCTACAGGCGGCATGTCGATCGAACCGACGGCCCATCCCCCATTTTCCTCGATTCGGTTTTGACGCACCCATGACCTCGGATTCGACCACCGACTCAAAGCCCGACGACACCTCCTCGGCATCCAATTCGCCCGATACGCTGCGTCCGATGGGACATGTGCCGCAAATGCACGCCGAGACGGGCTATGACGAGTCCGAGTTGATGGCGCCACTGCGTTTTTCAGGTTATGTCTGCTTGATCCTCGGATTGATCAGCGTGGTCGCCTTGCTCGGCCTGCCCGCGTTGGTGATCCCGGCTCTGGCGATTTTCATGGGGCTGATCGCACTACGTCCCTACAGCGGCCCCAAGCCAGTTGGCCGAATCCCCGCCCAAATTGGAGTGATTTTGGCGATCGGCTTTGGCGTCTGTGGCTTTGGCTTGGTGTCGATGAAAAAGAACACCCTGGGAAGTCAAGCCAAGTACTACACGCGCGAGTACATCAGTCTGGTCGCCAATGGGCATAAAGAACTGCCCATTGAATTAGGCAAAAGCTTCAACAATCGATTCAACAAATCCATGCCGCTGAAAGAGTTCTACAAGAACCAGGAACAAGAATACGCTGCGAAACTAGCCGAGGGACAAGCAGGCGGAAGCGGCGAAAGCTCGCCGATGGAACAATTCCAAAATAACGCAGCCCACAATGAAATCATCAAACAGGGCGATGATGCCGATTGGAAACTTGCGGCTCCGATCGAAATCTACAAACAGTTCGGAATCGAGCGTGCCACCGTCAACTGGCAGGCCCCCGGCAGCAAGCAAGTCGTCCAGTTCATGATGCAATATCTAGTCGATGGTGACGATGTTGGCCAATGGCACGTCGATATCATCCAAATCAAGCGTGAACGCTTGGTCGCTGAATCGATTCTGTAGCGACAAACTCATCGCCCAACGTTTGCTGCTGTTTCGTTCGCTACCGTTTCGTTTGCAGCTATTTCGTGGCGAGTCTCCAGATCATCCCAGCCGATTCAGTCACGATGCAGTCTGCAGCAAGACTAGATTGTCACGTTACCTTTCTCTCTCTTGATTCAAAAACAAGTCGAACCCCAATATGAAACGTCGTCAATTTCTTGGTGCTGTTGGTGCTGGCGCTGCGTTGGTTTCCGCTCCCCGCCTGCTGCTTGCGCTCGACAAGGACAACGCCTACCGCCAAAACATCGGCATCCAGCTTTACACGCTGCGAAACGAAATCAACGAAGACGTTCGCGCGACCATCAAAGCCGTTGCCGACGCCGGCTACAAGCAAGTCGAACCGTACGGTTTCCCCAACGCCGCTCCGATGATCGATGCGGCTCGAGATTTTGGACTGGCGATCAACTCGTCGCACTTCAACAGCGACTCAATCATCAACAACGATGCGGGCGACGACGAGTACTTTGACACCGTATTAGAAAAGGCGACCGAAGTCGGCCTGAAACACTTGGTCATCCCTTACCTGCCCGATCAATTCCGAACCTCGTTGGATGACTACAAGCGAGTTTGCCAAAACTGCAACAAGGCGGCCGAAAAAGCCAAGTCGGCGGGTATCCAGTTGTCTTACCACAATCACGCGTTCGAATTCCAACCGCGCGAAGGTGGCAAGAGCGGCTATGACGTGATGATCGAAGAATTTTCGCCGGACATGAAGTTCGAAGTCGACGTGTTCTGGGTCGTCGTTGGCGGTAAAGACCCCGTCGAACTGATCGGCAAGCTTGGCAACCGTGTCTCGCAGTTGCACTTGAAGGATCTTGATGCCTCGGTCGAAGTTCCCAACTATGGCGGGATTCCAAAAGAAGCGTTTAAAGAGATCGGCAACGGTGTCATCAACATCGAAGCGATCATCGAAGCCGCAGGTAAAGCAGGCGTTACCCACTGCCATGTCGAACAAGACCAATCGCCAAACCCGCTGGCAAGCATCAAGCAAAGCATGAAGTCGCTGAAGCAAATGTAGCTCGACCAAGATCCGACAACCATTCGGCCTCGACGAAAACCTGAGACCGTGTTGTCGCGGTCGACCGAAAGTCGTTGCTACCTAAAATCTCTCGACGACGGCATTTTGGGAGGCGTCTTCTGGCCACCATCTTCGGTGCTGAAATCGACCTCGTCGTTCAGATCGACTAGGCGTCCCACGATCACGTGGATCACGCCTTTTCGGTTTTCTAGTTTCCCATCGACGAGCCACGAATTGCTAGTCTTGGCGATGCGAAAAAACCGTTGCCAAACCGCCTGGAACAACACCAAATTGATCGAACCGGTTTCGTCTTCCAACGTCACGAACACGATCCCCTTGGCGGTCGACGGCTGCTGGCGCAGCAACACCATTCCCGCGACTCGAACCGCCCGCCCGTCACGAAGACTGGCCAGTTCACTAGCGCAAACAACGCCACGCGAGCTTAGTTGATCGCGAACAAACGAGATCGGGTGCGCCTTCAAACTCAGGCCCGTTGTTTGATAGTCTGCAAACACCTCCTCTTGCGGCGACATGGGCAACAGCCCCTCCGGTGCATCATCTTGATCGCCAATTTCATCAAACAGCGGTGTGCCGCCTGGGCTATTTTCTTGACCGAGCGATTGCCAAACAGCCGCTCGCCGATCCGTTGCCAGGGATCCCATCGCATCGGCATCGGCAAGCCGTTTCAACAGCCCCTTCCCGGCCTTGGTTCGCCGCACCAAATCATCCATGCTGCGGAACATGCCGCCGCGAACACGCTCGTCAACAAGATCTCGCCCCGAAGATTCCACCAGTCCGCTGATCGTTCTTAGCCCCAACCGAATCGATGGACTGGGTCGGTTTGGATCCGGCTCCAACGTCGAATCCCAATCGCTGTGATTGACGTCGACCGCCCGAACACGGACGCCATGCTTGATCGCATCGGCAATCAATTGCGCCGGCGCGTAAAAACCCATCGGCTGGCTATTCAACAGCGAAGCGCAAAACGCCGCCGGATAATGACACTTCAAATAACAAGACGCGTACACCAACAATGCAAAACTGGCCGCATGCGATTCCGGAAAACCGTACTCGCCGAAACCCCGAATTTGATTGAAAACATGTTCGGCAAACTCAGCCGTTAACCCGCTGTCTTTCATGCCGGCTAACAACTTGATGCGAAACTTATCGATCACGCCGGGCCGTCGCCAGGCTGCCATCGCACGTCGCAACTGGTCGGCTTCGCCCGGCGTGAATCCAGCCGCAACGACGGCCAATCGCATCGCCTGTTCTTGGAAAATGGGGACGCCCATCGTCTTTTCCAACACTCCACGAATCGCATCGTTGGGATACACCACCATCGACGGATCCTGGCGAGCCTGCAGGAACGGATGAACCATGTTGCCCTGGATCGGGCCAGGACGAACGATCGCGACTTCGATCACCAAATCGTAAAAGCAACGCGGACGGAGCCGCGGCAACATGCTCATCTGGGCGCGGCTTTCGATCTGAAAAACGCCCGTCGTATCGGCCAAACAAATCATGTCGTACGTCGCCACGTCATCGGGCGGGATATTCGACAGCGACAACGCATCGCCATGGTGCTTTTCAACCATTTCAAGACAGCGGCGAATGGCCGACAACATCCCCAGCGCCAACACGTCGACTTTCAAGATGCCAAGCTCGTCCAGGTCGTCCTTGTTCCACTGGATCACCGTGCGGCCGGGCATTGAAGCGTTTTCAACCGGGCATAACTCGCAAAGATTCCCCGCCGTCATCACCATTCCGCCGGTGTGCTGAGACAGGTGCCGCGGGAACCCTTTCAACATTTTGACCAAGTAAACAAATCGCTTGCCCGTTTCGCTGGCCGTGTCCATGCCGGCCGACTCGCAGCGCTGTTCGAATTCTTGACCGCTTTGACCAAGTTTTGAAATCGCGTCGATCGCGTCGGCTGACACTCCCAGCGCCTTGCCGACTTCGCGGACCGCGCTGCGAGTCCGATACGTGGTCACCACCGCAGTCATGCCGGCTCGATCGCGACCGTACTTTTCGTACAGATACTGAATCACCTCTTCGCGGCGTTGGTGTTCGAAATCAACGTCGATGTCGGGCGCTTCATCGCGTTCTCGACTAACAAACCGCTCGAACAACAGATCGGTTTGGCTGGGGTCGACGCTGGTCACGCCCAAGCAATAGCAGACGGCCGAATTCGCGGCTGAACCGCGTCCCTGACACAGGATGCCGCGTGACCGAGCGAACCGCACCAAATCCCAAACGGTCAAAAAGTAAGCTTCGTAATTCAGTTCCTGGATCAATCGTACTTCGTGGCGAAGTTGATCCAGTACTTTGTCGGGAACTCCATCCGGCCAACGCTGCTTGGCGCCCTCCCACGTCAAACGTCGCAGATGCTCCATCTGGCTCATTCCCGGCGGCGCTAGTTCCGCCGGGTATTCGTATCGTAGATCGTCCAACGTGAACGCACATCGGTCGGCGATCTCGATTGTCCGTGCGATCGCGTCGGGCACATCGCGATAAAGCAGCTTGATTTCGTCGAGTGTTCGCAAGCAACGTTGGCTGTTGGCGAACCGTTCGCTGGCGACCGCGTCGATGGTCGTGCCTCGGCGAATGGCAGCAACCAAGTCGTGCATCAACATTCTCGCCGGCGTGTGGTAGTACACATCACCACCGGCGACTAGCGGAACATCACAGCCAATCGCCAATCGCTGAAGCCGCTGGACGTACAGCCCGTCATCGACGCCGCGATGCAGTTCGCAGAAGACATAGCCACGGTCACCAAATGTGTCGCGAAACGTCGTCCGCAAAAACCGAGCTAACTTGGTTGGCCTGCCACTCTCCGATGCAATGACTTGTTCGACACTCGGCATCACCGCCGCGACGATGCCGTCACTTAGTTCGGCAAGGTCGGCGAATCGCAATTCGCACTTGCCCTTTTCCGCTCGCAACCTTCCACGTGAAATCAAACGACACAGCCGACCATAAGCCTGGCGGTCGGTTGGCCAAACCACGATCGGTGGTGAATCGGCCAAGTGCAATTCGGATCCGACGATGTATTTGATGCCACGTTCTTTGGCCGGCGTCCAACCACGCACGACGCCGGCAAGAGAAGCTCGGTCGGTCAGCGCGATCGCGTGGTAGCCAAGATCGGCCGCCCGCTCGACCAATTCATCGGGATGCGACGCCCCCTCGAGGAACGAGAAATTGCTTTTGCAGTGCAGTTCGGCATACTGCATGGGTGTCTACAACCTGAGGACAGAAGTGGCTTTTTGTCCACGTTAACGCAACGGGCTCTTCGCCGGTAGGCTAGCAAGATAAAGTGACGTCCGAGCTTGTTTTTCGGGTGTTTTTGCGTTCGTCCCAAGATCCCTCTTGCGGCGGCGAATACATCGCAGTGCATTTGCTCAAATCTTGGAAATCACCATGTCTACCACTTCACAGCAAGCATCCTTCACCAACGACCACCCTACGTCGATGCCCTCGGAAGTCGCGCCGACTCATCCAGTGATCGTTGGGTATCTGTTTTGGATTCTGGGATTTGTCGGTGCTCACCGGTTCTATTTTGGGAAACCGCTGACAGGATTTCTGTGGTTCTTCACCGGTGGCCTGTTCTTGGTCGGCTGGATCGTTGACCTGTTCTTGATTCCATCGATGGCCGAAGAAGCCAACCACCGCTTTCGTCCCGGCGAAGTGGACTACACGTTGGGCTGGGTGCTGCACATTTTCCTTGGCCTGTTCGGTGCGCACCGTTTCTATATGGGCAAGATCGTTACGGGCGTTGTCTACCTGCTGACCGGCGGACTGTTTGGTATCGGCTACGTCTACGACACGCTGACGCTGAACGAACAGATCGACGAAATCAACATCAGCTAGAAGTCTCGTTCGCGTCAGCCTTCAACATCCGTTCGATTTGTCGCGCGACCAGCGACAATCGAATGCGAATCGAATCGTCATCGTCGATGATGCAAGCGTCGACGGCATCGCTTGCCGCCCGCACGAACTCCCACGCCTTCTTGGCATCGCCACGTCCGCACCAGACCCGTGCGACCCGGTTTAGCCGATCCGCCGCCTGTCTTGGCATTCCGGCTTGCTGATACGCGGCCGCGGCTAATTCCAACGCCCCGGGCACTTCACGGAAATTGCCCGCCATCCTCAGGTACTTCGCTTCGCGATCAAAGTGCCAGGCCGCCTGCAAGTACTCTTCTTTGGCAACGTGAATCAGCGCCGCGACGTTTTGCATCTCTGCATGCAGTTCGTACGAACAAACATCGTCAATCAAGTCACATGCACATTGATAGTGCCTTCCCGCGGCGGTCAAATCAAACTGCTCGGCTGCCAACCGAGCACGCGTCAGATGGATCTGCGCGGTGAAGCCGTCGCGACAATCTTCCTCGGCACGTTGTGCTTCCAATCGACGCCCGACACAGGGCACACAATCGAGCGGACACTGTTTGCAGCCCTCGGACGTCGGACATTCACACTTCGAATCGTCAACCGGGCAGGGTGGTCTCGCACATGCACTGGCATCCAAGTAACGCGACGCCGCAGCAAAACGTCCCTCATCGATCGCAATCCGCGATTCCAACAACCAAACGTTACCAATCGACTCACCGGCGCGGGTCAGTTCGGCACGCGCATCGGCCAACCAGTCGCGAGCGACGGCACTGTCGCCGTCGGTCACCATGCAGGCCGCCAAGTTGTACGCCCCGTTGCCCGATTCGGTGGGATCGTCCATCGCCCAGGCTCGCAGCACGGCCGATCGATACTTCTTGATTGCCGCATCGACGTCACCTTCGGCAAAAAGTTCGCGACCATCGTCCGCCAATCGGCGAACGCGAGTGTCGCTGGCGACCTCGCCGACCGACGAACTGCGACATCCGCCAACGACCAGCATCGTTACGAACACGAATCCAAGACTAAACCGTGCGATCATCGTGCGAAGCCTCCCCGCACCGTTGATGGCGAAATCTGCTCGCTCGACGACGCTCGGTTGCTTGATCGACGCAGCAACCAATGGTCGCGAATTTCACCGACCAGATCCTGTGTCTCGCTAACGGTATCGTTGACGCGAGCGGTCGTGCCGGGCAAGTCATCTGCTTCGCGGCGAACGATTCGTACGATCGCCCGAGTCTCTTCGGCCAACTGGGCAACTTGTTCTGCGGCCTGTTTTAGCGTTGCCATCGTGTCGGCAACACCGTCACCGACTTCGACCGTCGTCGTGTTGGCCGTCTTGGCGGCGGTGCTAATCTCGTCACTTGATTGGCGAACATCGGCAAGCGTCGACTTCAAGTCTTCGTCGAGCAATTTTTCAATTTTCGCCGTCAACACACCCACCTGCGACTGCAACTGGGTCGTCGCTTCGCGAATCACTCGTAGTGTTTCGGACGCTTCCGGACGCAGTTGTTCGTTGCTCTTCAAGAACGACTCCGATGCCACTCGCGCTTGGTCGAGCGACGGGTTGACCGAACGGTCCAGCGATTCGCTGATGTGGTCCGAAGTCGTTTCAATCGAATCCAACGTCGGCATCATTCGTTGCTGAATCAAACGCACCGAATCGCTGACCGTTTCGACTTCGCGAGCCATGCGCTCGATACGATCGTCTTCGCTACGGAACGTCGCGATCCGGCTGCCGTTGGGCAACGGGGCTGGCGACGTTTCGGGTTCGGCACCGCGGCGAACGTTCAGCACCGGCGTACCCACACCGTACTTGCGAGCCGGAACGATGACCGAATTGTCGAAAATTTGGTCGCCTCGGTTCGCGTCGATTTCTAGATTGACACGTACTCGGTCGCCGCCATTGACATAGTCGATTCCAGTGACCTGCCCGGCTCGTTGTCCCAGAATCACCACGTCGACGCCGGGGTGCAGATCCTGCACTTCTTCTTGGCCGATTTCAAACCAATACGTTTTCTTCTCGGCGAAATAGTCGCTCGCTCGCAGCAGCAACAGCGCAAGCAGAATCAAAAACAGCAACAGCACCAACAAAAAGGCACCGACGATTTGATTGGTGTACCGCAAACGGAAAGGCTGGTTCATAACGTTGCCTCCGGACCTGCGAGACTAAGATCCGCAATCGGCTGTAACGATTCCGACACCAAACGAAAGTGAGCAACCGGCGGGATCAGTTCGGCACTGGCTTCGGACGAATTACCGGCAAACCACAACACCGCCGCACCACGCTGGCGAAGTCGATTGACGGCGGCCACCAACTTTGGCAACCACACCGTTGGCACCGACTTCATCGGTCGTTCCAACAACACCAGCGATGGACTGCCAATCATCGCGCGAACCCATTGGTACAATTGCAATCGCGTGGAATCGACAAAGGCAGGGCGTTCCCAAGACGTCGGATCAAGCGAAAGTTGTTCGCACAGTTCGGCAACTTCGACACGGACTTCGTCCAAATCACGACCATGGTGTTCGCTGGCTAACATCAAATTTTCGGCCATGTTTAGATTCGCAAGCCAAGCCTGATCATCAAACACGCGGCCGATCTTGCTGCGCATTTTGAAATGACGGTCAAAGTCGTTGCCTTTCCAGTCGGACTCTTGAAACAAGACTTCACCGAAACGCGGTTGCCGGAGCCCTTGGATCAGCGAAGCGATGTCACGGGCGTTCTGCGACCGATCCAAATGCAGCATCAATAGTTCTCCCTGCCGAATCATCAGGCTGACGTCGGCAAGTGCGAGCGAGCGTTTCGCGTTGCCTGTGAACGAGACATTGCGAAGCTCCAAAACGGCTGGATGATTATTGGATTCCATCGCCTACATGATCTTGAAAACGAGTAGACGACCGTAAATCAAGACCGACAAAACAGCCGACACGGCAAACACGGCCGTCAGTGCGCGAATACCGCTGCGACTGGACACGCGTGGGACGTCTGTCATCGTGCCGCGAACATTCAATCCGTCAATGCAACAGATCGCGCCGGCAAACGCGCCCGCAATGATGGTCTTGGGAACAAAGAACAAAAGATCCAGTGAATTGAATTGACTGACAATCCCATCCAGAAACGACAACCACGAATCGCGAATGGCATCCATCGCCCATCCGATCGCATAGCCCGTCACGACCATCGACGTTGCAATGATGATTGCCAAACAGAACACACTGACCACCACACTGATGATTCGCGGCATGACCAGACACGTCATCGGGTCAATGCCCTGAGCGTCCAGTACCTCGACTTCGCCGCCCACGACCATCGTGGCAAGTTCAGTCGAGATCGCGATGCCACTGCGCCCAATGACGACCAAACAGGCCAGCAGTGGCGCGAGTTCGCGAACGATTGCTTTCCACAGAATCGGCATGATGATATCCGTGGTAATCCCAAGCGTATCAATCCAAATCGCGGCTTGGACAATGATCAGCACCCCAACGGCGGCGCCGAACCGAACCGCCACAAACGCGGCATCAACACACGTGAACATCAACTGGCGTGCAAGCACCTGACGAACCGGACGCGTCCATGATGTTGGCCGGATTGCCAACATCGCCGCCGCCCACAGGATGGCCAGGATCGACGCCAGCGTTGCACAGCGGCCCAGGAACTGCGCACCGATGTACTCGACCACCCAAAACACCCGATCCTTGATCGCGCCGCGAGACCGAGTGGGGGTGAGGGAAGTCGAAGACACAGATCAAGATCGCCGGGGCATGGGAATACGACGTGCCCGCGAAACCCTCGCCGGCACCATCGATACGTTCGGCAACTTCCCAACCAGACTGCCAGCAAAACCCGGTCAACCCGAATTGCTAGCAATTCGAGAACCGCAACAACGGTTGCAACCCGCATAACCGGCCCCACGGCCCGCCGAACGTTCCCGTGTTCACACCGCGGTGGGACGCACCAGCACTCGGGCCCCTTGCTTGCCAATCACGGTAACTTCGGTACCGCTGTCAACGAAATCACCTTCGGTTGCCACGTCCACCATCACGTCGCCCACCTGGATCCGGCCACTTGGACGCAGCGGCGATACCGCTCGCCCGACGTCGCCAACGTTGACAATTTGCCATCCGGGCAACATCGAATCCGTGGACGCCTCGTCGGCCATCGCGCCCGCGCCAGCCAAGACTGGTGGCTGCAACGTCAACCGACTCAGCCCCGGAATATCGCCGATGTACTGCGACAGCAAAAACAATCCCACCAAGAATGCGGCAAAGGCTCCCACCACCGTCAACACGTCGCTGCCCAGACCATCCCACTGCTGTGCATTTTCCGGAATCAGCACGCGCCGCGACGCCATCACCAGCGACCCCAACAACAGCCCGATCCCGGCCAACCCAGCGATCCCAAAACCGGGAATCACAAACAACTCGCACGCAACGAAGATGATCCCCAATGCGAACAATAACACTTCTAACCATCCGGACGTTCCCGCCGCAAACCGGCTCCAAAAGAACAACCCGAAACACAACAGCGACACCAAACCGCCCACGCTGATTCCCGGTGCGCTAAGTTCCACCACCAGCGCCAACAAACCGATCGCGATCAGAAAGAACGTCATCCAGCCCGTGTTCAGAAACCGTGCAATTCGCTCGGCCCACGTCGGCCCAAGCGTTTCGATGGGCTCGGCGACGTCCAACATTTCGCCCAGTTGATCGCGGCTGTCAAAGGTTTGATCGGCCACGCCCAATTCCACCAGCCGGCGACCGTTGGCGATGAAGAACATCTCTTTTCCGCCTTCGCGAATCGGCTTGCCGCGTTCCCATTTTTCGCTGTCTTCGAAGGCGTCCCATTCTTTGTCCGAAAAGTATCGTTGCTCGCCGGTTTCTTTTTCCGTCGCCGAAAAAACGATCATGTCTTTGTCCGTCATCTTTTCGGCCAGCACCGGTGGTCGGCCCGTCGCCGCAGCCGTATCGCGTGCCTTCTGGGCGACCATACTGCGGCTCTTTGCTTCGGCGTACCGGAACTCGCCACTGATCCCCAACACGATCACGCCAGCATCGCCCAAGCGAGCCCCCGGCTTCATGATGATTTTGTCACAAGCCAACGAAAACAAAGCCGCGCCGCTGATCGCATCGCGCTCGATCATCGCCACCGTTTCAACGTTGTCGGCTTCCAACAACATGTCCATCAACTCGAACGTCACGTCCACACGACCGCCCGGACTGTTGATGTCAAAGATCACCACGTCCGCGCCGGAATCGACCGCTTCTTTGAACTTGCGCGACAGGATCGCACCGCTCAACGGGTTCAAGTCTTCATGCAGTTCGATGATGACCGCCGATCGTTTGGTGTCCGTTTCCCGCTTGAACACCTGAGCCGTCAACGGCGACGCCAACATGCCGATCGACAGCACGGAAAGGACACACGCGGTGGCGAGTGACCAAACGCTGAGCGACCAAGCCATGAGCGGGAAAGCATTCGAGTTTTTCGTGTACATCTGAGGCATCCGATCATCCGGTTCGCGGCGACCACACTTTGAAAAGAACTGGCCGTTCGTATTGTAGCCGTGTTCAATCTAGGCACGAAAAGGGATCAAATGCGGCGCCAAAATGTTGGAAAAATCAGTACTAAAACGCTGAAAACTTCGACTCGCCCCAACATCATCAACCACACAAACAACAATTTGGCGCCTTGGCTGAACCCAGCGTAATTCTTTGTTGGGCCGACTACGCCAAACCCCGGACCGATGTTGTTCAGCGTTGCCGCGACGGCACTGGCCGAATCAAGCAGCTTTTCATCCAACGTGTTTCGACGCACCTGTTTCTCGGCCGCATCGCCACTCGTTTCGACCTGTCCCGCCGTCGCCGCCTCGGTCACGCCCCAGGTGCTGCTGGGTTCAAACGTGATCAACAGCAACCATGAAAAAACGAAAATGGCCAAGATCATGGAAAAGTAAACCACGATCCCGTTGGCCAAGTTCGGATCGTCGACCGCCGTGCCCCCAATGCGAATGAAACGAATCACGCGCGGCCGATGCGACTTTTCGATTTCCTGTCGCAAGATCTTGTAAAACAAGATGTGACGGATCACTTTCATGCCACCACCGGTGCTGCCGGCACATCCGCCCACAAACATCAACAGCAACAAGATGCCACGACCAAAGTTGTTCCATTGATCAAAGTCGGCCGTTCCGTATCCCGTCGTCGTCAAGACGGACACGACCTGGAACATTCCGTTTCGCAGCGCATCAAAAAACGTGTCAAAGCCTGCATCGCCGGATCGCATTCCAAAGAAAATCACTCCGCCGGTCACCAACGTGATGATGCCGATGAAGGTCCGGAATTCGACGTCTCGCAACAGTCGCTTGGGACTGTCCAGAAGTGCCAAGTAAAGCAACGTAAAATTCGTGCCCGCTAAGATCATGAACAAGATCGTCGTGAAGTCGATCACGCTGCTATCAAACTGGCCATGGCTAGCGTTGTAAGTACTGAAGCCACCAGTCGCCATCGTCCCGAACGCATGACACAGTCCGTCAAACCACGACATGCCTTCGACGACATAGACAAACGTTAGGATCACATTCAAGCCAACATAGATCGCGGCAAACGCCCACGCCGTTGCTTGCATCCGCGGCATGCTGCCTTCTTTGGTTGGCCCCGGCATCTCGGCTCGCATCATGGCTTTGCCAGCCGACCCCTGGCCCAGAATGGCAACAAACAAAACAACGATTCCCAGACCACCGAGGAAGTGAGTCCACGATCGCCAGAACAAAATGCAATGCGGCACTAACCCCGGCGAATCCAAATCCGTCAACACGGTCGCGCCCGTTGTGCTGAACCCGGACTGCGATTCAAACATCGCTTCGATGAACGTGATCGGTTGCCCGGCGCTGATGCAAGTGCCGGACAAATAGAACGGCAACGCGCCCAAGATCGTGGCCAACAACCAACTGAGCCCGACGACGGCCATCGCTTCTTTCTGAAACAACTGGCCACCCCGATGCCGGCGCCCGACAAATCGCAGCAGCACACCTAGCAGCATGCAAATCGCCATACTTAACAACAGCCCGCGAGCACCGGCAACCTCGAACCCGTCCGCGGCCGGCAAATAAGTTCGCTCGGCAAGCGCCGGAAATGCAAACGGCAAACTGAAGCTCATCGATCCACCGATCAACAAACAAATCGATCCGAGCGCACGGAAGAGAAGCGGAAAGTTCAAAGAATTGGGCCGCGGGGAAGGGCGGTGGAGTGGAACACAATGCGATATCAATGTGGCAGCCAGCCGATGCCGGCTACCAAAGCCCGAAAATTCTAACGCCCCAGCCAGATTTCACGAAGGTGGCGCGGCTGGACGTCCGGACGCCCACCTGGCAGCGACCGCCCGGCCGCCACGCTAGGATGGCACCAACAAGCAACCTTCATGATATTCCGGAGCAAATCCTGTGTGTGGTCGCCTAACTCTTCGCACCCCGCCGACCCATTGGTGCCAGCAATTCTTGCCTTCGATCGATCCCAGCGACTTCGACAGCCAGCACGTCGACAGTCAGCAATCCGACGTCAAAAGTTTCGCCCCGCAGTACAACGTCGCTCCGACTCAGTTGCTCGCTTGCGTCTTGTCGGGGGCATCGAAACAACCGACCGCGGCGCCAGCCTTCCAAGGCCGCTGGATGCGATGGGGACTGCTACCACCCTGGGCTAATGAGCTTTCGGTCGGCAATCGCATGATCAACGCACGCGGCGAAACGGCGGCATCCAAGCCTTCCTTTCGCCAAGCCTTTTCGCGCCAGCGGTGCCTGATCCTTGCCGACGGCTACTACGAATGGAAAAAGATGGACGACGGAAAACAACCCTATCTGATGGAACAGCATGCGGATCCTGACGGCGTCCCAGCCACATTTGCGATGGCCGGATTATGGGAAACCAACACCAAGGTTTCCGCCGACAACTCGCCGATTCATACCTGCACGATCCTCACGACCGCAGCGAACAGCACGATGTCAGAATTGCATGACCGCATGCCGGTCATTTTGGATCCGGCCAACTACGACCGCTGGCTTGACCCGGCTTTTCGCGATCTCGACACGCTGCAGTCCTGGATGGTCGCGGCGCCCGACGACTTCCTGTCGTTTCGCGCGGTCGATCGCCATGTCAACAACGCCCGAAACCAAGACGCTCGCTGCGTCGCATCGGCTTGATGACGAATTTGACGGTGGTTCGACTTAACCGCATCAGCGCAATTCCGCATCGACACAATCGCCCGCACAGTTTGCCAAACCGAACGGCTCAACTTGACCGGAGCGATCCGATTAATTTGCGATTTCAGATCAACAAACAGGTTCGCCAATCATCCGCCTCAGTTTCGCGCAATCATCGGACACCGCATCGCCTCCAGTGATTCCAGCGCTCGATACCAGAAATGCCACCTCCCCCCTTTCTGTTTCAGTAGAACTCATTGGCTATTTCTATGCGTCACTTTTCCTGGATCGTTGCGATCACCATCAGCATTGCGTTGTCAGCAAACGCAAGTGCGCAAAGTACGATTTCCGATCGCCCGTTTGACTTAACATTCGGAAAAGCGTTCTGGGGTGCAATGTTGCCGGAATACACAATCGGCGAAGACGCTGATGGTGGTTCGGCTTTCCGAGACAACAACGACACGATTGGCGCTCTGTGGGAACTCAAAGCAGTCCGCCGCTTCCTTTGGACTCGCACCAGCGTCGAAACGAAGGCCTTCTATGGACTTGCCCGAGCCAACTCGAACAAAGATCCGGGCAATCTTGATGTGCCCAACCCGATTACCGGCGTAAACAGCGCGCTGACGAGCGGTCGAAGTCACCTTGATGCGGATGTCGATCACTACGGATTCGACTTTGCCTTGCGTGACACCTGGCAAACTCGTTTCGGCGGTTTGTCAGCCGGTTGCGGGTTCAGTTACATGGCGTTCGACCAAGATTTCAAACTTGAATACGGCGGCGACCGACTTTTCAAAGAGTCCCTCGATTCGGACTTCGTCGGTGGCAAAGGGTTCGTCGGCTGGGAGGGCTACGTGCTCGACCGAGCAAGCAATCTTGATCTGACCTTTGGCTTCTACAACATGGACGCCGACTACACATTCACCGGCGGATCCATCGCCGGTTCACGATTCGACGAACTCCGCCGCACCTCGGGCACCGCTGACATCAGCTTCACCACTCGCGGAATGATCAACGGACGCGTCGTCGGATTCACGACCGGCGCCATGTACATCTCGCGAATTGCAGCGATCGAGCGAGACAGCGCCGGCGCAGCCGTGCTAGGCACCGACGACGCCGTAACGATCCGCGCCATGTTCGAAATCTTGCTGTAACCATCAAGTCCACAAATCGCGGTCCAGACTTCGATAGCCGATCGCTTCGGCGAGGTGCATTTCTTCGATGTTTTCGACGCCCGCTACGTCAGCGATCGTGCGGGCGATTCGCAGGATTTTGTCGTGGGCTCGAGCGGACAAGCCCATTTCTTCGACACTGTGACGAAGCATCATTTGGCAGGATTTGTTCAGTTCGCAGTACTTGCGAACCTGGCGCCTGGTCATCAGCGCGTTGTAGCGAACCGTCAGACTCGCGACCTTCACGATCGGGCAGGCTCGAGTTCAGAGACTCAGTTAACGAGAAACCCCGAAACCCGGGCCTGACCCCACGCAAAGCGTTCCCTCGCCTCGCCGCCCGGTTACGGCGAACGTTGAACTTAATCGAGTTGCTCCGGTGCATTAGGTGGTAAGCTGGCTCGGTGGGTGGCCGCTTCCTTGCGGGAGGATGGTTGGCATCCGTGCCAACCCAACTCGGTTTGGAAGAGCTTCGCTCTGCTGTTGTTTTTTTGTCTTGCGATCATGCGTGATCACTGCATCG
>JBAUHR010000787.1:0-1559 GCA_049680385.1 Rubripirellula sp. | reverse complement strand
CCAACGGTACCGGTCGTGACCACAATCCGTACGGCTTCACCAGTTTCCTGGCCGGCGGCGGAGTGAAAGCTGGCTTTAGCTTCGGCGAGACCGATGAGTTTGGACATCACGCCGTGCAAGGCAAAGTTCACATGCACGACTGGCACGCGACGCTGCTACATCTGCTGGGCATCGACCACGAACGACTGACCTACATGCACAATGGTCGGCCCTTTCGGCTAACAGACGTACACGGAGAGGTCGTTCACGAGATCATGGCCTGATGTCAAAGTGACGATCACAACGTGTCATTCTGATGACGCAAAGTTCCGCTCACGACTTTTGGGCCGCGAGCAATTTTCGCCGGGAATCTCCGGCGATGACGATCTGCGCGGCCATTCTGTCATTTGGCTCTGCTGTTTGGCATGCTCGATGCACTGCAGCCGGAGATTCGCGATCACTCAACCGCTGATTTCTCTAGCTCACCATCGATCATGCTCTCCATCAAACAAGCTGCCGCCTTCGTCATCGTTCTTTCCGCCGGACTCTCACTTGCAGGTGATGCATCCGCGCAACGCGTTGACAACAGTGCTGTCTACGCAGCCAGTGCAAAATTCCGCGCGTCCGTTGTTCACTTTGAAGACTTGGTCAAGAAGGTCCGAGGCATTGAGCGGCGAGATGAACGAGTTGTCGATTTGTTCGAAGAGGCAACGAAACGGGTGCAATTTTTCGCCAAAAATCCACGACAGACGGATCGGCTAAAAACGGAATACCAAAAAATGTTGACACTCCAGTCCAAAGCCGAGACTGCAATCTTCGAAACCTACACGCCACACCACGAATTGATTGCAGCTTGGCAGCAAGTGCTCTGGTGCCAAGCATGGCTAGAGCAAGAGTTCGCCTTCCACTTCGAATATCCACGTCACGGAAATCGAGTTCGGAAACGTTGAGCCTCCGACGAGCCAGTTTCGGTAGAAAAAGGGATTGGAGCGTCAGTATCATTGAGGAATCGGCAGTTGCCAGGACAGACACCTGCAGGTGCGAATCGAAATTTTTTCTCGAGGAAGTTTTTGTTTTTGTTGCAAGTGGTCACGTGACCACTTATAAACCGTTCACCTTGTTGCGGAGTAGTAACTTGGTTTTGGAGCGATTTGTCGCTCTTTGGCGGTACTTTAAGGGGGCTTCGAGATGCATCGTTGCAGGCAAGCAATCACGTTGGTCGAGCTGCTTGTCTCGATCTCTATCATTGGCATCCTGATGGGTTTGCTGATTCCGGCGGTGAATTCCGCTCGTGAATCGGCTCGCAATACGCAGTGTAAGAACAACCTGCGGCAACTGGGGCTGGCGATGACGAATCACTTTAGTGCTCGCCAAGTCGCCCCCGGTTACATCGACGACTATGGTACCTGGACGCCGGGGGCTGGCGATCCGAGTGACCCGTCGAACACCTTTGCTAGACGCCACGCGAAGATTGCAAGTTGGGCAGTGAGTCTCTTTCCATATTTGGATCAACAAGCGCTTCACGAGCGATGGACCGAAGATCGGTATCCGGTTCTGACCAACAACAATCCGGTTTGGAA
>JBAUHR010000786.1:0-3545 GCA_049680385.1 Rubripirellula sp. | reverse complement strand
TACGAGTACCTGGTCGAATCAATGCGTGCCCAATTCACCAGCCGTCCCGCACCATCGCTCCTGCCTGACACCAACGATCTGAAAACAGCCGCAGCCTAATTCATCACACCGGCCCGTGAACGGTTACTCGATACCATCGCGACCGATTACGACGTGATGGATGCCTCGCCTTTCAAACGCGACATCATCAGGGAACTGTCCGATGAGTGTGCCAAACAAGGTTTGAAATTTGGCGTCTATTATTCGCAGTTCAAAGATTGGTATCACCGTACATTCCAAAGGAAGCCGGGAACGTTAAGCAACGACGAATACCTCGCACTTGTCGAGAAGAACCTTGACGAGCTGCTTTCGAACTATGGTGAAATGGCCGTACTCTGGTTTGATGTCGGCGGAAACAACGTCGTCGAGGCCGACCGCCAGGGTGCGAGGGTTCGTGAACTGCAACCGAATGCGGTGATCTGCAGCCGGCTCTACAGCCGCAAAGTGCCAACGCAAAATCGGCAATACGCTGACTTTGAATCACTGCCGGACCGGATGCTTCCGGCCGAGCGTATGACGGAAGACACCGAGACGTGCATGACGATGCGGCATAACTGGGGGTATGACCGTACCGATGATGCTTGGAAAAGTACGAAGGACATCATCGAGTTCCTGGCACTTTGTGGTGCACGCGGAGTGAACCTGTTGCTGAACGTCGGGCCGGATCCGGACGGAAACTTGTTGCCCGAAGAGATCGAGCGTTTACGCGAGGTCGGTGAGTGGATGGAAGTCAACGGCGACTCGATCTATGCAGCGAATTACTCGCCCGTCGACTTTGATTTTTGGTGGGGCGCGATGACTCACAAAGATCAAACGGTCTTTCTGCACGTTCTGGAATGGAAACCCGATGGCATCGAGTTCAATGGTATCGTCGGCGAGCCAACCAAGGCTTACTTTCTGGCGGATGCAGAACGCAAGCCTCTACCGATCACCTATGACGCTCGCAGGCACGTCACCAACATCGAAGTTCCGGCGAAGGCACCGGACTCACGCAATACTGTGATCGCAGTTGAATATGATTCACCGGTGATAGCCGATCCCGACGCAAAGGGAACGTATCACTGGTATACGACACGAAGCAAGCGTCACACCGAGATTCGCAATAGCGAGAACGCAGGCAAGCATGAATTGCCGGAAGCCGTCATCGGTAAGTAGTAATAAGTGGTATGCCGTTGGAGCGAATGATGATGGTTTGTTCAGCCGAGGCGTGGAGTTTCGCAATCAATCGTTGAATTTTGACGGTGTCCCGCCACTCCGATTGGCGTCAACGGTTTCGGATTTTGGGAATGGTTGGCCCTTTGAAACCAATTTGATTACCATCTACTGCCCCGATTTGATTTTCTTTCCCAGGGATTGCAATGCGTAACATCTTTGCCGCAGTTTTGGTTTTCGCTTGCTTTTGTGTTTCAACGACACAGGCCGCCATTGTTGTGCAAATGCGAGAAACGGCTGGCGATGTGGTTTTCACGTATGGGGGAAGCCTGGACCTAAGTGGAGTCGGCAGTCCGGGGCTTTCGTTTAGTTTCGGCGGTATCACGCCATCCAGTGCTGATCTGAGCCTTGCATCCCCAAGCGGAACGGAGACGGAGTTTTACCGTTCGGCGATTGCTTCGTCGTCGATATTTGGAACTGGCGGCAGAGCACCGGCAAGCGTATTCCAGGGCGATCCTTTCAGTGTTTCCGGTTCGGATATCACGACGCCGCGGAACTACGTTAGCGGCTCACCGATCGCTGGCTCTTTTAGCTTTCAAGGACAAACGTTCAACTCTCTTGGAATCAACAACCTTGCATCGCCGTTTGTTTGGACCGTTAAGGGCAGCGGCGATACGATTACGCTAACCGCCGTGCCAGAGCCGTCGTCGGCCGCTGCGTGTCTACTGTTGCCCGCTTGGTGCGTGATCCGACGAAAACGCCGTTGATTTTCGCTTTGAGCATCCGGACACGGGGTGTCTAGTTGCGAGATACATGAGCTGCCGAATTGAAGCCGACTCATGCAGATTGGCGATCTGGTTACAAGTCGAACCTCGGATATGACTGTTTCGATTTCACCTCTATGTTTCCAGCCAACGTTTTGCGTGCTGCTATCTTCTTCACGCTGACTGCGACGCTCTGTGGTGGCTATGACGGGACAGTACGGATCGCTTCGACGACCAATTGCTCAGGTATTTGAGTTAGGATTGTTCGTTTGGACCTGCCGTCGTGATCTTGTTGACGCATACTCTTTCGTGAAAGCCAACTGATGATTCAGCGTTTCCAACCGCCGCGGATCAATTCCCTATTTCCTGCACTTGGAATTGTGACAGCACGAGTTTGCTTTTTGCTGAGTGTTATTGTGATGGCGAACGGAACATCAGCAAGAGGCGACGAATCAGGCAAGACAGACGGGCGACCGAATGTGTTGTTCTTGATTTCCGATGATTTGAATTGTCGTTTGGGATGCTACGGTGACCCACATGTTAAGTCGCCGAATATCGATCGCTTGGCCGCTCGCGGTGTTCGGTTCGATCATGGCTATTGTCAACTGCCGCATTGTGGGCCGTCTCGCAATTCGATGCTGTGTGGATTGTATCCTGATGCGACCGGGATTCTGGAAAATAACCTGATCTTTCGTCAAACGATTCCAAACCATGTTTCTTTGCCGCAAGCGTTTCGTTTGTCCGGCTACTTTGCCGCCCGAATTGGAAAGCTGTATCACTACAACGTTCCCAAGAGCATCGGCACCGACGGTCACGATGACCCGGCGTCTTGGGAAATGCATATCAATCCGGCTGGTTGCGATCGATTGATCGAACAGCCCGACATTTTCTCGCTGAAGAAAAACCAGTTTGGCGGTACGTTGTCCTGGTATGCCTCTCCGCGACCAGACGAGTTGCACACCGATGCGATGGTCGCTGACGAAGCGGTATTGTTGCTTGAGCGGTGTGCCAAGCGTAAAGATCGCCCGTTCTTTTTGGCGGTTGGTTTTTTTCGTCCGCACACGCCGTACGTTGCGCCTGCGAAATATTTCGAGTCGTACCCGTTGGCTGACATGCCGCTTGCGAGCAATACCGAAGTCGACCGTGTCGACGTCCCCGAGGCGGCACTGCTTAGCCAGAAAGCTGAACAGGATCGCATGAGTGATCACCAGCGTCGAGAAGCGATCCAGGCATACTATGCCAGCACGTCATTCATGGATGCTCAGGTTGGCAAAGTTCTTGATGCACTCGACGCCAATGGGCTTTCCGACAACACGATCGTCGTCTTCACTAGCGACCACGGCTATCACCTAGGCGCGAAAGGTCTGTGGCAAAAGCGAAGCCTGTATGAAGAGTCCGCTCGTGTTCCCTACATCATTGCAGGGCCCGGTTTGAAAGCGGCCGGCAAGGTTGCGCACGCGCCGGTGGGGTTGGTCGATCTGTATCCCACGTTGGCGGAGATGTGTGGTGTTGAAACGCCGGACAACCTGCACGGTCAATCGCTGACCGGGATCTTGGATGATGAGCAACAAACGGGACGCGGTTTTACGA
>JBAUHR010000785.1:0-2714 GCA_049680385.1 Rubripirellula sp. | reverse complement strand
TTTGACCGACCAATCATGCTGAATGAACCATGCGGCCAGATAGTCCAGCAGGGCGGGATGAGTTGGGATGCCGCCGGTACCACCAAAGTTGTTGGGGTTAGCCGCCAAACCTTTGCCAAAGTGCCATGACCAAACTCGGTTGACCATCACCCGTGCCGTCAGCGGATTTTTAGGGTCGACGATCCATTCCGCAAGCGCCAATCGTCGTTTTCCTTTTCCGTCAGGGAACGGCGGCGTTTGAAATTCGCCAAGCGATTCGGCTGCGCTTAGAGCGCCGGGGCTAACCGGGTCTGCGGGCGAGTAGACGCTGCCGCCGGTATAAATAGTATCCGGTTCCATTTCGCCCTTGCCCCATGGTTTATCGGGTAAGGGCGTGGGTTCCGTAACGTTCTTGCGCAGGATCGTATTGCCTGTGTATACACTTAACGCAATGGGCTTGGTGCGATCCAGTTCCCATCGATGCCGCGAGATATTTTTGTTCATCCGCGCTAGCGAGGCCTCGTCACCGGGGTCTAATCCATTGTCACCAACTTTTGCCTCGCCGGACTCTTGCTTTCGTTGCTTGTCGACACGTTCCCTTAGTTCAGTTTCTTGTCGCGCATAGGAATCAATCTTGGCGCTGACCCATTCATCGGACTCGGTGAATCCTGTTCGACATTCGACGTCAAGCAACGCGGCGGTTCGCTCGGTAAGCTGCGTCGTGGAAAACACAGCCATCATCGAATAATAGTCACGCGTCGGAACCGGATCGAACTTGTGATCGTGGCACTTGCAGCACTGCATCGCATGTCCGAGGAACGCTTGACCGACTGAATCGGTAACGTCGTCGAGCCACTGTTGACGCGTTTCCTTGAAAACGCTCATGCCCGTTTGCTCCCACGGCCCCATCCGCAAAAACCCCGTTGCGATCAGCTTCTCGGGATCCTCCGCGTCAATTTCGTCGCCCGCGATTTGTTCGCGAACAAAATCGTTGTACGGTTTGTCGTCGTTAAACGCTCGAACCACATAGTCGCGGTACCGCCACGCGTTGGGGCGGCTAAAGTCGTTCGCGAAGCCGGCTGAATCCGCGTACCGAGCGACGTCAAGCCAGTGCGTGCCGAAGTGCTCGCCATAGTGCGGTGAACTCATCAGCTTGTTGGCATAGTCACGCACCGCCGATTCAGGATCGCTTGCAAACGCCGCCGAAAATGCCGCGACTTCGGACGATTTCGGCGGCAAACCGGTTAACCCAAAGCTGATTCGGCGCGCCAGCTTTTCAGGTTCTGCCATCGCCGCCGGTGCAAGCGTCGCATCAGCAAGTTTTCGGTTGATAAACCAATCAACAGGATGCTCGTTTGCCGGAACCGTCTCAACATCGAGCGGTCGGTAGGCCCACAGCTTGTGGGATTCGTATCGTCGAAATTGCCAATCATCGGACAGGGCTTTCGACGTCAGCACTTGATCGCCTTCGGCATACTCGTTCTGGATGCTCGTGATCCGTTCTTCATCGGGCCATGCAGCACCAGAGTTGATCCAGTCACGAAGCCATTCGAGTTCTTCGGCGGTTAACCGTTCCGATTCCTTCGGCGGCATGTCGGACCATTCACTATGGTTCCTGGTCACAGAGAGCAAGAGCGGACTCTCGGCCGCATTGCCGACCTCGATCGACGGCACGCCACTTTCACCACCCGCCATCAGTCCCGCCAGCGATCGAAGATCAAGAGAACCTTCGATCGAATCCGGCTCGCTGCCGTGACAACCGAGACACCGTTCGCGAATGACAGGACTGATTCGACGAGCAAACAGAATCTCAGCATCAGCCTTGGCCGTTTCGTCCGCAGCCGACGCCAACCCGCACATCGCAAAAACGAGAACCAGAGAGAAAGCCAAAACGGTCTTTTGCATCAATCCATCCTGAGATTCGTTTTCGAAAGGCTATGCACGAATTTTCATACAAGCCTGAAACGTAGACGAGTGTATCAATCCGTCCGAATTGCACTCGGTCACGCTTTGGGCTCGTATTCGCCGTCCACTTTGTGCGACATCGAAATTTGCAATGTTGCCCGTCCTAGTTCAACTGTACCGACTGCGCGGCACCGCCAACTCGCGCGTCTTCGGACACCACCATTTCCGGTGCGTCTTTGCCGACCTTGACGATGAAGGATTTTCCTTTCGGTGCGCCGGGGACGAACGACTTTCCGTTTGCTCGAACGGTGTAAAGGATTTCGCCGGTGTCAGAATCGGTCAGTTGAACCACGGGCGAGTCCACATCGAAAGTCAGTTCACCAAGCTTGCCCCACGACGGCGGGTTGTAGTTGTCGAACTGCGAAATGGTGAGAGGCCAACCTGGGTATTGCTTGGCCGAAGGATCCGTCACGTCGACGTTGCGAGGCCAACATTCCATCGTGATCTGACGAGACTTTGTGTTCAGACGTACAAAGCCAAATCCGGCGGCGCGAGTATTCAGCAGATCGCCGGCGGGCGACTTTTCGGGGTTGGCTGCAGCAAAGTTGGTGACCTTGTTACCAAAACCATCCAGCAAGTCACCCGTGTACTCGGGGCTGCCCGGTTCGCGGTTGGCGCCAGGTTCCAACGGTTCCCACCAACGCAGATACAGGTTGGCGATCGACGGAACGCAAAACGACCAAATCGCGTCCCGATGCTCATCGACGCCATGATGAAAGATCGTGGCCAAGTGCTGGTCGCCAGCATAGTGAAACGCAAACGCTTTTCGC
>JBAUHR010000784.1:0-2861 GCA_049680385.1 Rubripirellula sp. | reverse complement strand
GAATCATGGCCGGTGCGAACATGTCAGGTGACTTAGCCAATCCATCAAAGTCGATCCCAACGGGAACGTTGGCAGCGGTTGTGATCACTGGGTTGATCTATATTTCACAAGCTCTTTTGCTTGGTTGTGCTCGGCCTGCGGCGGAACTGATCGGCAACAACATGGTGATCCGTGACATTGCAGTATGGCCAGTCTTGATCACGGCCGGAGTGTTCGCGGCGACGCTATCATCGGCACTTGGCAGCATGATGGGAGCGCCGCGAATCTTGCAAGCATTCGCGCGCGACGAAATTTTTGCTTCTCTAAAGTTTTTCGGTGCTGGCAGCGGGCTAAGCAACGAACCACGCCGCGCCACCGTGCTGACGTTCGCAATCGCACAGGTCTGCATTGTGTTCGGTGATCTGAACGCGATTGCGCCGATCATCACAATGTTCTTCATGATCACGTATGGTCTGTTGAACTTGGCAACGTTCTACGAATCGGTGACGAAGAACCCAAGTTACCGACCCACGTTCCGGTACTCTCACTGGATCACGTCGCTGTTGGGGATGATCGGTTGTTTCGGAGTGATGTTTCTGATCAACGGCTTGTGGGCTGCCCTGTCGCTATTGTTTATCGGAGCGATCTATTGGTTCATTCAGTCCAAGGAAGTTGAGGCTCGCTGGGGCGACCTTCAGAGCGGCGTGATCTTCGAACGGGCACGCAAAGCGTTGTTGAAGCTTGAAGACGAAGTCTACCATCCCAAGAATTGGCGTCCGATCGTGATGGCGCTCAGTGGCAGTGGTTGGACACGTCCACATATTCCGATCTATGGCCATTGGTTGACGTCGGGGCACGGAATCCTGTCGCTGGCCCATGTCGTGACCGGTGACTTGGAGGAACTTTCGGAACGACGAGACCGATACGAAAAGCAATTGCGAGGTTTCATCAAACGCGAGAACCTTGATGCGTTTCCCGCGGTCGCGTGTGCACAATATGTATCGGATGGCGTCGAGTCGTTGATTCAGTGTCACGGATTGGGGGGACTGCGTCCCAACACAGTGCTGTTAGGTTGGCCACGCGACCAATCACGCGCCGATTCATTTGGCGCAACCGTTCGGCTGATTGCCCGCACCAATCGCAGTATTCTGGCAGCAAGGTTTCTTTCGCATCGCGTCGAGGATGGCGATAAAGCAAGCGCCACTGACATCGCCGACCACTGGACGGTTCCTAGCGGAACGATCGACGTTTGGTGGCGAGGCATGGACAACGGCGAGTTGATGTTGCTGCTTGCTCACCTGTTGCACCGAAACCCCGAATGGCGTGGAAACCACGTGCGGGTCTTGCGAGTGGTTCAGAACGAGCAGGCACGCGAAGAAATCGTCAATCACATGCGTGAATTGGCGTCCTCGTCGCGAATTCACTTTGACCCCGAAGTCGTCGTGTCTGACCAACCCGTCGCACAAGTGATTCAGTCGACCTCGCGAGACGCTTCGCTTGTCTTGATGGGATTCCAAACGCCGGACGAAGGCCAAGAGGTCACGATGTATGATTCGCTTGAATTGCTTGCCGGCGATTTGCCCAGGGTCATCTTGGTCGATAGTGCAGGCGGGATGACACTTGAAAGCTAAACACGTTCAACGTTGTTGTCTGACAGGTTGCGCCGCTTCCTGACTTTCAACACTTCTTGGCTTCGGATGCTACGCTGGCAGAGCAAAGGGAGCTGGCCGCCGCACAATAAAATGATGGTTGTGGTCATCGCCTGAGTCACGCCCGACGCAGTGATTGTCAATAACGAGGTTCGTGGCTCAGTAGCTTTAATTTTCAAGGTAGAGGAATCGTGATGGAATCTGGACAAGCGGCCGCGAAACCTCATAAACGTCGGCTGTTTAAGCGAACGGCCAAGATCGTCAGCGCGCCTGGTGTTTTGCCTGAGGCGACTGGCGACCAAGCCGTTTCGATTCGAGTGATCCAGTACGATTTGAATCATCAAAGCGATGACGTGCTCACGACTTCGGAAGATCTTGCGAGCTTGCTCTCTCGAATCTCTGACGAATCTGACGGCGAATCAAGCAAGAGTTCCGATGGGGTGACGTGGATTAACGTCGACGCGGGGCAGAACACGTCGACGTTAAAGATTATCGGGGATGCATTTGATCTGCACCCGCTTGCCCTGGAAGACGTCAACAACGTGCATCAACGTGTTAAGTGTGAAAAATACGACGACGCGATGTTCTTCGTGTCTCGCATGCCGCAAAAGACACGACCGTTCGATTCGGAACAGATCAGTGTCTTCTTAAAGAAGGGCGTGGTGCTAACGTTCCAAGAACACTCTGGCGACTGCTTAGATACGGTCCGCGAGCGGATTGCCTTGTCGACCGGTCGCATTCGGCAGCGTGGCGCCGACTATCTGTTTTATGCCATTCTGGACCGAATCGTTGACGAGTTTTTTGTCACGATGGAGCACTACGACGAGATTCTTGGGCAGTTTTCATTGAACATCGAAACGACGTCTCAGCACGACCTGCCGCTTAAACTGCATCATGTCCGTGACGATCTTCTGCAAGTGCGAAAGATCACTTCGCAATATCGCGAGGCGTTTAAGCGACTTTCAATTGATGGAAGCGAGATCCTTGATGCCGATACGCTGTACTTTATCCGCGACTGCCAAGATCACATCAGCCAGTTGATCGAGGCATCGGATTTGGGGCGAGAGTACTGTGGCGAGCTTCGCGAACTGCACTTTGCGATGTTGGGTCAGAAAAGTAATGACATTTCCAAAGTTCTGACGCTGATTGCCACGATCTTTATTCCAATGAGCTTCATTTCGGGAGTTTACGGAATGAATTTCGATAGCCAGGCATCTTCGATGAATATGCCAG
>JBAUHR010000783.1:0-19727 GCA_049680385.1 Rubripirellula sp. | reverse complement strand
GTTCCTTATAAAGAGTGATCTGAAAGGCGAACAACGCTAAAAGGCCAAGAAGCTATACGGTGGTTTTTCATCACTGCTTCAGCCCAATCGTCCGTTCAGACGCACCGTCGACGAGTCTCAGCTTTGGGAGATGCCGGTCACAGTGATGCCGATCACTCGCACGCCGATCCACTTCAGCTACTTCACGTACTTGGCAAGCTTTTCGACGTTGGCGGCAAAATCGTATCTGCGATTGGCGATCCGAATGTGCAAGCTGACTCGAACACCGCCATCACTGCTGTTGCATCCGCCCGATTTCATGGGGCAGGAAGACGATTCCGACATGGCTTACTTTCCGGCGATGAACATGTCGCGAAAGGACAAACTTGCGATCGTGCGTTGGGGGCTGAAATTGTATGCCGATTCGTTCGATGTGCGATTGATGATCGACCAACTCAAGGCAACCGATCCAAACGTCGGGGCCGCGATCGCGTCGACCGAAGCCCAAACCATTCCATCACCTAAAATCGCATCCGCGGTTTAATCAAGAGTTAGTTCAACATGATCGATCTCGGCAAACGAAGTGTCGTCGGAATCAACGTCAACGCTATCGATTACGAAGCAGCCGTCACCAAAATCATTGACGCCGGCAAAGCCCGTCAATCCATGTCAGTGACGGCGCTAGCCGTTCACGGCGTGATGACGGGCGTTAGCGATTCGCAGCATAAGTACCGATTGAACCAGTTCGACTTGGTGTGTCCCGACGGGCAACCGGTGCGTTGGGCGCTGAACAAGTTGCACAAGGCCAATTTGTCGGATCGTGTTTATGGTCCCGAATTGACGCTGCGACTTTGCGAAGCGGCTGCGAAGAGCGGCGTTTCAGTTTTTCTGTTTGGTGCCACGCAAGAAATGCTTGATCAGTTCGCCGAAAAGCTTTGCGAAAAGTATCCTGGCTTGAAGATCGCCGGCAAGCAAGCGTCACGTTTTCGCACGCTATCGACGACCGAGCGAGATGAACTTGCCGATCAAATCAATGCCAGCGGCGCTGGTCTTTGCTTTGTCGGTCTCGGTTGCCCACGACAAGAGGTGTTCGCTTACGAAATGCGTGATCGTGTTTCAATGCCGCTAGTCGCCGTCGGCGCTGCGTTTGCATTTCATGCCGGCATGCTTGAACAAGCGCCGCCGTGGATGCAGCGAAACGGCTTGGAATGGTTCTTCCGGCTCTCTCGCGAACCAGGTCGATTGTGGAAACGCTATTCGACCACGAATCCTGCCTTTGCAACGCTCGCGGTTTTACAAAAACTAAAACTCTACTCCGCACGAACGGACACCGGCAAACAGCCAACCGATGAAGTGCTGTTTGGTTGATTGACGCTCGGCCGTTATGGCTGAACGACTTCAAAAGGATTGGCGGCGTCGACGGCATAGTCGCGTGCCGCCTGGGCGTCGGGTTCGCTCAGTTTTTCGATCGCGATGTCGATCGTTGTACCATCGGGCTTTTTCAATCGCACGACGTCTTTTTCCAGTGAGACGAACGTTGCGGTGACCGAGTACCGTCCTGTCTTGTCTTTCCAAGTCTTCGGTTTGAGCTCGGCCAAGGCTGTTGGCACTGCGGGCTCAAGCGTTGCCGGTGCCGTTCCACGTTGTTCCGCCGGCAAGTACTTGATCACCTTGGGTGAAGCAAAGCGTACGCTGGAATCGGGCACCCGCTCAATGCGTCCTTCCCCCACGGGTTTCGAATCGATCGACTGGACAATCACAAACCCGTCGGCGGCCGAAACGACCAGCTTGGCTCGATAGTCATTGCTGTGTTTTTGCTTGACCGCCACGACTTGTCCCTTGCTGGGCTGGTTATTCGAAACCAGCGGTTGCCCCACGTCGTCCAGCGATGTGTGCGAGTTGGCGTAGGCTTTTCGAAGCGTCACGATTTTGGCAAAGTCCGGATCAAACTTGGCCGCTAGATCAAAGAACATCGTCGACAGCGAACCGCCGTCCATTCGGTTGGCAAACTCGTAGATCGCTTTCCCAAGCTCGGGATCATCACGATCTCCTTTGCCGCTTAGCTTGCCATAAAGCTGGGCCCCGTCACCGTACTCGTGCCCGGCATCGAAGGTGGCAATCCATGCTTTGCGTTCGGCCGGATCGAACGGAGCGGATAGTTCGGCTTCGCGTTCCTGTCTGCGAGTTTCGCTTCGCATTCTTGCGTCGGCAATCGACTTGTCTCGCCTTTCGTTTGCTTCGGCCCTTCGTTTTTCATCCGCCGCAGCCTTCGCCATTCCTTCGGGCGTTTTTGCAAACGCTTCGGCTTCGGCTCTCTGTTTTTCGATCGCAGCTTTTTCTTCGGCCGTTAGTGGAGTAAAACCAAAATCCATTTCTCGTTTCAGCGAGATCGTGACGGGCAATCGGACCTCGGCGCCACTGCGGTTGCTGACCACTTCGCGTGTCCATTCCATTTCGATAAAGACGCCGCGTCGACGATCGAACTTGCCGCTTCCTTTACCGGCAAGCGTTAGCGGAGGATCGGTGCTGCTGGCTTTCAGTTCATAGGTTTGTTCGATGTTGGTGATCGGGCCGTCGGTACCGGTGATTCGGTAGTTGGTTGTTTCGATGCTGGCCGATAGCCGCTCGCGATCAAACATCGACATGCCCGACCGAGCAAAGTTGGGGCTGAGACTCGACCGAACACTGCTGGGAAAACGCGGGTCGTGGCTGATTTGTTGCACCAAGATCGGTTCCGAACTTCCCCATTGGGTTTTTCCGTTCTCGCCGAGTGGCCAAATCGCCCAAAGCAAATAGTCACCGAGCAGTAGCTTTACCTGTTCTTCCGATGAAGTCGAAACGACTTTTCCCATAGGCGTAACTTCGAAGCGAGTGCTGGCGTGCGAGATCGGGTCCAACAAGCTGGTCGTATACAGCGAGCCGATCGGCCGCCCCGGTTGCACAAAGCCAGGCCTCGATCCCGCTTCGTGGTCCCGCCCTAGGCTGCCGGTCACCTGCCACCGCCCGGAATCCCACGCTTCATAAGCCAACCTGCCTTTATAGAGCTCCGCTCCGTTGCCCTGGCCGACTTGCATCGTGACGTCGTAAGTGATCGAACCGCTCGTGACATCGGCGTACGTCAGTGAATCTCGCAGCGGCGGTTCGGCAACCGCCAACGCACTTGTAAAGATGCACACAAAACCGATCATCAAACCACGATACATCGTCTCAGCCTCGCCAGCGGAAAAACGCAAACAGCAGATCACGCCAAAATTGTAGCGGACTCAATCGGCCGAGTCGGTGGTCGGATCGGCGCCCGGGTCTTCAATGCACAGAATCTCGGAAATCGTGTGTGCAAACAAACGCCCATTTCCACCGGTCAAACTGGCTCGGTTCCATGCTTTCCCCGGTGCCCCCAGATCATTGATCGCCGTGATTGCCTTTTCGTCGAACCGATCGGCGTTCCAGTCGATGACGTACACCGTGCCCGCCATCGTTGGGACGTACAGCGACGTGCCGAAGACGGCTGGAACCTGCGAGGCATGGTGCCCCCATCCGTTGCCCCGAGACCTCGCGTCGCCCATCACCCGATGCCCACGACTGTTCAGCATATCGTTCGGGGCAAGCGCCCACTGGGTGATCGGAAGTCGTTTCAGTTTCTTGTTCTTGCGGCTCGCATCAAGCAGTTGTTTAACGAGCGCCGGATCCATGCCTTGGTCGTTCCATAGCAAGCGGTCGCCGTCGCGAGTATCGCCTGGAATCATTTGTACCGGTAACTGCAAGTACTCGACCGAACCGCGCTGGCAATCCACGCGGCCAATCCAGGGTTGGGTATAGCTGCGAAAGTAGTGGTACTTGCCGACCAGCAAATTGGATTGCTGAATGATGGAACGTTGCACATTCGTGTCATCAAGCGATTCGCTGCCAGAGGTCCACTTGTCACCGAAGTGGTGAACGACTTGCACGTCACTTAGGATCGATACTCGGCGATTGATCGCGCCCGTCATCGCGTTGACCCACAGGTGTTCGTCTCGGTAGAAAACCAGCACCTCGTCATTGATCACTGGGAATGTCTGAGTGCTCATGAATTGGGGCAATGGCAATGTCCAAAGTGTCGAACCATCGCGTGCATCGACCATCGAAATGCCTTCGGGTTTTTCGGGCGGTGAGTGACCGCCGCCGCGACCGACGACAAACACTTGCCGTTCATCCAGGCGAGTTTGAAGCAGTGGGACACAGCCCATGTTGACGCCGCAAGTTGATGACCAGCGGTCCTCGCCCGATTTCAAATCGATCGCCTGCAATTGCGTCCACAATGGACGTGGTGCGTCGACGTGGTCGTGCGTGAAATGGCCATGGTCATCGGGCATGTAGTGTTGGCAAATGAAGACAACGGCCCCGTCCACGAGCACCGGTTGCGATCGCCCAACCGGCATCACGTCACGAGTCCACTGCGATTTACCGTCCAGATCGAACGCTGCGATCGCACCCGACGCATTGAAAAAGCAGACCGTTTCGCCATCGGTGACCGCCGACGGCGCACTGCTGTCGCCAAAGCAACCGGAAAGCTGCAGCCCATGAGTGCCGGCGACTGTACGTTTCCAGATCGTATCCCCGGTGGCTGAGTCACAGCACCAAGCAACCACGTCGCGGCCCAGTTCGCTGTCGCCATCGACCGGTGCCATCGTGGTGAAAAAGATTCGGTCGTTCCACGTGACGACACTGCTCTGGCCAGTCTCGGGAAGACGCTTTCGCCATCGCACGTGCTCGTTACGAACGGCACTCCACGTCGTCGGCGCTCGCCCGCCATGCATTCGAAAATCGCCTGCGGCACCCGGTCCTTGATTCCACGAATCACGGCGAGTGTCGGATGCGGCGGGAGCGGCTGATAAGTTGACCATTGATTGGCGGGCGCAAACGTTGGCGATCCAGCCCCTCGCTTGGTCGCGATAGACGCTCGGCTTGTGCATCCATCGATCGGTGTGCGGATGGATGACGTCGCCCTCTGGGATGTCAAAAATTTCACTCGTCGGAACTTGCAGGAACGAAAACTGAGCTAAGTCTTGATGTTGATTTAAATAGTCATCACGCACTTGATTCGCAGCCGTTCCACAAACCAATGCAGGGCGTCCGTTCAACCGTGACAGACGCGTTAGCGCCGAAGCTCGATCGCTATCGGGGTAACTCCATTGTTTCTGGCCATCGAAATGATCGTGCGTCAACACACCCTTCCAAAGCGACGCGATTTCATCGTCTGCTAGTCCAATGTAGCTGGTTGCAATCGCACCACGCGAAAATCCACAGATGAATACGTTGTCCGGATCGCCGCCGAACTGTTCGCAGATCCGGGGCACATTCTTCTTGCAGTATTCCACCGTTGCCTGGCGATCGCCCCACCATAACGTGCAGTTTTGTTTCTGGTCCACGTCGATGTAGGGCATCGAAACCCAGATAAATCCGCGTCCGCCGCTGATGCCGTAACCTAAGTTGGCATCTTCGGTTTTGCCGGTCGAATTGCACTGGGCCCATTGGTTGCCGGTGTATTCGACGATCACAGGCAGCGATCCTTGCGGCGTCCAGTCAGATGGCAAGTACAGTGCGTGGTGAACGTCGGTACCTTCATACTCCGGTGCAATCTGCCGCACTCGCCGGCCGGGGCCCGCCGGTTGGTCGGTCATCTTAGGAGTTGCCAAATCAAACGGGACGACTTCGGCAGCCTTCACGCCGCCGTCGATGCAGACGATCGCCAATGCGAGAAGACACATCCAACCAACGAAACTTCGTGCCATCACCATCATTGGCCCTTTCCCAGGGATGCGAAAAACAGCAAAGGTCATGAACATTTGAATCGAATCCGGTGCGGGGCATGAAGTCGTCAACGTCGCTGCTCGTCCATCGTTCACTTCCCTTCGGCGGCCCATTTTTTCATCAGGTCGATATTGTCCTCAACCGTTTTCAAATGACTGGCCGTGCTCTTGATCTTCAGCGTGTGCAGATAGACGGCCATGTCGCTGTCGAACATCGCCTCGGATTCCGGAGTCCGACCTTGGTCGCCAGTCGATTCCATCCAATGGTCCAAGCGACCTCGCATTGCGGACAGCCGAGTTGCATACGCAGGATCCGCGGCCAAGTTGTTGATTTCAAAAGGATCATTACTCAGATCGTAAAGTTCTTCGGCATCCCGTGTCGGGCGAAACAACAGTTCTTGAACCGAGTCCAATTTGCCGGCGTCATGCCACCGGCGCAGTGCGATCAGAATGGCTTTGGCGTCCTTGTAGGCGCACGGTTGCAAATGCGGTCGATTGGGCAAGAAGTTGCGAATGTACTTCAGTTCTTTCGTCCGCACCGCTCGCATGTGGTCAACCGTTTCATCGCAGCGGTCTCGTGCCGCAAACACGGCCTCACGCGGTTGGTAGTCCGATGCCAAGATATCCCGGGCCTGCATGTGGGGCGGCACGGGGATGCCGGCTGCGGCAAGTGACAGCGCGGCGATGTCGATATGCTCGACCAAGTCATTGCGAACGGTGCCCGGCGTGATTGATGGGCCGCTGATGACCATCGGAACATGCAAGCCTTCGTCGTACATGAATTGTTTGCCGCGTGCGTGGCTGATGCCATGATCGGTCATGAACAAGATCAATGTGTTGTCCCGAACGCCCTCGGCTTCCAGCCGAGCGACAACTTCGCCCACCATCAAATCTGTCAATCGAACGGAATCCAGGTACGCAGCCCAGTCTCGCACCACATCGGGATGGCGTGGATAGTAAGGCGGCAGCACGACCTGGTCGTCGGTGGTTCGGCTGCCCAGTTTCCGCTGGGCAGCGTTCGCTGTTTTTTCCCAACTGGCGGCGTCGCTGCCACGCAGCTTTCCGCCTTTGGTTTGAAGCTGCGTGAAAAATGGCTGGCCGTCTTTTCGGTCGGACCAGTCGTTGGAATCGTAGACCGATTCGTCCCACTGGAAGTTGTAGTCCGTCTTGCCAAGCTTGCCACCGATCGGCCAGTCGCTGATCGACGTGTGGTAGCCCGCGTCCTGGAACAGTTTCGGCACCAACTCGATTCCTTCGGCCAGCGTGATCGTTTCGGTTCCGCGGCCGCTGCGATGGTGATGAGCACCGATGCTGGTTTGGTACATGCCGGTAATGAAAGCTGATCGGCAGGTCGAGCAAACCGGCGCGGTGACAAAAGCAGCGGTGAACTTGACGCCGTCTGCGGCCAGTTGGTCCACGTTGGGCGTTGCGATCGCGGTTTCCCCGTAGCACGCAAAGTTAGCGGACATGTCGTCCGGAATGATCCAAACAATGTTCGGTCGCTCGTCGGCCCAGCATCTGCCCGCAAAGTTGCAAGCCACCGCGAGGTAGCAAGCGGCAACTGAGAACAGGATTCCTCTCGCCGTGCCTGCGGCGGATCGTAATCGGTGAAGCTGATTCATAGTTATTCGGGCTTTCGTTTTGACTGAGAGTGCGGTCGTAGGCGAGACACCGATGGGCAATCCACTGAAATCTTCGATTGCGATAGTGTCCCCTGCCACAACCAGAAAATTCTAAGGTGTTATCAGCAGTGGCGGGGACGCTTAGCGAGATTTCAGGTGTTGAATGATCGCAATGTACGACTGGTTTCGAACATCGACTGGCCAGTTTGACGTTAAGATGGTCGTCTGCAGAACCGGCACCGTGTGTTTTCTCTTGAAATACTTGCAATGAAAGAACTTAGTCTTGTTCTCCGACTCGCGTACGTTTTCGGCATGGCGATCGGTGTTGCCGTTGCAATTCCTAATCGTGCCAATGCTCAAGTTGCCGTTGCTGAACCAGAGACAGCTAAGGCTGTCGAATCGCCCTTCATTGAAAAAGCGATTGATGATCTAACGATCGATGAAAGGTACGTGATCCATTTTGACACCACCGAGGTTCCCAATCTGAGGCCGTGGGTCCAATCGGAACTGATGCCCGCATGCGAGTTGTGGTATCCGCGAATCGTCAAGTCGCTGTCGAGCAACGAGTTTGAACCGCCCCAAGAGTTCAGTGTCACTTTTCGCGATGGAATGCGCGGAGTCGCGTACACGCAAGGGAAAGATGTGTACTGCGCGGGCCCCTGGTATCTGGCAAACTTAAAAGGCGAAGCGACCGGCAGTGTTATTCATGAACTGGTCCATGTCGTCCAACAATACGGGCGGTCCGGTGGCCAGCGACCGCCAGGTTGGTTAGTCGAAGGAATTGCCGATCACATTCGCTGGTATCAGTACGAGCCGGTTGAGAAGCGACGGAAGATTGACTGGGATCAATCAAACTACGATGACGCCTATTTTCCATCAGCCACTTTCCTCGATTACATTGTCAAAAACATCGACCCCGACGCAATCAAAAGGATCAACGCTGATTGTCGTCAGGGTCGTTACACCAAAGACTACTGGGAATCAAAATACAACAAGCCGGCAAAACGCATCTGGGACGAAGCCCGTCCTTAACATGCAGTTGGGCGATTGGCTTGCAGACTCTATCAACCTCCTGCGATCAAACGAAGCATTAACTCGTTTGCCTCTTCAAGGTGCAAACCATGAAACGAATCACTCCGTTTATGATCTTTACGTCTGCTGCATTGATTGCCTTGCTGCCGGCGTCCGCTGAATCAACCGCGCAGTCTCCGTCGCATGTTCTGCGCGCGGGGGCATACGCAACCGACATCACGCCGACCACGTTTCCGGTTGAATCGTCGGGCAGCATGTCGCGTCGGATGGCAGACAAGGCACACGATCCATTGCACGCTCGCTGTCTTGTGGTGGACAACGGCGAAACGCAGATCGCGATCGTCACCTGCGACAGTTGCATGATCCCTCGCGAAATCTACGATGCCGCCAAAGTAGCGGCTTCGCGAATCACCGGCATTCCGACGCAGCACATTCTCTGTTCGGCCACCCACACTCATACCGCCGTTAGCGCTGCGCCGACTTTTCAAAGTCCAGCCGAACAGAACTATCTCGGGTTCCTAACCGAGAAGATCACGCACAGTATCGTTCGCGCTCACTCTCATTTGGAACCGGCACGCGTGGGCTGGGCGGTCGGCAACAACCCACGGCAAGTCTTCAATCGACGTTGGTTTTTGCGTCCGGGCGTTTCGATCAACGATCCATTTGATCTCGGTTCGGACAAAGTTCGAATGAACCCACCGGCGAATAGTCGAGATCTGCTGCAGCCTGCCGGGCCGGTTGATCCCGATGTTCCCGTCTTGGCCGTCCAAGCCATTGACGGGCGACCGATTGCGGTGTGGTCGAACTACAGCCTGCACTACGTCGGCGGCGTCCCTGCCAATTCGCTGTCGGCTGATTATTTCGGCCAGTTCGCACGCCAGTTCACGGAATTGATCGATGCAGGCCAAGCCGAGCCGCCGTTCGTGGCTGCGATGACCAATGGAACCAGCGGCGACATCAACAACATCAACTTCTTTGAAGGTGGCGGACATCAGCAACCGTTCGAGCAGATTCGCGTTGTCGCGGGTGACGTCGCCGCGTCTGCTCAGAACGCCTACCAGCGAGTCGAGTTCGAAGACTGGGTGCCGATAAAAATGCAAGAGAAAGAGATCGAACTTGGTGTCCGACGACCAGACGATAGCGAACTCGCTCGCGCCCAGAAACTAAGCGACGAAGCAGGCCCCGGCCCTTGGAGCGACCGCCGTTTGATCTATGCGAATGAGACGTTGGATTTGGCAAAGTATCCCGCCACGGTCAAAGTCAAGTTGCAAGCCATTCGCATCGGCGGCCTCGGCATCGTCAGCAGCCCGTGCGAAACATTTGTTGAAACGGGACTCGCAATCAAACGGCTTAGTCCGCTGAAGCCAACGTTTACGATCGAATTAGCCAACGGCTACAACGGTTACCTGCCGACGCCCCAGCAGCACGCACTTGGTGGATATGAAACATGGCGATGCAAATCCAGCTACTTGTCCGTCGACGCAGAGCCCAAAGTGCGACAAACACTATTAGATTTGCTCACTAACGTCGCTCGCTAGAAATGTCGCCCCAGAAATCGTCCACAAATGATCGGTGATCCATGCGTTTGTTCTTACTGTTCGTCCTCCTAGTCTCAGCGACATTGGGATTGGCTGACGCGCAAGACCTACCGACATCGGCACTCGACGCGATCGAGAGTCAGCGAGGTGGGCGCCACTGGGCTGGACAGACGACTGCTCCACCCAAGTCGCCAGCCGATTCATTGGCTGCTATCGAAATCGAAAAGGGATTCGACATTTCGCTATTCGCGGCCGAGCCACTGGTGCTCGATCCCGTTGCGATCTGTTTTGACGAGCACGGACAAATGTACGCGGCCGAGTACGGGGACTACCCGATTGGTCCGCCCTCCGGCGGCCAACCATTGTCCCGAATCGTGATGCTGGAAGACACCGATCATGATGGCGTCGCCGACAAGCGACATGTGTTCGCGGACGATCTCGATTTCGCCCACAGCATGATGCCCTACAAAGGCGGACTCTTGGTCGGTGCGAAAACGAAAGTTCTATTCTTGCTCGACCGTGACGGCGATCATGTTGCCGATGTGCGGCAGACGCTATTCGATGGATTCACTCCGGCACATCCGCAAATGCAGGTCGGCAACCCGCGATGGGGAATCGATAACTGGGTCTACCTGAACTATGGACCGGGCGAAGTCCGTTCGTCCGATACGCCGGACACGACCGTAACGATGCCGCGAAAAGACTTTCGCTTTCATCCTGATTCGATGGAATTTGGGGCCGACAGCGGGATGGGCCAATACGGCAATACGATCGATCGTTGGGGAAATCGGTTTTACTGTACCAACCGAAACCCCATCATGACGACGTTCTTGCCGCCGCATGTGACCGCTCGAAATCCCTATCACATCGTTGCTCAGTCTTCTTATGACGTTGCACCGTCTGGCGGCGATTCGAAGGTCTTTCCGATCGTAGAAATGAAAAGCAATTACCTATCGCATGCAGGAACCTATACATCGGCCTGTGGAACGACGGCTTATACCGGCGACTTGGGTGATCGGTCTTTTCAAAACAGTGTGTTCGTGTGCGAACCGATTGGACATTTGGTGACGCGATCAATTGTGTCAAACGAAACTTTGAAGTTCACGGCCGAGCGAGCCCAGCCGTCGAGTGATTTCATTGCCTCGAGTGATTCCTGGTTCCGGCCTTCCAGCCTTGCCGTGGGCCCCGACGGTGCGTTGTATCTAGCTGACATGTACCGATTGTGGGTCGAGCACCCCAAGTTTTTGCCGCCCGAAATTGCCGAACAACTTGATTGGCGAGCCGGTGATGATCGCGGACGCATCTACCGAATCACGCCCTCGCACGCGGCAGCCTCAACGGCGACATCGGCAACGACAACGACATCGCCCGAGACAACGACAGCGCCGCAGCCGTTCTCGATACCGACCGAACCTCGCGATGCGGTGGAACTGCTTGGCGACGCGAACGGTTGGCGACAATTCTTGGGTCAGCGATTGTTGGTCGAGAATAAGCAACTCGATCAAGCGGATGCAGTTCGCCAGCTTTTGACGCATCCATCCGCGACAACGCGATTGCACGCGATCTGGACCCTGGACGGTCTGCGTTCGTGCAGCCCCGCCGATGTGATCACCGTGTGCCGCGATGCAAATGCGAACTGTCGTTGCGCCGCACTCAAGTTAGCTGATCAGTTTCTTGACGACCCGCAGGTACTCGCATCAGTCGTTCGATGCGCCGACGACGAAGATGTGCATGTTCGTTTCGAAGCCGCTTTGGCGTTGCATGCAAGTGACGCGCCCGAGGCTACCGAAGCATTGGTCGCGATCGCACGTCGCGACGGGCTCGATCCACCGTTCGCCGACGGGCTTTTAACGTCGCTGAAAAATCGTGCTGGCTTGGTGATCGATCGTCTGGTGCGAAACGAATCATTCTTAAAGCAGGGGCGTGATGGTGGGATTCCATTGATCAAACGTCTCGCGACGATCGTTGGCGCTCGAGGTGACTTGGTCGAACTCGGAGAACTGTTTGACTTGCTAGGCGAAAGCACGAATCAAGCGTGGTGGAAATCAGCCGCCATCGTTGGTCTGGGCGATGGGCTTCCCCGCTATCGTGGCCCCCGAGGTCGGCAGAGTTTGGTAGCAATGCTCGAGAAACCACCAGCAGATTTGGCCAACCAGATCGCGAATTTGAAAACCGTCTTCGATTCAGGGCAGCAGATCGCGATGGACGCGGCCATGCCGATGGCCGACCGACGCGCCGCCATCGAGCTTCTCAAGTACCAGTCGTTTGAATCTTCAGAGACGATCTTTCGCGAACTGTTGTCGATCCAGCAACCTGCCGAGTTGCAGTTGGCCGGCGTCGATGCGATGCGAACGAGCCGAGGATCGAACGCGGCCAAAGTGCTGATCGATTGTTGGTCACAATTGGGGCCAGCGGTTCGGGGCAACGCTGTTACGTTTCTGCTTAGCCGAACCGATTCAACGCAATTGGCGATGAACGCAATGGAAAGCGGAAAAATGAATCCTGCGGCGCTAAGCATCGATCAGCGAGTTCGTTTGCTGAAGCATTCGGATCCAAGCGTCAGCAGGCAAGCGTCCGAGTTGTTCGGCGGCGTGGTTTCATCAAATCGCAAACAAGTTGCCAAGCAATACGAGACCGCGCTTACCGCAACCGCAGATTCAAATCGCGGAAAAGAAGTCTTCACACGAGTTTGCGCTGCATGCCATCGCATCGACGGTCACGGGCATCTTGCCGGGCCCGATTTGAGCGATGTTCGCAACCGTTCAAAGGCCGCCTTGCTGTATGACATTTTGGATCCCAACTCGAAGGTCGAACCCTCATTCGCCGCCTACACCATTTTGACTCTCGATGGCAGTATCTACACCGGCTTGGTCGAATCGGAAACCGATGAAGCGATCGTGTTGAAAATGGCGGAAGGCAAATCGATGCTGGTAGGCCGAGCTGAAATCGACCAGATGAAAGCGAGCCAGGTCTCGCTGATGCCTGAAGGAATCGAGAAAGACATCACACCGCAACAGATGGCCGATTTGCTCGCGTACTTGAAAAAAACGAAGCGGTAACGAACCAATAAGAATCGGCCCAGCCACTCTGTACCAAGGAGGTCGTGCGATCGGTCCGGGATGCGGCGGAGCGGAAAACCACGCGGACCGCCCCCCCTCTGCAGGTTGACTTGCGGCAGACGGGAAACTAGATTTCTGTCCTAGTGTTTCTTTGTTTTCCCTTGAAGTGCTATGTCGGTCGGCTTAAATCACGATGCAAATTTTGATTCGTCACCTTAGTCAGTGGGCGTACAAGGCGAAATATTCGCCTATCTTAAAAGGCCGTGCCAAGCGGATGGAGATCTTTCGCGATCTCGTCAAACCGCCATCCGGCGCGAAAATCCTCGACATGGGCGGTTCTCCCATGGTGTGGAATTTGATCGACCATGTCTATCAAGTCACAATGGTCAACCTGCCGGGCTTCAACGACCTGTCAGTCAAAGATCCCCGATACCACTTTGTCGAAGGGGACGCTTGTAAACTCGAAGATATTTTCGCCGACCAGTCGTTCGATTTGGTATTCAGCAATTCGGTGATCGAGCACGTCGGTGATGAAAAACAGCAGGCGGCTTTCGCGAGAGAAGTGCATCGATTGGCTCCCGCTCACTGGATTCAAACACCAAGTGATCGGTTTCCGCTCGAAGTCCACACCGGCGTTCCGTTTTATTTCAAACTGCCTGGTTCAGTCCGCAATCGCCTGCACCGATCCTGGGAAAAAAAATTGCCGGTTTGGTATGACATGATCAGCAACACACGTGTTCTCAATCACGCGCAAATGTCGAGTCTATTTCCCGGTTCGGCTTGCTACCGCGAACGATTCCTGTTGATGGAAAAGTCGTATGCATTCTACAAACCAATCAGTTAGCGAGTTTGCCGGATGGATCGTGGGCGGTTGCCGTCGCCACCGTGACGGCCGAGCATCGACCGAAGCCCCGTCCTTCATCGAGTTCCCTGATCTGCGAGGGCGACAGAACTGCCGACGACTGCTACGTCAAAGAGTAACGGAGTTATTGCATTCACACTACTTCATGCGAAGGAAGGCAGATCGTCAGAGCACACGCTAGAGGTTTCGGAAACGACCAACAACCTTGACGAGACTACCAGATACAACACAGCCGAAGACACCCTCTGCCTACTGTCGCTATGGTAGCCCGTGGATCTGTTCCGACAGGGCGTGAAATTTCTCTAGCCAAGTTGCAGTGATGGCGTGCGCGATTGTGGCATCTGGCTTTTGCCTGAGTTGTTCGGCCGTTTCGCCCCAGTAAAAACTGACCCAGCCATCGGTAAACTTGGCCGATCGATTGACAAAGTCAGCAAGTTCTTCTGCAGAACATTTTAGCGGGAACATCTCTTCAACGACCAACGGCTTACCGATGTCGTACGTTTCTAAAGCAGTAATCGCCTCGTCGACATTGTCTTTCTGAGGATAGAAGTGCACCGATGCGAAATCCAAACGCTCACTCACTTCCGGTGAATAGAACAACGGTTTTCCGCCTCCGAACACGAACACCCAAGGGATCACGCCGACGGTGACCATGTGCTGATCGTCGTGCTGTCGAATCGCGTCAACCATTTGATCGACCCATGCCTTGGCAACTTGCTGACGAGTGCGACTGTTCAGATCGAGTGTCAATCGTTGCACAAAGAACTTGCCGCCAAGCTCGCCAGCTAACCATTCGCGGTCAGTATGGTCTTCGCCATCTTGGGCTTGTTTTTTTGCGGGGAAGACTGGTTCGTTCATCAAGTCGTAACAAAACACAGCAGGACTGTCGCGGCAGACCTTTGCGATCGATCCCCAGAAGAAGGCTTGCGTCTGCCAGCGATCAGGTTCATTCAAACCGTCGTACCATTCGGGAACGTTGGCTTTGTGGTAACAGGCCAGTCCCGTGATATCCAGATACAGCCCCTGATGCTCGGCAAGCTTCAACAGCTTTTTCAGTTGCTCGATTGCCGATGGATTAATTTTGTCGGCAGCGTCAAGAAACTTCCCGACTTGCAGATGGATGCGTACACAATTCGCACCAAGCGATTTGATTTCAGCAAAGTCTTCCACCACTTCGTCCCAGCGCTCGATCCAGTACTCATCAATCAATTCACCTCGTCCGTTGTGATCATAGTTCACGCCCCAGACACGAAATCGCTCCTGAGTTTCGGCAAGAACAAAGTGGTCTCCATCGTCCGACACACGAATGGGACTCTGCGTCTGAGCCGCCGCGATGCTACTGATCAAAACGCTTAGCAGGCAAAACAGAATCGGGTTCGAAACGTGCATTGGGCCGGTTCTTTCAAACAGCAAAGTAGAGGAAGTAGAGATCGTCACGCAGGAATCACACACTGCCCAGCGCGGCGGAATCGGGCACGAAACGAATCAAACGATTGATGGTACGCGGAGTAGGTGCCACTGGCACCTGAACGGTTTCTTGATTTGCCTACGGATCACCAAAAACGCCACCAAGGTTTTGTGTTCGCTTGGCCGTGGTGTTCCACACGCAAACGCTCCATCATCGTTTCCATTGCTCTTTCGACCTGCTCGGCACTTGCGTCACGGTCAGGAATGATGACTGGCGAACAACAAAGATTTTTTGCGTCACTCCCTCGATGCAACGCCTCGTTGATCGAGTTGAATTCCGAACTCACCATTGCCGTTTTCTTGCAGGGCTCAAGCATCGCCGGCTGCTGTATCCACTTTGGAAACAACATCATTGTTCGGGCAAACGCAGGTTCTTTCATTAGCGGCATGTCCGACAAGCATTCGCCCTCTTTCGTCACACGAACGTAGGTCGTGGCAAACGATCGAACCAAACCGGCAAAGACGACTTGAGTCGCTGCTGAGGGGCAAAAATTTGTCACTTGATCGACCAGCGATTCTTCGAATCCTTGGCTGCACAATTGGGCATGTGCCTCGTCGATGTTTCCGAATTCGCCCACTGCGACCACGAAAGCCTCGATCGCCGCGTCGATTCTTCCACGCTGCATCACCTCGCTTTCGGTCGCGTTGCCATGATGAAATACCGCGTACCGAGTAACGAGACCCATCGCCGGGCTTTTGGGCCATGACGGGTGCCCTTGGTCGCGAAAACTAGCTTCATGCCCGTCGACTTCGATCGTTCGATTCCAAACGCCTTCGGGCGTCGCCTCCAACGTGACTTTCGCCAAATGGACGATTCCCGGCGGTGCCATCGCGGACGCATATTCAAACAACTCACAATCACCGATCCCATCGATGTCAAAATCATCGGGCGTCATTCGGTGTGACAATGGCCCCATGAACCCGTGGCAACCGACGACCGAATTATGCTCGGTGCCGTGAAAGTGTTGCGAGTTTGCGACCGAATTTGCTTTCGCCACAGACAGAACCGCCGGTGCAACCAAACTGACCCACGTTTTCGCTGCGTCCCGAAGCGCGACTTCGCGATCCTGGTTGATGCCAAGCACACAGGCATCCAGATGATCGCTCGTGTCATTGCCAAGCTTCGCGATCAAATGGCAGTGAGCGATCGACGAATGGTAGCCCGGATCGTTGGTAATTTTCACGTGGACCGACAGGTTGCCCTCCAACATTTCAAGCCGATCATCGGTCACTCGCAACGGAGAAGACTCGTTGGGGTAGGTGGCTCGGAGTTGTGCTTCCAAGGCATCTAAGACGACACGTGATTCGTTCATCAAAATCAACGTCAAGAATCGGATACTGGGGCTGAATGCCATTGATGTCGGCAGTGCAAAGTATAGCAGTGTTGGTCGAGCGACGCTTTCATGCACTGGACAAGATGACCTCGGTTATTTTCTTAGAGCAAGGAGAATCGGCAAGCGAGCATCGCAGCTTGTTAGCGTTTAGAGTTGCTTTGCCGGTAGTCGCCTCACTGGAGAAACTGCGAGCTTCTCGGTGACTGAACCAAAACAAATTCTCAGATATTCAGGTTTCTCTTTGGCGCTCGGCGAACTTTTGCATCTATCTAAGTACGCAAACGCCTTAGCGTTGGACCGGCGAGTAACCACGAGTGTCAGCTTGGACGAACTATTTACCGCAAATGAACCTCGCATCTACCGGTTCCTGCTGCGCCTCTGCTAAAACGCAGACCTTGCCGCTGACCTGACTCAGGAAACGCTCGCGATAGGATGGCAGCGTCGATCTCAGCTTCGCGAACGAGACGCGTTTACGACTTGGCTGTTCCGAATCGCCAACAACACGTTTTGTGAACATCTGCGCCGGCGAGATAAGCAGCAACAGCGTGGCTGGGAACAAGTGGACACGTCCAGCCTGCCAAGCAACGAACCGGAACCGGGACTGTTGTCGTCCGCAGAAGAATTGGGCAAGCAGGTATGGGATGCCATGAGCGAACTACCACAACGTCAAAGCCAAGTGCTGCACCTGCGTGTTATTGAGCAACTATCGACGCTCCAAATTGCCGACGTGTTGAACATCACGCCGCAAGCCGTTCGTTCCAATCTGTCCGCAGCCAGAAAGCAAATGCGCCAGCGACTCGGCGATGCCATTGATCTTCCCACGAATCCCAAGGCAATCGGATGAACGAAATCACCTGCAACGCGCTTGATGCGTTCTTGGATCATGATCTTGAATCGGCCCAGCACGAGGCTTTTCAATCGCACGTCGCCATCTGCTCCCATTGCGCGACGGCGATCGAACAGCAATCAGCAATGGACAACTCGCTGCGTTCGTATGCCCAAACCATCAATCCGCCGCTCCGCGAACCGAAAATCGAGTTACCGGAAACACGCTGGACAAGCCAGCACAAACGCGTGATGGCGATTGCCGAGGCATGCGTCGTCATCATGATCGGCAGTGCAATTTGGTTCGCATTGGGCCGAGTATCCGATAAGACGAACGCCCTGCAAGCGGACATCGAAAGAGTCGCCTCGCCACAAGACAGTGTACCGCAAGCCGATGAGAAAACGGAAAACACTGAATCTTCAAATCCAATCGATCGACTACGAGAGAAACAGCTCTTCCTGGCGATGAAACATTCTGAAATGCACCAGGAATTGCAAAGACGCAAGATCAAGCTAACGCAGATCGAAAGTTTTGCGAAAAGGACCAAGGATTCGGCAATAACATCGGATGCGATTGAGAAGTTGATTGGCAAAGATTTTCAGCGTTATTTTCGCGCCTCAAAGTTAGCAAAGTTGACGATTGAAACTCAGAAACAGATCTCCGCGCTGATGGCCGAGCGTAACCGTGCCGCAGCGGAACGGGGCGAGGAACACCCAACTGTTGTTGATGCTGATCGATGGATCGAGTTTGCAAAAAAAGAATTTCATCGACAAGAAGGAGGCGGCTATCAGGGGGCTGCCCTTGCCATCGCAAAGACCGCGACCATTACAAGTATCGAAATTGACAAGCAATTGCTCCCGTTGGTGATCCAGAGGAACAAAACGGTTAACGAGTATGGAAAGAACCATCCCATCGTCAAAGCACTGGACGCAGAAATCGCGATCATGAAGGACGAGCTAGAGCGTTTGTTCAAAAAGCAGACCGAAAGAACATTGGCATTAGCGAAAGAAAGCAATCGAAACGACGAGACTGGGAATTCCCTGATTGCTCTGCTGATCGAGAGAGATAGGCAGTCTTCGAAACTGGGCACCGATCATCCGATCGTGAAGTGTCTCGATCTTCTGGTTGACGGATCCAGGATGCATATTGAGAAACAAATGCGGAATTTGAGTAGTGCCGAAAGCGTGATCGCGCAGTTGCTGCGGGAACAAAAGGAGTACGTCGACGAACATGGCCCGGATGATGATGTCAGCAAGAAGATCGCTGCCGAATTGGAACAGATGAAACGTAGCCCAGGTCGAGACAGTAAAGAAGTAACGCGTGAAATGATCGATGCGATCATCGATACAAAACGCGCTGAAGTCAAAATGTTAGAAACCCAAGTTTCTGAGGTCGAACTTCAAATCGAGGAGCTAAAGAAATCGCTGAAAGAAAAAGCTCAGCCAATCGTTCCGGCAGAAAGCTGACATTTTTCGGGTTGAGCAACACATCTTCATAGTGGCGTCTCAGTTCGATGGTTACTGAGCTCAATGGTTACTGAGTTCAATGGTTACTGAGTTCGGATGAGGCGTCGAGTCCGTCTACGGCACGTAATGTCCTTTGGCTCGCGTTTTGGCATCATCGGCTAGCCACTGCGAGTCTTTCTTAAAACGGTAGCCTTCGTGCAATGATCCTCTTACGACAAGCGGAAAAGGTTGGTACCAACGCTCTTTCATCTTTGTCGCCAAGTCGGCCGGATAAAAATCCATGAACGTGCCCACGACAGAGTCACGACTGGGTCCGACAACGATCACGACGGCCGAATCCTGGTGTACGACCTTCGCCTTGCCGTCGTACTGAAACAACAACGACGTTTCGGTGCCATCGAGCTGCAACTGAGCATTTTTTTCATCAAGCCAATTGCGTTTCAGCGCACGCGTGGGATGGAAGACGACGTGGTAGAAATCTGACTCGTGACTTGATCGAAGCAAACGAATGTTGCCTCCGAAGTTCCATGTTTTTGATCCAGACAGAGGTGACGATTCGCTGACATCAAGAGGCTTACCGGAATTACCCGTGATCGTATCGAGGCTGTGGTTGCTGTCTTTGCAGTTGGCCGGTCGAATACAAATCGGCCGCGATAGCGAGTCTCGCAAATGAATCGCAATGACCAAGTCGCCATGAACGCCAAGAAATTCTTGCTCAATCGAGTCCCGGTATCCTTCGGCGGTTAACTTGTAAAT
>JBAUHR010000782.1:0-1868 GCA_049680385.1 Rubripirellula sp. | reverse complement strand
AATGTGTTCAGAGTATCGACCGGGTGCGACAAGGATGATGTCGCCGAGGACTGAGGCGTCAATCGCAGCCTGTATCGACGGGTGATCCTGTGGAACACGCAGGGTTGCAGCGATGGCAGACTGGGCTGCCACGAGGAGCATCAGACTCAGTATGACTGTTCGGATCATTTGGCTTTACCTCGATTCTTCTGACATTTCTCGCTGCAATACTTTATCTGCTCCCAGACCTTCTCCCATTTCTTTCGCCAAGTGAACGGTCGTCCGCAGACCACGCAGGTTTTCTCGGGCAAGTTGGGTTTCTTGTGGGGCATGGAAAAACCTAGCGAATTCACTCGCTACCTTTCATCCATCGAACCAAAGATTGTGAAGTGCCTCTGAATGATGAGAAGCGATTTCACGAGTGGCCCACTGGCTCGGTTTCCCCGACAGTCCAATCTGAGAATACAACTTCTGAAATCGCTTCCATGTGATTGTTGTATCTTCCGCATCGGGGTATTCCTCGACGTAGAACCATGTCACACCGGTTTCCTTGTCATCTCTTCTCAACAGAATCGGGGCGTGATGGTAAACACGATTCGGCTTCCCTTTGGGTGTTGCTGTCCAAATACAGACAATCACGTCCCCCGCTTTTGCTTCTCGGCGGAATCGAGAGTCGCCCCGAAAACGAATCCACGAAACTGAGCTATCTTCATTGCTGACATGCTTTTCTGCTTCTTCAAGCCCTTGCTCGACGATTGCTTGCTCGGCTTCTTTTTCTTCCACGCACTTAAGACCAACCAGCCACGAGCGAGGAATCGTGTCGTCGGCTCGCTTGCGTTTTCGCCCTGTTGGCACTCCCTTTCGCTTCGTGACGGGCAGTTTGCTGATTCGGGAGATGAACGAATCGTCAACCTCGTCGCCGGTTGACTTCAGTTGCTCAATCAATCGCCGTGCAGAACTAACAACCGTTGGCTGGTCAGTCACCAGCGCCGCCTCGGTTCGACGCTCAGATCCTTTCGAGAGATTCGCTGATCCGATAATCGCACAGCGGTCAAAGACGTAGAGCTTCGAGTGAAGACCCGTGATCGACGCTATCTGTGCGCCTCGTTCAAACGCTGCCTTGAGAACACGGGCGCTGGTTTGCCCAGACTTGATCGCTTCGTCACTTGCATCTGCGACCAAAGTGTCCCCATGGCCGAACTTGATATAAGTATCGTCGGTGACGTATGCGACCGCTGCCGACTTTCGTTTGGCCTTCTTGGCTAGTTGTCTAATGCGGTGCCAAAGTCCTGATGATAGAAGTTCATTCATTGCCGTGCTCCTTTCGTCAACAGTTCACACGCCTCCAGCATCGCTTTCAGTGGCTCTGGATCGGCTAAACGGTGATCCTGCCCGACTTCGATGAGCGTTTCCGGTGGTAGGCCACTGTTGGCAACGAGTTCCTCGGAGTCGGCAAATGGAATCACTTCGTCTTGGCGTGAGTGAAGGATTGCCGAGCTCGGCTTGACGGTCTTTGCGGTCCCCCAATTTTTCCAAGCCGGGCGAAGCAAGACGAGCGGCGTATTTCCGCTGTCGATGTTCAAGGCAACTGCGCCACCACGAGAAGAACCGATGATCACATCGGGTTGATGTTGATCGTAGTCAGCTTGGGCGGTGCGAACGGCGAGATCAAAGTCATCATCGTCCAGTGCCGGGTTGATGGCTTCGTGGCCAGCGTCTTTGAGGAATGTCGGTTTGACGCCACCGACGACACTGTGCCAGCCGTGGAGGAAAAGTATTCTCACGACTGGCTCTCCCGTGTTGGACCAAGGAAGTAGAACATCTGGTCACAAATCATGAAGCCGAGAGATGACTTAACAAAGTCATAGTCAGCCGGAAGTGACGTGCCG
>JBAUHR010000781.1:0-17506 GCA_049680385.1 Rubripirellula sp. | reverse complement strand
GTTTCGTGGACCGGATGCACCAGCATCGCCAAAACCAGGCTCAGGAATGCCATGAAGCGACTCTCAAATCAATGAAGGGTAAGCGTTAGGATCGGCGGAGAACAACAATCAATATCTCGATACGCCGATCCAGTCTATGTCATGCCGCAGGTTTCGCTGCACGGTTATGGCGGCAAGATCACATCGCCCACTTGTTTAGCCTTATTTTCCGGCTTGCCCCGTACCCGCCGGTTTCGGTATCACCCCTGATTGATAGTGGCCGTTTTCTCGCCTTTTAACGGATGCGTGGCAGGATGCCGAAGCTCTCCGAGAAACCTCAATTCCCCGTTCTGATTTTGCTGATCGCCTGCATGACTGCTGGTGGCTGTTCGATTTGGCGTGGAAAACCTGATGAAGACGAAAATGATGCCCTCAAAGCGTTGATGCAGGCGCCGGTCCCACCGGACTTGGTACGCGAAGCCGCGATCCCGCACGGCATGAACACGTTACAGATTGAGGGCGTCGGAGCGGTAAGTTCGCTTGCTGGCACCGGCGGCGCCGCCGATCCGTCGCTGTACCGCGAGCAATTGCTCGAGGAAATGAAACGCCGTGACGTTGACAATCCCAACCACTTTTTAGAGTCACCCGATACCGCACTGGTCCGCGTCGTCGCAGCGATTCCGCCGGGCGCACGACGTGGGGACCCGATGGACATCAAAGTGTTGGCTCCCCAAGAGAGCCGTGCGTCAGACCTCAATGGCGGCTGGTTGCTTGACACACGACTGCGCCAGCAAATCGCAGTCCAGAAACAATTGATGCAAAGCTCGGTTCGTCAAAGCGAGGTGTTGGCGATTGGTACTGGTCCGGTTTTGACTCGAGCCGCGTACTCGGCTTCGTTGGACGAGAGCAACAAGATTGAAGGCACGATCATTTCGGGCGGTCGCGTGCAAACCAGCCGACCGCTTGCGCTGGTCCTGCGTCCACGGTACCGGCACGTTGCCATGGCCAGCGCGATCTCGTCAGCGATCAACCGTCGTTTCTTCTTCTTTGACGGAACGACCCGCAAAGGCATCGCTGAACCACTCGAAGACGACTACATCGAACTGGAAGTCCATCCGCGTTATCGCGACAGCATCGGGCGGATGATGACGGTGATTCGCGCGATCGGCGTCGAACCCGAATCCTCGGATACTCAAAAACGCCTGTCCGACTTGGCCAGCCGCCTTGCCAATCCAGCCACGGCTGCCGACGCCGCAATTCAATTGGAAGCGCTCGGTGAAAGCGCCGTTCCAACGTTGATCGACGGACTGCAATCCACAAATCCTGAACTACGGTTCTATGCGGCCGAAGCACTCGCGTACTTGGATCGCGTCGAAGGCATCGTTGCTCTGGAAGATGCGATTCGCCAAGTCGCTGCTTTCCGCGCCCCGGGACTGGTCGCCTTGCAAGGCATGAAGTCGCAAGAATCCGTCGATGCGTTGAAGCGTCTTACCGGCGAAGCAAGTTTGGAAACTCGTTACGGTGCGTTCTGTTCGATCCGTCGCCGCTCTGACGGTCCGAGACAACTAAACGGTCAAACCCTCGGTTCGTTTTGGCTGTACCAAGTTCAAACCAACGCCGCGCCCGCAGTGGTGGTTTCGCTGCGTGAGTCGCCCGAGGTTGTGTTGTTCGGAAACCTTGCGAATATCCAATTGACACAGTTCATGCGAGGTCCTGCGGGCATCATGATCAAACCCGATGCGGACTCGCCCGGCCAAATTCGCATCAGTCGATTTCAAGCTGGCGAAGACGATCGCATCGCAGTGGTCAACACCAACGTGCCTGAATTCATCGCCGGCCTGACCGCCGTCGGTGGCGGTTATGGTGACGTCATCGAAGTGCTGAGACTTGCCAAAGAAAAAGGCTACCTGACCGATCAACTGGCCATTGATCCGCTGCCCGCCCGAATGCGAACTTATTACCGGGACACGGACGAAGGTGACGACGAAGACGGTTTACAAAGTGATGAACCAGAGTTCGATCCCGAAGACGCTTAGGTCAGTGACGATCGAATTCACTGTACCGAGAAGTCACTGTACCCAGAAGTCGATAACGCGAGGCTTCTCGAGAACGGGTTTCAGGATTTCGATAAACGCCATGTGTTCGGCATGCGGCAGATAGACCGCACGTCCTTCTTCGCTGTCGAACGTCACCATAAAGGCGTGCGTGAACCCGTCGTCGTGCTTTTCAGGGCTGTTGTTCACGCCCCACTCGTACGCCTTGATCGTGTCAATTTTGGACGGCAGCGCGGCGAAGGCTTCTTCGACGGTCTTGATATCGGCCGCGGACGCGTCGGATTTGAATTTGAAGAAAACTGCGTGCTTGAGTTCCTTTTCTAAGTCAACGTTCGATTCGCTGCCCCAGTAATCGATCACGAATACGTCGTTCATGTGCGGACGCAACACGCCGCCGAATTCTGCATGTGCTGGGTGGGGCAAGTATTTCGCTCGGCCCGCTTCGTCGGCAAAGGTCAGCACGAACGCGTGAGTGAATCCGTCGTCGAGGCCTTCGGGGCTGTTGTTGGTTCCCCACTTAAAATCGGTGATCGAATCGATCTTTGATGGTAAAGCTTCGAAAGCTTTGACGACGTTCGCAATGTCTTCTTCCGATGACGATTCTTTGAATGAAAAGAACACCGCGTGACGCAGCACCTTGCCGTCGTTTGCTTCATCGCCCGCGGCCTGCTCGCCTGTCCCCATGCTTAGCGATACCGCCACAAGCGAAGCGGACAGACAGACCAAATTGCGGTAGAAACGTTTCATCGGAAGGACTTTCACAAGCATTGAAGGGTGTTTTCACTTTGCGACATTAACACGCCGCGCTTCGAAATTCAAATCACCTGCTGAAAATCACGGGATCACCCAGCGAGGCAGAATCAGCGGGACCGGATCAGCGTACTCGGATTGATATTCTGGCGTCGAATCGTTGCGTCGATATCCGCTAGAAAACGGTCCGCATCGACAGGATAGCCTGCCGTTGGCACCAGCACTTTTCCGCGGGGATGCCGTTCGGCAAAGAACCCGTTAAGCGATTCCATCATCCGTTCGCGCAAGTACTTGGCGTGCATCGAAGCCAGGGCCACCGGCGTGAACGAGTCACCTTTTACCGTGAATGCGATTTCGATTGTCTTGCCACGGTCGGTCATTCGATAGGCACTCCGCCGCTTTGCTTCCTCGATCACCTGGACCGTGGCATCTTCAAAGACATGCCCCAGCACGCCGCTGTAATACCGCCGTCCGCCGTGCCGGTCACAGTAGATCGCAACGTCCGTTTCGTTACCGCCGTGCCGGTCCATCGCGGACTTTGCCAGTCCAATGGTTGATTCGGACAACAAATCGGCTTTATTGAATCCGTCCGCGCAGGCTTCGTTGAACTTTGCCGCGGTGATCACGCGCGACTGCACATCGACCAAGCGGATCCCGGTTGATTGCCATGCCGATATCCATTCGCCCGTCTCGGCAGCATCCAAGAATTTGGCATCCGACAAACCTGCTAGCCAGGGCGTTGCTTTGATCGACGGCAAGTCGTCCGCAGCCATTCGCGGCAAAATTTCTTGCAACGAACGTTCGTGGCGTCCGCACGCGGAATGACTAGCACTGACCACCGCGTGCAATGCGGCAAGCCCGGCCCCCGGTTTGAAAACGGACTTCGAATCGTCGACGCGAATTTTTGTTTCGCCAATCTTTGCGGGCGCGCGAAGCTGATCGAAAAACGCATCGATCGAATGGTGATCAAGACCGCGACCAGGAATCTGCCAAACGGTCGCGGCGATCACCAACGGACCAAGCTTGGGGCCATAACCAGCCTCGTCAGTAGCGATCAACAACATGGCCAGATCAACAACACGGCGAGAGAACGTAAGAAAAAATCGCACTCCCAAAGGGAGAGCAAATTCCTGCACTTGTTTCCATGCGATCGCTTATCGAGCTGGCAGGGTTCCACGTTGGGTCGTCTCTTCTTGGTTCGACAAGCGTCGGGCCCGCGCCTTGGTCGCAACCAATGATACAAATCGTCCTCGTTGGACGATTCGTCCCTGTTGATTCAACAGTTGACGGATCCAAGTCACCCGACCTGCCCGACGCCCGTGCTGGTCGATGGCTTCGATTTCGGTTGAAACTTGAACTCGGTCGCCAAAGAAAATCGGCGCCTCGAATTGCCAGTCTGAAATCCCGACCAACGCCAACGTTGCGACGCAAGGATGATCGCTGCTGAGTCCCGCCAAAACGCTGAGCCCCAACAAGCCGTGGGCGACCGGTTCGCCGAATGGCGAGCCGCCCCCCGAAGGGGTGTGCAATGGGTCGTGATCGCCGGTCAGGCTGGCAAAATCAGCAACGTCGTCTGCCGTGATTTCTCGCCAGTCGCTCATCCAGCGATCGCCAACACGCATGTCTTCGAGATAAAGCTGGCCGTTTTGGTTGGAAATTTGCAATGCCGCCTCGATGTTTCTTTGAGGATACGCCGACGTGCCGAATCGAACCGCAGGCGTGTCCGTTGCCTTGCGATTGCTGCTAATTGTCTGCCAAGCAATTCAGTACTGTCGAGTCGCTATAATCATGGCTGCTTCGCTGAGTCTTCAATAGTGTGCTTCCCCGTTCCCAGGAAAAACAGCACCGCATCGAAAACACTCATTCCGATTGCGTAGGCAATACGCTCTGTATCAGTACGCACAAAACGGTAAAAAGTTTCCTCCGCACACGCTTCGTAACGCAAATGTGCCCATCCCGCCTCCTTTAGGATTCCCCCATGCTGGCATTCCGATCGTGTGCAGATTGCATGCGTTTCCCGTCCGTCATTGTTCTTTTGACCGGCTTCCTTGTTGCCTCGACCGCGTGTGACAAGGCGTCCGGGCAATCAACAGTGGCTAATTTCTCTCACCGTTTGTTGGCTCTCGACGCAAACGAAGGCATCGCGGCTGGGGATGTCGACGGCGATGGTCTGATTGATTTAGTCGCCGGACGAAGCTGGTTTCGTGGCGGCGATGGAAAATCGGGCGGCAATTGGGAACCCCGTCCGGTTCGCGCGATCGACGATTGGAATGGCTACGTCGAAAGCAATGGCGACTATCTGTTCGATGTCAACGCCGATGGCCGACTCGACGTGATCGCCGGTTCGTTCATTCCCAGCGAAGTGTACTGGTACGAAAATCCCGGGGCCGAGGCACTGAGGCTGGGAAAAACATGGGCCAAGCATCTGCTCGTCGACACAGGTAATTCAGCCAACGAAGGACAACTGCTGCAAGATATCGATGGTGACGGCCGACCCGAATGGATCGTCAACAGTTGGAAGAATGATGTGCCAACCGTGATCTGGCGTTTGAGTGATCGCGAAAAACCCAATGCTGAAAACGGCGGCGCCATGTTTGACTTGGTCCCCCACACACTCGGCGAAAAAGGCAACGGACACGGCGTCGCGGTCGGTGACATCAGCGGCGACGGTCGACCGGACTTGTTGGTCGGCCAAGGCTGGTACGAACAACCGGCCGACCAACCTTGGTCAGCACCGTGGACCTTTCACGCCGATTGGAAACTGCATTCGTCGCTGCCAATGTTGGTGGTCGATTTGGACAAAGATGGCGACGGAGACTTGATCTTTGGCAACGGGCACGACTTCGGTTTGCTTTGGTGGCAAAACGATGGAATGGAAGGAACCGGCGACGATCGCAAGATCGCCTGGACGCCGCACGAAATCGATAAGTCCTACAGCCAACCGCACTCGCTTGCGTGGGCTGATATCACCGGCGACGGGAACCCCGAACTGATCACTGGCAAACGCTACTTTGCGCACAACGGCAAAGACCCCGGCGGAAACGAAATGCCGTGCATGTACTACTACGACTGGAACGCGAACGAAAAGACTTTCACGCGTCACACCATCGAAGAGGGGCACGTCGGAACCGGGCTTCAAATTGTCACCGCCGATCTAAACGGTGACGAAAAGACTGACATTGCCGTCGCTGGCAAGAGCGGCACCTACTTGCTGTTGGCCCAATGAACGAGTTGCCCGTCGAAACGGAACCACAGTCCGCTCCGCAACTTTCGATTCAAGAAGCGCAAGATCAAGTCGATCATTGGATTCGCACAATCGGCGTCCGCTATTTCGACGAGATGACGAATCTTGCGCAGCTCGTCGAAGAAGTCGGCGAGGTTGCTCGGATTTTGTCGCGAACTTGTGGCGAACAATCTTCCAAGCCGGGTGAATCGCCCGGCGAATTGTCGGACGAACTAGCCGATGTGCTGTTCGTCACGATTTGTCTGGCCAATCAATCTGGCATCAATTTGACCGAAGCCCTTCGCCGGAACTTGGATAAAAAGACCAAACGCGACGCGATTCGTCATAAAACGAACCCCAAATTGAATTAACGGGCCCACTGTTGGACCGAACTTCTGAAACTGGTTTTATTGCCTTCGCGGGCAAGTTAGACTCAGTGCCAGCGACATTTGCCGTCGCTCGTGTTTTGGGCCTTGTTCGAATCCCGTTTACGCCGGACTTTCCATGCGTCTCTCCCGATTTGTGTTCATGTGCCTAGCTGCCTCTTTGATTGGCGGTAACGCCATCGGCAACGCAGCCGAGTTGACGACGATTTCAAATAACGGCAGTTCCGCCAATCGCGTCGATATCATGTTCATCGGCGATGGATACACCAGCACCGAGCTGGATACGACGTACACCTCGCATATCGATCAAGCGATCAGCTACTTTTTTGACACGAAAGATCCGTTTCCACGCTACCGAAACTTTTTCAATTTCCACCGCGTTGATGTGATCAGTAACGAATCCGGCGCGGATGATCCGGTCAATGGAATCACCCGCGACACGGCTCTCAACGCAACGTACAACACCAACGGCATCGATCGCTTGCTGTACTTTAATACTGGAATCGCCAACGCCGAAGTGAATTCAGCAATCGCCGGAACAAGCGTCGATGTTGACATGCGAATCGGAATCGTTAACAGCACCAAGTACGGCGGCGGTGGCGGCCAGTGGGCGGTCTATGCCGGCGGCAACGGCAGCGCGTTAGAAGTCGCCGTCCACGAGGTCGGACACTCGTTCGCCAGGTTGGCCGACGAGTACTTTTCACCCGGAACCTACACCGGCAGTGAACCTGGCGAAGCAAACGTGACAGCCGATCCGGCACTCGGAAAATGGGACCGTTGGCTCGGATACACCGACCCGGACAATCCCAGCATTGGCGAGATCGGTTATTACGAAGGCGGCAAGTACGTCGAAAATGGGATTTATCGGCCCAGCGACAATTCGTTGATGCGCAGTCTCAACCGTCCGCTCGATGCTGTTGGGCGTGAAGCCTTCATTGACAAAATCTACGACGAAGTCGACCCGTTGGATGCGTGGACTGACACAGCCGCGACGCTGTCAATTTTTGACGACGTGTGGGTGGATGTGATCGATGAAAGCGTGATCAAGGTTCAATGGTTGATCGACGGAGTCGACAGCGGCATGCAAGGTTCGATGCTAGACATTGCCGCGCTCGGACTGGCCGATGGCGACTACACGTTGACGGCAAAAGCGTACGACAATCTGCTGGACAATTCATTCTCGGGCAACAGCTTGGATTGGTGGCGTCTCGACGACGCACCGCTAACCCAGTCGGTTTCCTGGAACCTTTCCGTCGTTGCGGTTCCGGAACCCGGCTCGTTCGCTTTTCTGGTCATCGGCCTAGCGATTCCGATCATAACGCGCCGGCGCCGCGATCGTTAAGCAGCGTCTAGGATTGGTTGTTAGCTATCGTGCCAGTTCGTGTAGTCGCAGCCAATCGCTAACCAGGGTCGGCCATTGGTGGATCACGCTGCCGGCGCGTTTGCGAGTTCCGTAGCCGTGCCCACCGGTTCGATAGATATGCAGTTCTGCGTCAACCTTGTGCTTTTTCAACTGTGTATAGAACTGCACACTGCCTAGCGAATCGGCACCTGGATCATCATGCGTATGGATCAGGATCGTCTTGGGCGTCGACTCGCTTACGTTGATGCCTGGTTTCAGGTCTCCCGAATCATCAAGCATTCGCCAAGGATAAACCAGAATGCCGAAATTCGGCCGCCAGTCTGCGTCATCGACTTCATCTGCTGATTCGTACAACCCATTTTCAGCCGTCAACAGGAATGCCGACGCTTGACCACCTGCTGAAAACCCGAGCACGCCGACTTTGTTTGGATCGATGGACCACTTGGCCGCATTTCTGCGGATCGTCCGGATCGCTCGCTGGGCATCCTGAACGGGCTTTTTCCACACGTCATCTTTTTGGTTGTCGCCCGTTCGATAGCGAAGCACAAACACCGAAACGCCAAGCGAATTCAAGAACGTTGCCGCCTCGCTGCCTTCCAAATCCGTGACGACATAGCCAAAGCCACCACCCGGCAAGATAAGCACCGCAGTGCCGTTCGGATCGGACGCCGGAAAGACATCGACCGTGGGGGCCGTGATCTGCTCTATCCGCGTAATCACAGGGCCGTTGCCGGGCGGATGAGCGCGTGGTGTGCCTAACGCAATCGTGCTTTCGGTCGGTGCCGGCCCCGACCACAGCCGCATCGAAACCGGATCTTCGGCAGCCAACTGGTTTGCAAACCAAGACGAAACCATCACTCCAGTGGTCAAGATACATTGCCGGATCGCTGACGAACGAAATGGAAACAAAATCAAAATGAACCCGTCGATAAATAGTGCGCGGAAATAGACCAACACAGCATAACCGCGTCAGCGACCACGGCGGGCAAAGTCGATCTTCGCAGCAGCTATCGCGGTAGTTTGCAGCGGGGAAAGTCATCTTCGATTACTTTTCCAGCGATCGACGCCATCGTTCGCGGTGCCAACCCAGCGGCGATGAACAATCGGTTCATGCCGACCATCAGATTGTGCCAGGCTTCGATCGCCTCAGGCGTGCCAACCAACATCGCGTCGGTTCGACCAAATCCCTTTTCGCTGACTTGCATCGTTGGATCCAAATGCAACAGTGCTTCGATCATCAAATGATCGCGACAATCCTGATTGCTAAGTTCGGCATCGTCATAGATCCACGCATGCACGCGAAGCGATTTATCGATTGCTGCAATGGTGGCCTGGCGAACGGTATCAGCAACCAGGACAACCTGCAGTGGGCCACATTGAACGTAGTACTTTGCCATCGAATCTATCCTCCGTGAAGCGTATTAAGCTCGCCCGGTGGATCACGATTGGATCACATCACTGGGCGACAAAAGAATGATCGCCCAAGGGTGTGACAAGTCTGGTCAAAGCGTTGGCAGCAAGCTGGCTACTCCGCAATTTCCACGGAAACGTCGTCCGGTTGGGCCGTTGGCTGGTCCAGCCCATCGGCTTGGTCGACTTCTCCGTACTTGAACATCAACAATTCGGGGCCCACCTGGGCAAGCACTCGCTGCAACGGCGTTTGGACGGTCAAGCGAGTCTCCAATTCGTTGTTCCCTGACAAAATTGGCTTGCCCAAACGCTCGGCAACTGCTTTGCCGTCGCGAACATCCAGTGCAAGTACGTCTAAGAACTTCCGTCGACTAGGGATCGAGTAGGTGAACGGGCTGCGGGTCAATAACAACATCGGCGTTGCATCGGCCTGCGTCAGCGTGCAGCCCCAAGGCTTGTCAAACTCTTTGCCCCATCGCAGTGACCCGTCGGCCATCGAAACCGCAAAAATACCATGCGTGGTCTGGTGGGCAGCTCCGTCAGCGGTTTGCAACTGTTCGACAGATTGAGTTCGCGGACGCTCGACTCGTCGTTTCGGCAACAGGATCATTTGACCCTCAAGCATCATGGCATGAAGTCCCTGCAAGTCATCGAATTCAGGCAACTTCGGTCGTCCAATTTCGCGTCCTTCGGCAAGATCCCAAATCAACGTTTCACCGCTGCTGCGCAACGTCACCAAGTATCGACCGCCGATAACCTTGCCTTGCGCCGAAACGCCGGTATCGGCACTGGGGTTACTCGACGGTGTTTCCTCGCGAAGCAGCACTTCGCCGGACAATGCATTGACCAACGTCAGTTCGTAGCGATCGCTATCACCATCGCCTAACTTGCGATAACTCAACACGTTCGCCCCAATCGACTCCCAAGCATCGCCAAAGTTCCACGGCTTGGTTTCTTTCTTTGCACCATCAAGCAGGTCAAAATACATGATTTCGGATGTCGCCGACGAAACCACGGCCAAGCGATGTCCGTCACTGACCACAACACCGCTTTTTGGTGCCGTCGAATTTCGCCACATCGATTCTTTGGTCATCAGGTCCAAGGCAATCAAATCGCCACCTTGCAACATCAATACACGATCCCCCAGAACCGGACCGAGCGCAAACTCGGGAACGACGGTGGATGCCGACGCCGACTTGATGTTGTAGTGAATCACTTGACCACCAAAGGGTGTTGAGTCACTGCGGCGGTTTGCGATCGGACCGCCATCGCCTGACAGGCTGCGTTGCCAGCGTACCGATTCACCATCGTTCGATTTGACATGATACAAATCGATCATCGTCAAACCCGTTGGCATCAAGACCACCATGGCGCCGCCGGTGATCTGTGCTTCCTTGTCAACATCATCGCTTTGGCGAGTGAATTCAACTGGCAGTGGCCGTGCCATCCCATAGGGGTCGCGAAGCGACAACGGGCTGGCACCGTCGCTGATCAGTTGCCAGCCACTAAATTCTAAGCCAGCGAGAGTTTGAGTTCTCGACACACGCTGACTGTTGGTACCAAAGCGAGTTCGGATCTGAGGCGAATCCCAGGACAAGGAAACTTTTTCAGGCCAATCCGTTTGGGCAACGCCGCTTTTCGCCAACTCGCGAATCTCGTCACGAGCGTCTTCCGCCGCGTCGTTACCAATCGTTTCAATCAGTGCTAATGCATCTTTGCCAAACCCGGCACGCGCGTACGCCCGAGCGAGACGCAGGGTGTCTTGCGTCGGCCAAGTCGTGACTTCATCGATCGTCGGCACCCGAGTCCCCAAGATCGTTCTTTCGAATAGCAAGTGATCGCCAGCCGAACGATGGCGGCTCAACAATTCGTCGTTGATTCGCGTGAATCCGTCGAACATCCGGAAATGACGGTCCAAACGAACCAGTGAGTTTGTTGTTGCTTCGGTTCGTGCGGCTGCCGCTTGCGACATCAGCTCATTGATCTGGCTTAGCTGTTCCGCTGTTGCGGCGTTAGAAATTTCATGCGATCGAGCCGCCAACCAACTGTCCAGCGTACACTGACGAGCTTGATCGTTGATGACTTGGTCCGAGACGGATTCAAGCGACGGTTCATCGATCAGCAGGCTCGAAAAATCAATCAAGCGTTTTGCCGCGTCCACATAATTCTTGTTCGCCATGGCCGCTCGGATTCGCAGCGACAACAACTCGACACGCTGAGCCGGACGATCGATCAGCTCTTCCAACGATTCAATGATCGTCGAATCAACCTCTGCGTCATCGCGCAGCAGTCCCAGCATCGCCGAAACGCTCAACATCTGAACTTCGTCGTTGTCAGGCTGCATTTGACGAGCGCGACCAAGCATTTCTAAAGCCTCGCGGCGTTGGTTGCGTTGCAAAAGCAATTCAGACTTCCGCACAATCGCTTCGAAATCGTCGGGGTTTGCTTTCAGCATACGATTGACGATCGGTTCCAACGTCGCCTCGCCAAACGCAACCGAAACGGACGTCGGTCCCTGCACAATCACCTCACCGTCGACCGCAACCAAATTCCCTAACGGATAACGCGTGCTCCGTTTCGTGAGTACCGAACCGTCTTTCAATGACAGTTCGACCAATTGATTGGTTGTGGTGGGCACCAAAAACGTGTTTTTGCCAAAGACACCTCGCCCGGCGATTTGCTGGCCTGCCGACAAGATTTCGCGGGCACTCCACACGGCCATGCCGTTGTCTTCCAAGCTAAATGCGTGGACTTGGTTTCCGCCCACCACAAAAAAACGACCGTCGCGAATGCCGGCCAAGTAACGCATTTGCACGCGAGCCTTTTCCGTAAATAACGAATTGCCGGTCAATAAATCGAAACCGAACAACCGATCCGCTTCGACGGGCGTCACCAAGACAGACTGGCCATCGGCAATCGCAGTCCCATTATCCCAACGCTGCATCAACCGACTGGCTTCGACTCCTCGGCCACGACCATTGATCGAACGAATCATCTCGGCGTTACGCTCGTACATCGTCCCCCAACGTAGCATCCGATCGCCCAAGTCGACCGCGACCGTCGCACCCGCGCCAGTTGGGCAAATCAACACGCCTTCGTGGTACGTCGGGACCGCACCGGCGACTCGGCGAATGGGATCGGTATCAATCCCACCTGACTCGACGGCTACTAAGTGCTGACGCCACAATTCGCTGCCCGTTGCTGGATCCAAACAGCACAAATTGATGTCACCGGCGATTTCCACCATCACATACAATCGCCCATCCACCGGCAGCGGTGGCCCCAAGAAGAATGCGTCCGACAACGATAAGCCGTCTTCGGAACCAGCTCCCAATCGCCAAAGCAACTTGCCCTCAGTCGCCATTTCGAGCGCCACCAAAGTGTTCGTGCTGGTGTCGGCCGGGCGAGTGCCTCGCAAATTGATCATTGGGCTGAACGACATCATCTCGACTTCCCCCAAGTCGTCCAGCATGAAGACGCGTTCGCCGTCGCTGGTGACTTGACCATAGGGGACGTCATTCCAAACTCGCTGAGTCAACAAGCTGTTGGTGTTGTCTTCGCCGGACAGTTCATCAAACATGATGTCATCTTCTTCAACCGTTTCGTATGCCGACTGCCAGGGGTAAGTCCACAGTCGCTTGCCCGTTCGGTAGTCAACACCAACCAATCGCTCCGTCGTTCGCATCAATAACTGATTGCCGACACGAATAGGGTTCCAAGACGGTGGCGGCAGCTTTCCGCCAATCGCCAGCTCGTCGGCGATGTCACGTAATGTTCGTTCCTGGCTCGGGCTCGCTGTTGTACTAAGCATCCATCGTAAATTGGTCAGCGGGACCTGGCCGGCCGACCCACCGTTACGGCTGGGGGTCTCGCCAAACATTGGATACTCTGCCGAGTCCTTCGACACGAATCCTGGCAACACTCGCGACAACTGCGCCAACCAAGCTGATTGGTCGTCACCGGATGGGATTGTTTGGGAAGTACCGTTGATCCGCGCACTGCCCGCCGAAATCTGCGAAACGGATCGGCCTGCCAACTGGCAAGCCGATGCATGCAGTACGGCGACACCAACACCGAGTTGATCGATTGCACGTTTGTTCGAAACAACATCATCCAGCAAGATCGACGCAGCCATGGGGTGCCCAAGATGCATTTCATGCTGGGCCAACAACCATGACGCTTGAAGTCCCGCTGTGGTGTGGAAATACTTTCGTCGAACCTGACGTACTTTTTCCCAATCGCGATTCTCACTCGCTTCGGTGAGAATCTTTTTTGCAATCGCACCGTATCGCAACTCGTACGTTTCCATCGCAGCCGACGGAAGCTCGCCGATCATGTCACGCGCAGCACGCAACAAACTTGTTCCAAATACGGAACCGATATCAGCGTCTTCCGTGTTCAGAAAGAAATCTTGGCCCGTCAGGTCTGACTCGTCCATTTGCTGGGCGTCTCGCGCAAGCAGATCCCCCAGCACAACGACGGCATCGCTATAACGTTTTTCAAGCAACGACTGCTCGGCGTCTTTTAACTGTTGCTCGATTGCCCGAGGCGGTTCGATGAATCGACCCGACTGTGCACCCGATATCGGTCGCAGAAAACCTTGTGCCCAAGCCGGATAACTAGCCAGTGCCAGCGGCAAACAAGCGATCGCAATCACAGCCCTCATCAACATCGGTCGAAAGGGAAAAAGCATGCGACATGACGAGAGAAGAATCACGTTAGAACCTGTTCGGAAAGAAATCGTCGGAACGCACGCATTGTACAGCCACGGACTGCTTTCGGCAGGCTAAACCAACAGCCGACCAGCACTGCCCATGTCGGTTTGCTTAATCGTTTGACCGTTAGCCGCAGGCGTACGTGTTTCCCGTCGCGTACGCCTGCGGCTGACGGTCAAGCAAGTCGGTCGCGTGGAAGCGATAAATCGACAAACTGATGACGATTGTCGAGACGAACTCGTGCTGAAATATGAGTTGCCGCGTTGGAGATGTGAGGAGGGGGGGCAGTGCTGGAACCCTCCCCTCGCTTCGGCTCAGGGCCTTTTTGAAAAGGAGTGTGAAGTAAACCGCACGGCCGTGTTGTCCTAGGGCAGGTGCTCTAGGATCGCCTCAAAAACTTGGTCCGGTGACTGCATCGCATTGACGGTTCGCATCAAATCGCGACCGGCGTAGTAATCAAGCACAGGTGCGGTTTGCGTATGAAACACTCGCAACCGCGCCGAAATCGTTTCTGCATTTTCATCGACCCGGTCTTCCAAAGTCGAACGCTTCAAAAGCCGCCCGATCAGCTCTTCTTGATCCGCGACCAAGTTGAGCACCAAATCAATCTTGCCATTTTTTTCAACAAGATATTCGTCCAGCATTCGTGCCTGATCGACGGTGCGCGGAAAGCCGTCGAACAGACAGCCACCGACACAGTCAGGCATCGCCAATCGCTTTTTGACAAGACGCATGACTAAGTAGTCCGGTGCCAAACGACCGCCGTCGATATAGCTAGCGACAACGCGGCCAAGCGCTGACTGGTTGCGTGTTGCACGCAACATCTCGCCCGTTGAAAAGTGCGGAATCTTCAAGTGCTGCGCTAAACGCATGCACTGAGTTCCTTTGCCCGCGCCGGGCGGGCCAATGAAGATGATTCGCATCGAAACACCTTCATCATTGTGAATCGAGAGTGGACATGAACTCGACTAAACGACCGGTGCTACACCGCCGCCAGCACCTTCAAGTAGCCCGCGATAGTTTCGCATCACCAAGTGGCTGTCGATCTTCTGTACCAAATCGAATGCAACACTAACTGCGATCAGTAACCCTGTACCACCGTAGAAACCAGCGATCGAATACGGCACACCCAACGATCCATAAACAATCGTGGGAACAATTGCGACGATCGAAAGGAAAGCTGCACCGACGTATGTGATTCGAACCATTACCTTTTCCAAGTAATCCGTCGTTCGCTTACCTGGGCGATATCCGGGGATAAACGTCCCGCTGTCACGCAGGTTGTCTGACATCTCTTTCGGATTGAAAGTGATTGCAGTCCAGAAGTAACAGAAGAAGAAAATCAGCACGACATAGAACAGGTTGAATACGAACGACCCTTGGTCGTTCAGCGTTAAACCGATCAAGTTAAGAGGTTTGAACAACGCACTTTCGCTGCCTACGAAGCTAGCCAACCCACCCATCAACATTCCGGGAATGATCAGCAAACTGCTAGCGAAAATGATAGGCATAACGCCGGCTTGATTGATGCGAAGCGGCAGGTGTTGACGAGTGCCGCCGAAAACACGGCGACCGCGTGTGAACTTGGCCGATTGAGTTGGGATCTTACGTTGCCCAAGCGTGATAAACACCACGCCGAACACGACACCAACAAACAGCACAACCAATAACACCAACGTTTCAATACCGATCTGGCCACGACTGAGACCGGTCAATTCGGTCTTCATGTTGCGAACAAGTTCGTAGAGTGCTTTCGGCATTTGAGCCAAAATACCAGCCATGATCAGCAAGCTGATTCCGTTACCAATCCCGTGCTCGTCGATTTGTTCGCCAAGCCACATCAGGAAAACGGTACCGCAAGTCATCACGGCGACCGCAACGAATTGCCAGCCCCAAAACAGCGAACCGTCGCTGGCCATAAAGTTCGGGTTGATGTCACCGTTGCCCGATGGGCCACCGGACATCAACATGAACTTCAAGTACATGTAGCTTTGCACGACACAAATCAACACGGTCAGATACCGAGTGTATTCGTTCAGTTTCTTGCGGCCGGCTTCGCCCTCTTTCTTCAAATCCTCCAGCGGCTTGTAGACGCTACCGAGCAATTGAAAAATGATCGAAGCAGAGATGTAGGGCATGATCCCCAAGCCAAAGATTGTCGCTTCACGAAGGTCGCTAGCTGCGAACAGTGTGATCTTCTCGAAGAACTCCGAAGCGGTACCGCCGGCGTCACCAATGTTCGTTGCGATCATTGGCAATGGGATGTGGAAACCGATCCGGTAGATCGCCAACAAACCAATCGTCAGCATGATCTTCTTGCGAAGCTCGGGAATCGAAAAAATGATGCGCAGCTTTTCAAACATGCGTCAGGTCCGTCTTAATTTCTTGGGCGGCGTGGGACGTGGTCCCAACACCGGCAGGTTAACTGGATGGCTGTATTTCGGCGGAGTTTAGCGGTTATTGGCAACGGTGGCGATAGCGCACAAGCCGTTTCTGAGCCGCAAAGTGATAAAGAATCGAACTACTTTGTACGAGCCTTCTATGCCAACGTCTGAAAGGCGGTTGCGGACATAATCGCCCATCAAACCACAAGTACGCAGAGGCCGAAAACAACACGTTTGGCAAACTGATCGCAGGGGCACGTCAAGGCAAACACGGAACATCACAACGGATGACCCTATGTAGACCCGCGACTCCGTTCGCGGGATCTGAACTGCAAAGCAGTTCACATCTGGAAGCATCTTACACCCAGCGAGCAGAGTCGCAGGGCAACATCGGGTGACCCTATGTAGACCCGCGACTCAGTTCGCTGGATATGAACTGCAAAGCAGTTCACATCTGGACACACCGTACACCCTGCGAGCGGAGTCGCAGGGCCACATCGGGTGTCCCGTTTGCGCATAAAAAAACCCCTCTTCGACCGAAGTCAAAAAGGGGTTTAAAAATCTGGCAATATCTACTTTCGCACTGGTAGGCACTATCATCGACTCACAAAGCTTGACTGCTGTGTTCGGAATGGGAACAGGTATAACCTTTGCGATATGGTCGCCAGAAAGCCATCCATACGGGTGTTTCGCCGTATGAATGACACGTTGTTTGGTAGTTGTCAGATCCCGAGGGATCCGTCTATTTAATTAGCGGTTGCATTCTCTTTGAAGCTGACCTGAACTTCTTTATCTTCACTTCGTTTCAGTCCAGACCACGAATCCAACATATGAGTGCGGGATATCGATGGCCAAACCTTCGTCCGTTAGTACTGGTTAGCTCAACTCGTTACCGAGCTTACACGTCCAGCCTATCAACCAAGTCGTCTTCTTGGGGACTTTCGTCGCAATGACTTACAAAACCTAATCTTAGAGCGGGCTTCACGCTTAGATGCTTTCAGCGTTTATCCGTTCCGTAGTTAGCTATCCAGCCGTGCCGCTAGCGCGACAACTGGTACACCAGAGCTACGTCCAACTAAATCCTCTCGTACTAAAGTTGAACCTCTTCAAGTTTTGAACGCCCACGGCAGATAGGGACCGACCTGTCTCACGACGGTCTGAACCCAGCTCACGTACCACTTTCATTGGCGAACAGCCAAACCCTTGGGAGCTTCTACACCCCCAGGATGTGATGAGCCGACA
>JBAUHR010000780.1:0-1804 GCA_049680385.1 Rubripirellula sp. | reverse complement strand
TGGCAAAGGAGCTAACCAATGAGCAATGGATTAACCGTGCTTGAACCTCTGCCTGCTGGTGCGACCGAGCAAAACGCCGGAAAGGCATTGTCTGGCTGGAGTGATTGGGTTGGAATGGTCGCGTCGATTGGGTGCGCGATTCACTGTGCGGCAATGCCGTTTGTGATCGCCTACCTGCCGGCGCTCGGGCTGAGCTTCTTGGCCGATGAGGCTTTTCACAAATGGATGGCGGTTGGCTGCTTCGCCATTGCTTTGACTGCGTTCGTTCCTGGGCTTCGAAAACATGGGCGATTGACACCCGTCATTGTCGGCAGTGTGGGCCTCGTCATGATTTCCATTGCTGCGTTCGGGTTGGCTGGAGAATGTTGTGCGGCCTGCGAAAGCAATTCGGCGCAGGTTGGTTTGGTAAACGTTGGCGACTCTGGTGTCGCAGGTTCTGCATTAGCCAGCGAAGGCTGTACCGACACTTGTTGCGATCTCTGTGCAAGCAGCACGACCGCTAACGACTCGGGCGGTACATCCATCCCCCAAGCAACCGTGTCCATGTTGCCGACAGATACGTCGCTGCTTGGCCAATGGATCAGCCGTGTTGCTCCCTGGCTGACACCGATCGGCGGCATCATTTTGGTGGCCGCGCATCTGCTCAATCGCCGCTTTGGCTGTTTATGCGGTTGCTGCACAAACGAATCCGCGATGAGCGTGACGTGAACGCGATGAGCGTGACGTGAACGAGGCCGTGGCCGTGGCCGTGGCCAGCAAGATTCCGACTAACGTGATCATCGGATTTCTTGGGTCGGGAAACCTGATTGATCCAGAGGTCTTCGAGGATGTACGGTGGCGGGAAACGGCGGTTTTCTAGGATCAAGTGTAATTGGCGGATATCGTCTTCCTGAACTGGACTGACTGTCGTGATCGGGAGTTAGTCGATCGCTGCCGAACATGGGTCAAGAGTTTCGGTCATGACGGTAATCCTCGAAAGCCATGTCAGCTTCCGCAACCGCCTCTGGTGCATACCGTGTGCATGTGCAATACTGGCAGCACTTCCGGATCACCGAGAGTACCCGTGTTTCGATTCCTCGTTCGCATCCAGATCTTTTGAGCCCGTCACCGTGTTGTCCGGTTTGCTCGGGTTCGGAAAGACGACGTGACTGGCAAAGGAAACCTAGTAATGAACAATTCAGCTAAAATCTATGATGTGATCGTCATCGGAGCCGGTGCGGCAGGGGTTGGTGTCAGCGTTGCGCTGAAGCATGCGGGCATAGAGAACATTTGCGTTCTCGACCGCGGTCGCGTCGGTGAGTCGTTCGATCGCTGGCCCGCGGAGACTCGGTTTATCACGCCTTCGTTTCCAAGCAATTCAATTGGAATGTTGGATCTGAATTCCGTGGCAATCGGAGTCTCGCCCGCATTCAGTTTGGAAGTCGAGCATCCGACAGGACAGGAATATGCGGCGCACCTGCGAGGCGTTGCCGAGTTCTTTGAGTTGCCCGTGCAGGAAAACACCGACGTTCTAAGCGTCGCCAAAGTGGGTGACGAGTTTCGCATCGATACTGTCGATGAAACGCTTCGAGCCAAGCATGTGATTTGGGCGGCGGGAGAATTTCAGTATCCACGGCTGCGTGGCTTGAAGGGCAGCGAACACTGTATCCATACGGCCACGGTTGCCAGTTACGAGGATTTGCCAGGTGACGACTACATCGTCATCGGCGGCTACGAAAGCGGCATCGATGCGGCCTTTCACTTGGCGTGCCACGACAAACGCGTGCGACTTTTTGACAAAGCATGTCCGTGGAAAGACGAAAGT
>JBAUHR010000779.1:0-2397 GCA_049680385.1 Rubripirellula sp. | reverse complement strand
AATGTGCACCGCCCAAAGGTAGCGAAAACCGATTGATTCAGGGTTTTCTGTTGAAAAAGAATCGGCAAATAGGATCCTCAGAAGAAGTCCTACGAGAGCGGCGGCACCCGCCATCCAAAGCGAGAGGCTGATCCGTGAGAGAACTAATTCCCGCGATCCTTTGGCTTCTGAAAAAACATCAAAGATGGGACGGTTTGGAAATTGCTTTGCGAGAACGCCTAATAAAAACGGGGTGAGAAAGATAAACACCGGGTTTAATGCTCTGAAACCGTATCCAAGAACTGTGCTTCCACTCAATTGCCTTACGTCGTGAAGAATGTCGGATGCTGATAGTGCGTAGCAAAACCAGAAAGCGGAAGAGAACAACGTTGCGATCACCAATTGTCTCATCGCGTGCCAGCCGGGATGTGTCGATTTGCTCGATGGTTTCCTATTAGGAAATCTGATCGAGGAGTTGGCACGACCCACGTACAACACCAGGGCGGAGCAGAGTACAGCTGTGGATGCTGTCCAGTAAATCATCTTCTGATAGCTTTGTGGGAGGTCTTTGTCACTGACTCCGCTAAACGCAACGATCAAGGCCACAGCAACAATGCCGATTAAGCCACCGAAATTCTCCGTTACTGTCTTAACGAGTCCAATGCGTCCCGCAGTCTCATCGTCGATCTTACCTTGTTCCAAAAGCAATCCACTGATCATCGGTTTAAAAAACGCAAAACCGAGGCACAGTGGAACTAGAGCAAAGAGCGAAGCCTGAGCTCCTTGAATTGCAAGCCAGCTGCAGCCGACTAGCGTTGCGGCAGTTGCGACAACCGAAACCCTCGAATAGTTGAATCTGCTAATCGCTGCACCGCCTACTATGCAGAGTAGAAATGACGATGCCTCGAAACAGAGAAAAGTCGCTGTTGATACTGCCTCATCTGGATTACTCTCTTCGCTGAAATGGTGCTTAAGTGAAAAAGCCAATAAGACTGAAAGTCCGTAGAATACCGCCTTCCAAACGCCAGATATGACGTAGAGCGTTCGCAACGACTTTTGGAGTATTCTGCCATCTAAATGTGGCACCACTTCCTTTACGGTAACTTCGCTCATTCGTTTTTCAAGTCGTCTTTTGAGTAGGGGGGCTTCGGCTTGAGATTGTACAAACTTTCGGTTCTGCCGGGGGGCTGTCGTCTGTTGGAAACGCGAGCTCGAGAGCGGATTGCGTGAATCAGTTTTTTGGGAGCAGGTCAGTATCGCGGATTTACGCTCCCAAAGCTGAGCTACTTAAAGTCAGCGAATCAGGTGCTTTTCGAGCGATTGAAACCAATCAGCGACGTTTGCCGGAATATCGGCACCTATCAACTCGGAACGAAAAGTATCGTCAACGATGTGTTCACCGAGCGATCGGTAGCACTCAAATTGCTCTTCGTCGTAGGCTAGGTCGGCGGTGGATTGATGTGGGAAGCCGGGATTGCGATCGCGGTAGCTTTGGATCGAAGCGGCTTCGTTGCCGGTGATGGAACTTTTCAGGTAGAGCAGCAATCCGTGTGGTGGCTCGCTGGCATCCTGTGTTGTCTTGGGGTATTTCACCTTGCCGAGTGCGAAGTGGTAGTCGACGACCGGAGAGTCAGGGACGCTCGACTTTGCTTTTTGGCTTTTGTCGGTTGAGTCAAGGCTGGCGGGAGCGCTGCCGCCAAATTTGAGCCGTGACAGATCAATGTCGACGTCGATTCCGAAATCAATTTTGGCGTATCGCATGGCTTGCAAGAAACTCCCGCATGTAATCCCTGGATCGCATTCACCATCGACGACGACAATGTATCGGCATCGTCGACGAAGCAGCTCATACAGACCCATGTTTTCAATGTGCCCACCATCCGAAAGATTGACGAAAGGAGTGCTCGGTTTCACTCGGCCAAGGTACTGACTGAGCCAATAGAACGGTCCGGGGAAAGATGCCCACCACTTCTTGACGCGGGGGTTCCGCAGCCAAAAGTCCAAGCGGATGTTTAGCAAAGCCGCCCAGAATGTATATCCATCCTTGCGAACTCCCATGATCGGTGCGACCGCCGCTCCACTAACCGCTGCTGCGGTCGCTAAGTCAAGCCGACGATTACTGACTTCGTAATCCTTGGTAGGCGCGTACCCCGTGGATTCGCTTCCGCAGTGAGCAGAACTGAAAATGAAAAAATCGGCTTTCCGACCTCTTAGTTTTTCGCTTCGGCTCGCCTGAGCGTTCAGCGATGCATTGATCAAATGGAACGGCCCTGCCTTATTGATATCCCTCATGTCGCTCAATTTCTGGCGAACCCGGCTATCGAGCGTTGGTCGACTGACGACGGAACTCGCGTCTTGATCTTTTTTCTGTTTGCCTTTCTTCAACCGCAGTTGATAGGCACGGGAAAGTCGATCCCG
>JBAUHR010000778.1:0-3483 GCA_049680385.1 Rubripirellula sp. | reverse complement strand
GTTCATTGCTTGCACTGCAAAAATCTATCGACTAGAACCGACTGACTTTTGATCATGACGCGTACCGTCAAGGAAGTGAATCGAATGTTGTTGTAAACCCGGCGAGAACAGGTCGAGAAGTTTTTGAATAGGATTGGTGTTCTGTGATCGCAGTGGTGTTTTTTAACGGAATCGACTGGGCGGTCTTGATCGGCTATTTCGTCGCCATCATGTCGTTGGGATTGTTTTTTTGGCGACGAAATAAATCGGCCGACGAATTCACCGCAGGCGGTCGAACACTGCCGGGTTGGCTTTGTGGTCTGTCGATCTTTGCGACCTATCTAAGCAGCATCAGCTACCTGGCTCTGCCTGGAAAAGCGTTCGTCGACAACTGGAACGCATTCATGTATTCGCTCGCGTTGCCGTTTGCAGCGCTTATTGCGGTTCGTTTCTTTGTGCCGTTGTACCGCAAGTCGGGTGAAATCTCGGCCTACTCGTTGCTGGAAACGCGATTCGGATTGTGGGCACGGATCTACGCTAGCAGTTTTTACTTGCTGTACCAGATTGCGAGAATCGGCGTCGTGATGTACCTGATGGCGCTGCCAATGGCGGTGCTGTTTGGATGGGACATTCGCACCGTGATTCTGTTCACCGGTGTCATCGTTACGGCGTACTCGTTTGTCGGCGGTATCGTCGCCGTGATTTGGGCCGATGCGATCCAGGCAGTCGTATTGTTGGCGGGCGCGTTCCTGGCGTTGGGAATCCTGGTGTGGGGAATGCCGGGTGGTCCCGCCGAAGTGATCTCGGTGGCAAACGAGAGCGGCAAGTTTTCGTTGGGCAGCACAGCTTTGTTGGATGTTTCGCAGCCCACCGTTTGGGTCGTCCTTGCGTTTGGACTGTTCGATAACCTGCGCAACTTTGGCATCGACCAAAGTTACATTCAACGATACATCGCGTCGAGCAGCGACCGCGAAGCGGCAAAGAGTGTCTGGCTGGGCTCGATGCTGTATGTTCCCGTTAGTGCGTTGTTTTTGTTCATTGGTTCATCGCTGTTCGCTTTCTACGAAAGTCATCCAGCGGACACCGAAGAGGTTCGAGTCATCGTCGCCCAGCAGAAGCTAATGCAGGCAGGCGTTCCCATCGATGCAGCGGGCTATCAGCAACAACTAACCGAACGGGCCGCAACGCTGACCGCCAAAGACTTGGGGGACCGAGTGTTTCCCCATTTCATCGCGGCACATTTGCCGCAAGGTGCACGCGGCCTGTTAATCGCGGCGATTTTTGCGGCGGCAATGAGCACCGTTTCGACGTCGCTCAATTCGTCGGCCACGCTGGTGATGAGCGACTTTTACAAGCGTTTGTATCGCCCGGCGTCGAACGATCAACAGCACGTCCGTGTGCTTCGTGTCGCAACGATTGCGTGGGGAGCGATGGGGACGATGATGGCGCTGGTGCTCGTGCGATTGACCGAAAGTGCGCTTGACGTTTGGTGGCTGCTGTCGGGCGTCTTGGGCGCCGGTATCATCGGGTTGTTCCTGCTCGGTTTGATCGTCCCTACGATCCGAAGCCAGCGTTCGGTCTGGGTACTTGCGTTCGGCATGTTGGTGATCGGATGGATGGCAGTATCGAAAAGTGACTACTGGCCCGAATCGCTTGATCAATTCACCAGCCCGTTTCACACCTTTCTGGTGATCGTGATTGGGCCACTAGCCATGATTCTGGTCGGCTGGTTGGTTGCCGATCGCACAAGCAGCGACGGAAGAGATGGCTGACCACTTCCCGGCGGATCATCAAAGTCGGCGGTCTCGCGCTGACTTTGATCAGTGCAGCCCGTATCGGCCCATCTTGTAGTGCAATGTGCGAATGCTGACACCTAGTCGTTTGGCCGTTCGTTCGCGGTGAAAACTGCACTCCGCTAGAGCCGCCGCGATCACTTGTTGCTCACACTTTTCCACCGCCTCGGCCAACGTTTGGTTTGCGATCGTTTGGATACTGCCCAACGACGTCAGCTCGGACGGCAAGTCGGATGCGTTGACCGTATCACCGATGTGAGTCACGACTAAACGTTCGACGACATTGCGAAGTTGACGAACGTTTCCGGGCCAACGTGCCGACGTCATCACTTCCACTGCGTCGGCCGTCAGTTGCTTGTTCGATCGACCATGCCGATCGCAAAACAGTTTCAAAAAGTGCTCGACCAACAACGGAATATCTTCGCGGCGACCACGCAGGCTGGGTACTTCGATTGGGATCACGTTCAATCGATAGAACAAATCTTCGCGAAAAGTTCCGTCGTCAATCAACATCGAAACCGTGCGATTGGTAGCCGACACAATCCGCGCATCGGCGACTTGCACTTCTTCGCCACCGACTCGGGTGTAACGTTGCGATTCGAGGACTCGCAACAAATCCACCTGGCTTTTGGGCGACATTTCAGTCACTTCGTCCAAAAACAAGGTTCCTCCAGCCGCCTGTTCAAAACAACCTGGTTTTTGCCGAGACGCGCCACTGAAAGATCCTTTCTCGTGACCGAACAGTTCACTTTCTAGCAACGTTTCCGACACCGCGCCCAAATTCACGGCAATGAACGGGCCGCTGCTGCGAGGTGACAGATCATGCACCGCACGAGCGATCAGTTCCTTGCCGGTACCGCTTTCGCCTTGAATCATCACTGTCGCTTCGGTCGATGCGACTTGTCGAATCTGATGAAACACCGACTGCATCGCAGCGCCGCTGCCGATGATCCCTGACACTTCGCCGGCGCTGGCCAATTCCGTTCGCAGCCGCACGTTCTCGGTGCGTAAGCGATGGTGCGAACGCGCCTTGGTGACTTGTTGCCGAACCAAGTTCAGATCAAGCGGCTTGGCGATAAAGTCAAACGCGCCAGCCCGCATGGCGTCGATGGCCGTTTCGACGGTTCCGTGCGCCGTGATCACGATGACCGTCGTCTGCGGACGCGTCTGCAGCATTTGCCGCACCAACTCGATCCCCGACATCTTGCAATTCAAACGCACGTCCGCGATGACCAAATGAAAGTTCGTTTTTGCAAACTTGTCGAGTGCTTCGTCGGTATCCGCCGCCGTCTCGATGACGTCGACCACTCGTGTCAGACCTTTTGCCAACCCTGACCGAATGTTGGGTTCGTCGTCGACAATCAGTAATCGAAACGGCTCGTCATTGGCGTCTCCGCTCACAAAACTTCCTCCATTGGTAGAAACACCGTGAACTCCGTGCCCTCGGGACCGGTTCGCACGTCAATGCTGCCGCTGTGTTGTTGAATGATTTTGTCACAAAGGGCAAGGCCCATTCCGGTGCCACCGCCGCGAGTTGTGAAGTAGGGATCGAAGATCTGCGGACGGATTTCGTGGGGGATTCCGTGTCCGGTGTCAGCCACGGCGATCCGCAGTGAGTCATCGCTGCGATCGACTTTGAACTTCAATTCGCCGCCGCTGGGCATCGCTGCGATTGCGTTCAGGGCAAGGTTCAAGATGACTTGTTCTAACC
>JBAUHR010000777.1:0-9824 GCA_049680385.1 Rubripirellula sp. | reverse complement strand
GTACATGGGCTGGGCTTTCTTGGGGCCTATGCGGCGGATTCTGGCTTCACGCTCGGTTCGCTTCTGGCGACGGGGAATGCTCGAACCGCTTTGGTGCCGCTGGTTTTAGCCGGGACGGGCAGATTTGCTGGTCCATAAATCCTGGTCCATAAATCCTGATCCAACGAATTGCCACGAACGCGACCTAGATCGACTGGCATTCTGGCACGACCCTAACTCTCACGACGATGGATAACCGTGGGTTGTAGGTCACACCAGTGTCACGCTTTTCCGTATGCTCGCAAGACTTTGCCCCGCAGAATCAAATCGCTATCCGGCTGAGTTACTTGGTTTCGCCGCAAACCGTAAAAATTGACCGATTTGCACGAGGTCGAGCAGACGGAGGTTGCGTTGGCAGTGATCGAGCCCGGTATCGCCGAACCTCGGCGCAAGGAAATCGGTCATCGTTTACCAACAAGAACAGTAAAACCGTTCTACCGCTATCTAAAGCGGTTTCGGGATTTTGGCCAGGATTCCGTGTCGGCGAAAGCCGAGATTGAAGATGCTTTGGAATCGCTGCTTGACTAAAGCGGTGTGGCCGGTTCGTTTTTCAGCCGAGCCACAAATCCGTTTTGAGGAAAGATCGTTTGCCATTACGATTGATGTCGGTGGGTAAACGGTCTCGTGTACGGGGATGACCAAGGGTGATTCCATACTTAAAACTGTCGGTGGCGACTTGCCACTATCGCGGAATAGCCTTGCTGGCATCGGTCGTATTCGTGCTGTCTGTTGGCGTTGTTCGCGCGGGCGAGAATACTCGTAAAGACAAATTGTTGGCTCGGCAGTTGACTGGGCGCAGCGAGCAGGTCCGATTGAGGGCGATCAATCAGTTGGTCGCAGACTCAGAGTATCGGCATTCTGTGCTGCCGACGGTGATTGAGGCAGCAAGGAAGCTAGCGGCAGAAGTTTCGGCCGATGAGTTGGTACGTCCAACCACGGTTCGATTGATGAATTTGATCGGAGCGATCGATGACAGTGACAGCGAGGCTTTTCTTGTTGAATTGTTAGATGATGATCATGTCGGAATCGCAATGGTGGCAGCCGACGTGCTTGCCCAGAACAAACGTTACGGTGCAATCGAGTTTCTAAAGCGGCAGATTGACCGGGACGAGTTCGAAACGAGCTACGGTTTTCGCTACAACCTGCTGCGTTCGATTGCTGTGATGCAGCACCCAGACGCAGTCGAGTTTCTCGGTGAAATCGAGCCGAAGCTTGAGGGGCAGCTTCAGTTCGAAGTTGAAAAGCTTTTGCGCAGTGTCACGGATGCTCACTTCTTGGGCGACACAAAGCGATACGACCGATGGGTTGCGTCGCGAAAGCCGAAGATTGTGTTACAAAACGCAAGTTTTAACTCACAGTCCGGTGGGCGAATCCGTTTTGGCAAGCCGCAAAAGTACTATGACATCGACATCCATGCAAAACGAATGATGTTCGTGATCGATCGTTCCGGCAGCATGAAAGACTACGACAAAGGAATGACGCGGCTCGATCGGGCAAAACTAGAACTCAGTCGGGTGATTCGTGGGTTGCCGTTTGACGTTGAATTTGGAATTACATTTTTTGAATCGTCCGTTCGACAATGGCGTGAAGAGCTTGTGCCGGCGACGGAAGAAAACAAAGTGGAAGCGCTAACCTTCATCGATCGGCTAGGGTACGGCGATCGCACGAATACCTATGGCGCGCTTCGCGAATCACTCGAATTTGACGCGCAACTCGAGGTTGTGTTTCTGCTGTCCGATGGAAGGCCAACAGCGGGTAAGATCCTGGCTCCGAACATGATCGTTGATGACATCATGCACCGTAATCGGTTTCGTCACGTTAATTTCAACACGATCGGAATCGCGGTAACGGGCGGGACGGAGAGTTTCTTGAAGGCGCTGGCAGATCGATCGTCGGGCGAATATCGAGCTGCGAATTAGGCTTGCGACTTTATCGCGCTGATCGGAAGGGCAGTATGAACGGGGAGTATGAATCAGGCGGGTGGCACGTCCAGCGACAGGTCGAATCGTCGCCAGCACCAGGTTGCTAGGAAGACAGAGATTGCGGCCAAAGCCCACGTGACTGCAACGGCACCCACCACCATTAGAATTTTCGCGATTTCAGGTGGCAGGAAGCTCTTGCACCAAGTCGCCCAAGCCGCCAGCAACGCGAGTGCGGCTAGCAGGACGGCAGCCTTGCCCAGGAATGTCAGCTTGGCGCGCACCATCATCGCGACGCCCTGAGCGTTTTCGTGATGAGGAAAGGCCAGGAACAGTGCGTTTTCGATTCCAAAAGTGAACAGCGAAAGAGCCGCCAACATGCCTGTCCACATGACAACCGCTGGCCATCCCGGCGTTGTTACTGCGGCGGCGACGGCAAGCGTTGTCCACTGGAACAAGCACGTGATCAGCACGGGAATCGCCAATTGTCCCAGGACCATCGACATCGGACGCACGGGCAACGAACGCAGCAACAGCATGCGTTTTAGATCGCGGCGAAAGTCGATTCGCAGCGCCGGCGGTGCTAGCAGCATCGTGCAAAGGGCGATGCCGCCAACGACGAAAAGCCACTGATCTGTGATGCGGCCAGTCACCAATGGTGACAAACACAATAACGTCGGCACGACAAAGCTGAACAAGATTGTGCTGCGGTAACGTTTGACACTGACCCATTGCCGAGCCATCACTGCGACCATATCGGCGACGCCAAACCGACGCAGAAACGGAAGGTCGACCAGACCGTTTGAGACACTGTTGTCGAACAAGTCGGTAGTGTCGTTTTGGTTGCAGTCGCCCTCGCCGAGACGTTGGACTTCGAGTGCGTGCGATCTTAGCGACGATACACGGTCAATGCGAATCAGGATCCAAACCGATAAAGGGAGCACTGCAACGGACGCGGCGATCTGGGCAACTGTCAAGAAAGTAAACTGCTCAGTCACGGCCAAGTGAGCTGCTGCGATCCAAGGGGACGATAGCCACTGGATCGTATCCGAAGCGGCCGTTTGACCAAGTGCCGAGAAACCGTTGATCAGATAGATCGGCGTTGCTGACCCGGGCGGTGTCATCGCGATGACGCGAGCGATCACTTGCAACGTTAGCGCGGCGGCAACCGCGGTCGCAGCGACCCGAAAAAACGTTCGGGTGCGGCGATCGATTGATGATGCCCATCGGGCGACCGTCAATCGAACAATTTCCAGCAACAGCAGTGATACAAAAACGCCCAAGCAAAGCAGACCAACGTGGTTTACGTCGACGGCTAAGACAACGGCTAGCAGTCCAGTCTTCAATGCCGACGAGAAAACTAGGCCATTGACGTGGTAGATCGCCAAGGTGGAACGGTGGATCGGCGCGCCGCCGAGCCACAGCGCTTCGGCATCGTTCATTTCCAGATCAGCCGTTTGGTGTGACCAAGCACAACGAACAGCGTGATAGACGGCGTAGATCACCATTCCTCCGGACAGCCAGAGCCGCAATCGTTCGGGATCGGCCGGCAGACGCGTGGCAAGAATGAAGACGCCGTTGACTAAATAAGCCAGAAAGAAAATCAGGGTCAACGAAGTCGCCACGATACGACGCGGCGAACGCATCCGGGCAATCGTTCGAGCAAAACGGTATCGTCCTCGCGTGACTAGCAATGCTGCGAGCTGGCGATGGATTTCTAAAGCGTCCCAGTTGCCGATCGCCGATCGTCGGTCGGTTTCGCAGTCGCTCACGAAAACACTCCGGGGGATGAACTCGGGATCGTTGGGAGCTGATTGAGAGGATCGATGACGGACTGTCCGGGCAGTAGGTTGCCTGCCGATTGATCCGAGGTTGCGGCAAAGTAGGCGGCTTCAAGGGTGGCCGCTTCGGGAAATTGCGATCGCAAGTCATTGCTTTCGCCAAAGTACTTTGCTTTTCCGTTCTGCATCACTAATAGGTGCGTGCAGACGTCTTCGATCATGGCCAACAAATGGCTGCTGATGATGATCGTTGCACCGCTTGCAGCTCGATCGCGAATCGATTGCAACAGAGTTCGGATGCCGGGCGGGTCCAAGCCCGTCAATGGCTCGTCCAACAACAGGACGCTTGGATCGTAAAGGTATGCGCAGGCAACAGCCAGTTTCTGTCGCATGCCGCGTGACAGAGTTGTCGCGCCTGCGTCTCGTTTGTGTCGCAAATCAAATTGACTGAGCAGTGCATCGGATTTGGCAAGATGATCGCTGACGCCGTAGATTCGCCCGATGAAGTCCAAGTGTTGCGCGACAGTCAGGTCGTCGAACAGCGGTGGATCGTCGGGGACGTACGCGAGTTGGCGTTTTAGCGCGATCGAATCACGTTGTGAGGATGAATCGCCGATGTATCCGCCGCCAATTTCGATCGAGCCCGTGGTGGCCCGGATCAGCCCCGCTAGGCAACGCATTGTGGTCGTTTTTCCGGCTCCGTTGGGGCCAACCAAGCCGCAGATTTGGCCAGGGCGAAGCGAGAACGATACGCCATCAACGGCCAAGTAGTCGTCGTAGAGCTTACGTAAGTCGTGGACGTGAATCATCGATGGATCGTTGGGTTTACAGTTCTTCTACAATCAGAGGCAATGCTGTTGAAACTTAGCACGTAAGTCTGTGCACAATGGGAAAACTGTTCCGGTGGTTACACTTGCAGCGGTTGTTTGTTGAAAGTGAACTGGATTCTTGAAATTGAAATCTGAAGCCATCGAAACGCGCTGCTCTGAATCACACGTTTCCGAGTCGATTGATTCATCGCCTTGGGCGCCGCTAGCTGTGCCGATTTTTCGGGCGTTTTGGCTTGCATCGATTGTGTCAAACCTGGGCACCTGGATTCATGAGATTGGTGCCGGCTGGTTGATGACGAACTTGGATTCGTCTCCTGAAATGGTGTCGGCCGTTCGCGTGGCAATGGCGTTGCCAATGATGATGTTGGCAATACCGGCGGGCGTTCTAGCGGATCGAGTGGATCGTCGAAAGCTGTTGATTCTTACGCAGTGGTGTCTGTTGGCGACGACGTCGACGTTGGCGGCTTTGACATTGGCAGGCATCGTGACGGCGTGGTCGCTGTTGGGCCTGACGTTTGTGCTGGGCTTGGGTATGGTGCTGCACGTATTGACGTGGCAGTCAACGATTCCTGAGCTGGTTCCTCGATCCCAACTAGCTCGATCGATCGCGCTGGGCAGTATTAGTTTTAACTTGGCACGGTCGGTGGGTCCGGCAGTCGGCGGCATCTTGATTGCACTGGCCGGGCCGTGGATCGCATTTGCAGCCAATGCAGCGTCGTTTGCGGTGGTGCTGGTTTTGCTATCGACCTGGAAACGCGACGCGACCGAGTCGTCCAACGGGCTGTCGTATCGAAAGTCGTTGACCGAAGGCATCGACTATATCCGCCATCAACCGGCGATGCGTCAAACGCTCATTCGGCTGGCAATGTTTGTCTGGCCAGCCTCGGCGTTGTGGTCGTTGTTGCCGCGGGTCGCGCGTGAACGGCTTGGCTGGGATGCCGATGGATTCGGATTGTTGGTCACCACCATCGGTGCAGGTGCCGTCGCGGCGGCTTGGCTGTTGCATCGGATGCACGTGCGTTTAGGAACCGACTGGACCGTGGTTGCATCGGTCTTGTTTTTTGCCGGTGGCATGTTGGGGATGAGTTTGGCGACCGAGGCGATCGGAGCCTTGGTGTCGATGTTCGTGATGGGCGCGACTTGGATGATCACGTTGACGACGTTGAACTCATCGGCACAAATGACGTTGACCAACCAGTTTCGGGCTCGCGGCATGAGCTGTTACATGACGGTGATGGCGATTTCGATGGCCGGTGGCGCGATGACGTGGGGGCAAATCGCGGGGGCCTTGTCGGTGTCGCAGGCACAAACGATTGCAGCCGCCACGTTGTGCGTGACGGCTGCGTCGATTGTTTTTCAACTGAACTTTAAAAAGTCGTCTAGCTGAGCATGTATCCGTCTTCACCGTGGTTGGTGACGTCCAGCCCGCGCTGTTCGTGTTCAGCAGGAACTCGTAGACCGATCGAAATATCGATTAGCTTCAGCAGCACATAGCTGCCAATTCCGGCAAACAAAAACGTGATGCCAACGGCAACGATCTGACCGATGACCAACGTCGGGTTCCCACCGGATTCGATCAGTCCGATTGGCTTGCCGTCGCTGACGTCCCAGCATGCTCGCGTTGCGAAGACGCCCGTTAGCACCGCACCAAGCGTCCCGCCGACACCGTGAACACCGAACGCATCCAAGGCATCGTCGTACTTCAACATGAACTTCAGCTTGGAACACGCCCAATAACAAAGGATCCCCGCGGCAACACCCATCAAGATCGCTGGCATTGGTTGGACAAAGCCCGCCGCAGGTGTAATGCAGACCAATCCAGCAACCGCACCCGAACTGGCTCCTAGCACGGTCGGCTTGCCTAGCACGACCCATTCGGTCATCGCCCAAGCCACGGCGCCGGCCGCTGCAGAAATGTGAGTGACCGCAAAAGCGCTGCTGGTCAAACCATCCGACAACAATTCGCTGCCCGCGTTGAAGCCGAACCAGCCAACCCACAACATCGCGGCGCCGAGCGCTGTGTAGGTCAGGTTGTGAGGTTGAATCGGTTCTTTCAAGAATCCCATTCGCGGCCCAATCAGAATCGCGGCGACTAATGCCGAGATACCGCTGCTGATGTGAACAACCGTGCCGCCGGCAAAGTCGAGTGCACCGCCAGCGATGCTTGATTCGTTATACGACAGAGGTCCGCCGTCCCAAACCCAGTGACATAGCGGGCAATAGATCAGTGAGCCCCAAACGATCGAGTAAACCACCATCGCGCTGAACTTCATCCGTTCGGCAAACGCGCCACAGATCAGCGCCGGCGTGATGATGAAGAACATGCCTTGGAACAACATGTGAGTCAGCCGAGTCATTTCACCTTCCATCGGCGTCACCGGCTGGCGAAGCGTTTCGCTATAGACCCGTTGGACTCCGTTCATGAACAGGTAATCCGCGTTGCCGATCCATCCGCCGCTGCCACCGAAGGCAAGCGAGTAACCGTAGGTCACCCAAATGACTGTCATCAGTCCCATCAAAAAGATGCACTGCATCATCACGCTAAGCACGTTCTTGCGACGAACCAATCCGCCGTAGAACATTGCCAATCCGGGCGCGGTCATGAACAGCACCAATGCACAGCACACCAACATCCAGGCGTTGTGGGCTGCATACGGCCCGTTGGCGATCTCGTCGTCCGTCAACGCGCCTTCGGGAACGTCCGAGGTAGTGCCGGTTACGATTTCTAACGAAGACTCTGCCGAATCAGCGGCATCGACAACGTCTTGCGCCATTCCCAGCGATGGGACAATCGTCAAGGCGACGACGAATCCAGCTAGGGCTATCAGTTTTCCAAAATGAAACACCATGCTCACCAAAAATCTCGAGGATCGCCTTCACGAAACCACTTCCATGACAGAAGCATCCGCGAGCACAATTCGCGGAAGTGTCCGTGAACGGTTGGCCGCCTACCGCCCACGGAATTCACCGAATGCGGCTGCCCCGCGTGGGGCACCAACCGAACACGAAAGAAAGCTTTGTTATTAGTTTCTCTGCTGACAATTCAGCAGAACATTGCCAAAAGATATGGGTTTCGCCTATTGCTGGCAACGCGTCACCGTCAATGCGTGGCGAGTTCCTAGCAAACGCCCCAACGGTGGACATCTGCTCGATCCATCGTCAACCGATCAATCGCCGTCGCTAAGGACCGCCATGAACGCCTTTTGGCTGATTTCGACGTTACCGACCGCTTTCATTCGCTTCTTGCCTTCTTTTTGTTTCTGCAAGAGTTTGCGTTTTCGCGAAATATCGCCGCCGTAACACTTGGCCGTCACGTTCTTCCGCATTGCCGAGATCGTCTCGCGAGCAATCACGCGGCTGCCAATCGCTGCTTGGACCGCGACTTCGAACATGTGACGTTCAATTTCGGCTTTCAATTTCTTTGCGACCGCCCGGCCTCGGCGGTCTGCATCGGCCTTGTTGCAAACGATGCTAAGTGCGTCGACTCGGGTGCCGTTAACCATGATGTCCATCCGGCATAAGTCAGCGGCTTGGTAGCCGACCATTTCGTAATCAAGCGTCCCGTAGCCGCGGGTGCAACTCTTGATTTTATCGTGCAAGTCGTAGACGACTTCCGCCAGCGGAATGTCGTACGTCAACATCGCTCGGTTCGCGCCAAGGTACTCTTGATTCTTTTGGATCCCGCGGCGTTCTTGGCAAAGCTTCATCACCGCACCGATAAATTCGCCAGGGATGATCACATTGCAGCGAACGATCGGCTGGCGAAACTCGGCAATGTCACCGGGCTCGGGCACGTCTTGTGGTTTGTGAATGACCAGCGTCTCGCCACGTTTGTCGATGACTTCATAGGTCACGTTGGGGGCGGTTTGAACCAAGTCGATGTTGGATTCGCTTTCCAGACGTTGCTGGATGATTTCCATGTGCAACAGTCCTAGGAAACCACAGCGGAATCCGAACCCAAGCGCGTCGCTGGTTTCCGGTTCGAATTCGAAACTTGGATCGTTCACGGCCAATCGTTCAAGCGCATCACGCAAGTCCGAAAATTCTTGCCCGTCACTTGGAAACAGTCCGCAATAGACCATTCGCTTGGGGCGAGCGTATCCCGGCAAAGCCGGCGCGCCTTTGTCGCCGGTGATCGTAACGGTGTCACCGATGTGAACATCGCCCAGGCTCTTGATGTTGCAAATCAAGTAACCCACTTGGCCGGCCGATAACGATTCGCTGGCTTGGCGCTGAGGAACAAACTGCCCCAACTCGACGACTTCATGAACGGTGCCAGCGCGGACGAACTGGATCTTTTGACCTTTTTTGACCGTGCCGGCCATCACACGGACGTACGTGATCGCGCCGCGGTAATCGTCGTAGTTCGAATCGAAAACCATCGCTTGCAAAGTTGCATTGGGATCGCCAGTGGGCGGCGGAATCTTTGTGACGATTGTCTTGATCAACTCATCAACACCGATACCTGTCTTGGCGCTGACGCGGACACAGTCGTCGGGGTCGGTGCCAAGCGCGTTCATCATTTCTTCGGCCACTTCGTCCGGGCGTGCCATCGCTAGGTCGATCTTGTTGATCACCGGAACGATAAACAGATCGTGTTCCATCGCCGCAAATGCATTTGCCATCGTTTGCGCTTCGACGCCTTGAAATGCATCAACCAGCAACAAGGCACCTTCGCAACAGGCAAGCGAACGCGAAACTTCGTATTGAAAGTCAACGTGACCGGGCGTGTCGATCAAGTTCAGCTCGTAATCTTGTCCCTCGTGCTTTAGTGCCATCTTCACCGCGCGAGCCTTGATCGTAATGCCGCGTTGGCGTTCCAGATCAAGGTCGTCCAGCATCTGTTCCTTTTTGTCGCGGTTCATTACCGTGCCGGTATGTTCAAGCAACCGGTCAGCGAGCGTGCTCTTGCCGTGATCGATGTGAGCAATGATGCAAAAATTGCGGATATTGGCTGTCATAATTTTCGAGCGGAATGTGATCGCAGAGGATGCGATGAATCGGATGGAATCGCGTTGGGCTGTTGGGGCAGCCTGGTAATCAGTTTGTTTAACTTTCGCTGCGTGCGTAGCCGGCGGCGCCTAGGTATCCAGCATCGGCGCCGAGTGAGGCGAATCCGATGGTGGTGCCTTGGAACACGTTGTCAAACGTTCGCTGTTTGAATTCGTTCGTGACGCCTTGCAAAAAACGTTGCCCAATCGGGCAATCGGCGCCACCAAAGTTCATCGCGCCGCCCAACACAATCGTGCCGGGAT
>JBAUHR010000776.1:0-1876 GCA_049680385.1 Rubripirellula sp. | reverse complement strand
GGGCACGTTTGAAAACGAACGAGTCGAGCTGTTCAATTTGGCTCAGGATATCAGTGAGGAAAATAATTTGGTGACTGCCCGTCCGGAACGTGCTGCTGCAATGTTGGGACAAATCAAGAACTGGTATGCCGAGACTCAGAAAACGGCCACGCCGCAACCGGGTGGCTGGTTGAAAGCAGGGCGGGAACAAGGGGACGACAGCGCAAAAAACTAAATCGTCGATTTAGCCGACAGCTTCTGCACTATTTGTTTGGCTTGGGGCGGCGATAGCGAATTGAAATCGCTGGGCCGGGCCAAAGGACTTCTAGCATGTGGTGCTTGGTGTCGGACGAAATGGTGAATGTGTTGTCGCCGGTTTGCAGTTCTGACACCGGGATGGGCAATAAGTCGTAATCGTAGTGATGATTGTTGCCGTGGTTCTTGTGTTGGTGGCCGTTCAGCTGGAACGGCTTGTGGTGTCGATCATCGGCTTCCCAGGTACGGTAATGCAGTACCGCTTCAGTGGCGCTGTCCAGTGCGACGTTCGCGTCGATGGGTATGTTGCACGACTTCGATTTGCCGACGCGCACACTGAACACTTCTGGGACGTCGGTTGCTCGGTACTGTTTCACTGACCAGCCTTCACGCCTTAAGGTTAGGCGTTCGACGGCCTCTGTGACGTGGATTAATCCGTTGCCATGGTGAATCCGTGCAACCAGCTTCATCGACTCGGGTTGTTGATCGGGAACCCACTGAGTGTTCCAGACCAGCTGGCGAACGGTAGTGGATGGATCGATGGTTCCGACGTGATCTCTTAGACCGGCGGCGTGACCGCGACTTGGCTGGAAACGGCTGCCATGCCATTCGTTGTAGACTCCATTTCCGTCTTCGTCATAACCGTCGTACCACGCCAGCACATCGATTCGTTCGGCGCTGTCGTCACACTCCAAGGCAATCGTTGGATTCTCACCGAACGTTTCACCAGCCAGGGGCGAAACGATTTTGCCATCGGCAAAGCCCTGCTTCTTTTCAGGATCGTAGTACACACGCAGGATCAATGAATACAGTCCCCACTGGCCCCAGCTGACTTCGTTGCTCGGCCCGATCGTGCCTTCGATGGTATTAGTACCCTTCACCAAGTGGTCCAGCGGCACGGGTATGACCGGGTTGTCTTGCGAGTGGTACTGCTCGGGATCGTAGCCTTCGGGAGTCGTCTTGAGTTCGGGAAGCGTGATCCAATCGTGCTCGTTGAACCGGATCAACTTCTCTTTCGTGTTGGCGTGACCGCCCCATCGGTCCAGCACCGCTTCAGCGCGCACGGCGCCTTCAAGATCGCGCACGTCCAGCGAAAGAACTGGGTTAGGTAGAAAATCCTTAGCCCCTTCATGTCGCGCGCGTGGATCAGTGACTCGCCAATCAAAGTTGCCGCCGTTATGAATCGCATACTCACGATAGACGTCGCCCGGCTTCGGGGCCAGGGCGCGATGCTCTTCCGAGTCCGTCGAACCGTCTTGCTGATCGGATGCCGACAAACTGGGGAGACCGTCGGTTGAAGTACTTTCTGTTTCGCGGCAGGAAGTGACTGTTACATTTCCGAACGTCACGTCTGCATAATGAGCCAGCAGTAGTGCGCCACCATTAGCCACGTCTTGCTCTTCCTCTGCCACGACATTCCATTCTTTCGGCTCTGACTGATCGTCCTCCCAAATTTTGACGCGGTAGGTCGTCGTTGTCGCACTGGTCGATTCGACGCGATGCTTCAGCACGTACTGCTTGCCGAACTCGATCTTGCGATCCGATTTTTCTTTCGCCATCTTCCCGCTGCCGCCAAGAATTCGCCAGCGACAGGATTCAGGGTGGTCCTGAATCATGAACTCGGCGGTTGCACCGAGCGGAA
>JBAUHR010000775.1:0-1871 GCA_049680385.1 Rubripirellula sp. | reverse complement strand
CACCACGCCTTCAAAGGAAACGTGCAAGTCCATGCGGCCTTGGTCGTCGTATTCAAAACGCTCCGTCCAATCGCCGGCAGGAACATCGCTATCGTCGCTGGTGCCGAAAATCCCGTCGACGCCGAAGCCAAGCGGCAGGGTGCGTGTGGCTTGCCGGCCTGCATCATCAAACTCATAGCGCGACTCACGGCCAAGGGGATCGCGGATCAGGGTTTGATTGCCACGCGAATCGTACGCGTATTCGTAACGTGGCTGAGTCGGCTGGCCTGTCGCGGGATCGATCACTTCGGGCAATGTTACCGCGACTAAGCGACCGCTGGTGTCATATTCGAAGGCACGTTGCAAGCCGAGTTGATTTGTTTCGGAGAGCACACGACCTTGCGAGTCGTACTGCGTGCTCATCGTGGTGCCGTCAGGATACGTCACTCCAACTTGGCGACCTTGGGAATCGTAGCGAAAGCGACTCTCTCTTGCGTCGGTGGCGTCGACCGTAACGAGCGAGCCGTCGGCGTTTTCAACTTGAATGACATTCGTGCGTTGGATGGCCGTTTTTCCGTAGCGATCAAATTCCGTCTCGCTGCGCAGTCGTACGAGCTTGCCGGGGTAGCGCGAGCCTAAGCCAACTTGTTCGGCAGGCAATGGATGACCGACGGTGGCGATTTGGCGATCGCGCGAGTCGTAAATGGTGTCGGTGATTTGACCCGTGGGCGAAATGCTACGAGTGACTCGGCCGCGCGAGTCGTAGATGGACTTGGATTCGTAGAGCAATGTTCCGGCGGAGGCTACTTCGGCAGACCAGCTCGAAGCTTGTCCTACGATTGCAATGGTAGCGTCGGCGATGCGTTGCGAGCCGATGTTGCGGCCTTGGTCATCGTAGACCGTGGCGGTGGCATAGAAGGCGGGCGAAGTGCCTGCGCCGAGCGCGGTGTCACCCGGCATGACGTAGCCATCAGTGCTCAGTAGCACACGTCCGAGAGAATCAAAGACGGTTCGCGAGGTGAGCCACACGGCGGTGCCAGATTCGTCGAAGGACTGGGTTCGCGATTCGATCGTTTGCCCATAGCGATCGAAGAGGGTTTGACTCTTGCGGCCATAGTTGTCGACCGTTTGCCAGACTCGGCCCGCATCGTCGAAATGCGTTTCCGAGGAAGTGATCAGCGTACCGGCGGAATTGAGCTGCGCAGACAGACTGGTCGTCGGTCCGGCGATTGAGATGTCGACACCTTTGCGACGTTCGGTCCGGACCAGGCGGCCTGCGTCATCGTAAATGTTGTGACTGCCGTAAATCTCTTCCACTGGCGTGCCTTCGGGAACGCTGTCGGTCGAATAGATCGGGTTACCATCTTCGTCGAAAATCGAACGGCTGATGAGCCATACCGGCGCACCGTTTTCATCGAGACTTTGCGTGCGCGTTTCAATGGTCAGCCCACGCGAGTCAAAACGCGACTCGCTGGTCAGCCCGTTTTGATCGATGTTGCGGAAGGGGCGATCGAGTGCATCGAACTCCACCCGCGTCGTCCCGGTTGGCGAAGTGCTCTCGGTGGGCTGGTCGTTGGGAGCGACAACGTTGGACGTGGTCAGGGAGTCGGTGTTGTTTGGATCGTTGGGATCGACCCAATCGAATTGGGTACCGGTTTGATTGCCATTCGCATCGTACTCCACACCTCGCTTGTTTTGGTCCGTATCCTTGGTTTCCGTGACCTCGCCAAAGCGGTTGTAAGTCAGCTTGATGGTATTTCCTTGCGAGCCGCCAAAACCCCCGCCTGAAAAATCGCCCGAACGCACTTCGATCACTTGGCCTGCATCATCGTATTGCATCGACGTACCACCACCGCTCGACGTCGAGGTGTAGATCAAGTTGAAGTCATCAT
>JBAUHR010000774.1:0-6820 GCA_049680385.1 Rubripirellula sp. | reverse complement strand
GTGAGAGATTGTGAAGGGTATTCGTTGAACGGTTGAGCGTCGGCTAAATCGTGTGCGGAAAAAGTGTCCGCCCCTCTTTGTGCAAAGCACCCGCGTTTTTTTGTGCAAAGCCCCCGAAGGTTTTTGTTCAAAGCACTCGCAGGGTCGGTTCCCGGGAAAAGGGGGCGGACACTTTTTCCCGACACTTTTTCCCCGAGGCCCTTAGGCCCGCGATTATCGGGATAGCGGGTGAGGTGTCGAGTACGCCAGTTTGGCGAGAATGACCGATCACGACGTTTTCCTCAACTCGGTCCCGCCCAATGGCCGAATAACCCTCACAGGCCTTTCGTCCGGCATTCCGTCGGCGAACGGTGCGCAGGCCACGTGTCTCGGACGTCCGTGTTTCCCAAAGAAACGCCTGGATTACGTGAAAACGACTGATTGGTGGATCAGTCCGTGTGGGTTGCCAGCGAGACTCGGGGGGGAGACATCGGTGGCCGAAAGATCGAAATACACGATCGGACGCGGACGGACATGCTGCGCACTGGCGCTGCTGGTCGTCGTCGCGGCGATGCCATCGGTAACCCGAGGCGAGGGAGGCTTTTGGGGGCAGTCGCAATCGGAAAACGAAGGTGACTCCAGCCGAGCTCAGAAGGAAGCTGCGATCAACTCGTTGCCAATGCAGCGACTCACTCGCGAAGCCCAGGCTCGCATTCTGTCGATTGCCGGCAAGCCAACGATTTATCGCCGGCTGCCGACTCAGATGATCGATTGCGATCGAGACATGTTCTTGTTCCTCAGTCGCAATCCCGAAGTCTTAGTCGCAATGTGGGATTTGATGGGGATCACGAACGTCCAAATCAGCCGGACGGGTCCGTATCAAATGGAAGCCGTCGACGGCAGCGGAACGACCTGCCAAGTCGACTTGGTCTACGGTGATCCCAACCTACACGTGTTCGTCGCCTCGGGCAGCTACGACGGACCTTTGGTCGCCAAACCAATCACCGGCAACGGTGTCTTTATATTGACGAGTCGTTATGCCGAATCGGCAAGCGGACGCACAACCGTGACCGGAACCCTCGACTGTTTCTTGCAACTGGAAAGCCTTGGCGCGGACCTAATCGCCCGAACACTCAGTGGCCTGATCGGCCGATCGGCCGACAACAACTTTACGGAAACGGCAAAGTTCATTGCGCAGGTTTCGCAGGCATCGGAAAAGAATCCGCAAGCGATGCTGGACGTTGCTTCGCGGCTGCCACAGGTCACCGAGCCTGTGCGTGGTGAGTTCGTGACGCGGATCGTCAGCGTTGCTCGTAATGGCGTCGAGCGGGGCGAGCAGGACGAGCAGGACGCCCGTGTAGCGCAGAAACCCTAGCGTTCCTTTTGACGTGCGACGCCGCCCTTCAAGAACTTCTGCATCGCGGCTGGCATTTTCGATTCCACCATCATCGGCTTTCCTGTGGTCGGATGTTCAAAACCGAGTGTCGCTGCATGCAGTGCGATGCGTTTGCGAATCCATCGTGCGTGCATCGATTTTTCCGTTTCGTAGCGAGGATCGCCTAGGACTGGGTGACCGGCGGCGGCGAACTGGACACGGATCTGGTTTCGCTTACCAGTTTCCAAACGAACTTCGACTTCCGTCGTGTCGTCCATTCGTTTGACGACTTTGTAATGAGTCACCGCGCGTTCGGACTTTGTTGACGGCGCGGTGATGTAGACGTCCAAGTTGTTGCCAGTTGCCAAGTACGCGTCGAACGTGCCTTCGTCGTCGGCGAGCACACCGGCGACGATCGCCGAATAGACCCGTGTTGGCTTGCGCTGCTTGAATTGGTCAATCAGTTTTTGTGCGGCGGATTCCACCTTTCCCATCACCAGCAGCCCGCTGACTTCGCGATCCAGACGGTGAATCACGTGCGCCGGTCGAGGACGTTTAGAGTGCGACAGGTACAGCGACACTCGGTCGACCAACGTATTCTTTTCGAAGTGGTCCGTTGGCACCGTCAACGTGCCGGCGGCCTTGTCGACCACGATGATTTCGTCGTCCTCGTACGCAACGGTGAACGTGCGATCGTCCCAGCGGATTTTCTTTTTTTCGCGGTAGCGTTGGTTCGCGTCGAATTTCAAAACCACCTCGTCGCCCTCGCCGATTTCTTCGGCTACGTCGTCGCAAAGGTCGCCGTTGATACTGACACATCCGTGATCGATCATTCCCCGGGCCTGGCTATGCGAAGTCTCGGAAACGGCCCGAACGAGCGCGTCGATTCGCCCCGCTTGTTCGGGTAGGACAGAAATCGAAACGGTGGTCAGCGGCATTCGAGTGGGCTCGGCGGAAAAATTCATCTTCAGAGGCAGCAAACCCGTCATTCTAGCGACTGTCCCGCCCCGGTCAGCACGGCTGGCGAAGAATCCGAATAGCTCAGTAGCGGAATCACGCCCTTAAGGCGTTGTCAGTGGGCTTTGGGGGCGAAACCGTCGAAATCCGGGCTGTGATTGACCATCCCAACGGGCCGACCAGTCGCTATGATGACGATCGATCGTCGATTGAATCGGCTGATCCGGTATCATAATTGTCCGTAGGGGAGTTTGGCGGCGTTCGACGTCGCTGCGATTGCAAATGCCAATGTTTACCCATCCGGCACCGCTTCGCTCCCTTACGCGTGAGGTTTTTCCGTCAACGTTTCGCCAATCGTTTCTGTGATGTTGCTTTGCCAAGTTCTGTTGACTTGTCTCGCTGTTAATCCAGCACGCCGATTGTGCGGTGGTAGGTTTCGAATGTCAGTTCTTTTCGGTGCATCGGACGCGTCGTCACCGGGACTGGCTCAAGAAAATCCCACCTGCGAATTCTGTCCTACGTCAACTCAGTTGATTCACCCTGCTAAGTGGCTCATCTGATGGCAAAAAAACGTAAGACAGTTCGAAAATCCGGAGAATCCCGCAACATGCTAATGCGCCAACCGTGCCCGTCCTTACAGTTTGCATATGCGCCACCATTTGGTGCAACGATCCAGGACACTGGCGTTCAGTTCTCGGTATTCAGTCGTTCCGCCACGGCGATGCGATTGCTGCTTTACAACGACGTTAATGATCGTGAGCCAGCCGAAGTCATCGATTTTGATCGAGATGCCGATCGCTGGGGTGATGTTTGGAGCCTACATGTGCCCAACCTCGCCGAAGGTCAACTGTATCACTTTCAAGCCAGCGGCCCCTGGGCACCCGAGATCGGACATCGTTTCGATTCAACCGCTCGCCTGATCGACCCTTACGCTCAAGCATTGGCTGGTGAATACCAGAAATGCGCCGACGGAGTCGTTCGCCCGCCAAAGTGTGTCGTCGTCGACGGCTCATTCGATTGGGAAGGCGACCGTCACCTCCGCCGCGATGTCAGCGAGTCGGTGATTTATGAAATGCACGTCAAGGGTTTCACTAAGAGCAAGACGGCCAAGGTCAAGTGTCCTGGCACGTATCTTGGCGTGATCGAAAAGATCCCGTACTTGAAAGATCTCGGTGTCACGGCAGTCGAGTTGATGCCGGTCAACGAGTTCCCGATCAAGGACAGCCACGGTAACAAAATGGAGCGGGCCAATTACTGGGGCTACGATCCGATGGCGTTTTTCTCGCCACACCGAGGTTACGCACACGACAAGACGCCGGGTGCGCAGGTTCGTGAATTCAAAGAGATGGTCAAGGCTCTGCACAAGGCAGGCATCGAAGTCATTTTGGACGTGGTCTTCAACCACACCTGCGAAGGCAACGAGAAAGGTCCGACGCTGTCGTTCAAGGGACTTGAAAACCAAGTCTACTACATCCTTTCCGAAGGCCAGCATTACTGCAACTACAGCGGTTGTGGCAATACGCTTAACGGCAACCACCCAGTCGTCCGCGAGATGATTTTCCATTGTCTCCGCCACTGGGTTCACAACTATCACATCGACGGTTTCCGGTTCGACTTGGCAAGCATTTTGTCGCGCGACACCAAGGGAAACTTGATCCCAAATCCGCCGATGGTGGACTTGATCGCCGAAGATCCGTTGTTGGCTGACACCAAGATCATCGCCGAAGCATGGGACGCCGCCGGCGCCTATCAAGTCGGCTCGTTCGGCGGTGCACGATGGGCCGAATGGAACGGACGGTATCGCGATGACACGCGAGGGTTCTGGCGTGGCGACAGTGGTACGCTGGGTGCCTTGGCGACACGTTTGGCTGGCAGCAGTGATTTGTACGAACATGATAATCGTCCGCCGCACTGCAGCATCAACCTGATCACGACGCACGATGGTTTCACCATGAATGACCTTGTCTCGTACAAGGAAAAGCACAACATGGCCAACGGTGAAGACAACCGTGACGGTGACAACCACAACATCAGCGACAACTATGGCGTCGAAGGACCAACTCGCAAGAAAGCGATCACGGTTACTCGCGCACGACAAATTCGCAACATGCTTAGCACTCTGTTGCTAAGCCAAGGCGTGCCGATGCTGGTCAGTGGTGACGAGATTCGTCGCACTCAGAAAGGCAACAACAACGCGTACTGCCAAGACAACGACATCAGTTGGTTTGACTGGAAACTGGTCGACAAGAACAAAGACCTGTTCCGGTTCGTCAAATCGCTGATCGCGTTCCGAAGGAACCAACCAACCGTTCGCCGCAAGACTTACCTGACGGGCCAACCGGTCGACGGACGCGTGATCCCCGACGTGTCCTGGTTCTCGCCGTCCGGTGTGGGCTTGGAATGGAGCCAGCAAGAACTTGCGATGATGGCTTACATTGCCGCACCGAGCCGGGTGGACGACCCTGAAGGCCTGGGACGCGACATTGTGATGATGTTCAACAGCACGGGACAGGACCGAACGTTCAACATGCCGGAAATCGGTCGTGGGATCACGTGGAACCTGTTCGTCGACACCGCTGCGGAATCGCCGGCGGACATCTATCCGGATGCCGACGGCCCGATGCCATCGGTTGGCCACGCGATCGAAATGCCTTGCCATTCGCTTAAGGTGATGGTCAGTGCTGAGTAGATCCCAGCACTAGTTGTTTCGCCCCAGCGTGGTTTTCAAGTAGGGCCGGTTCCCACCGGCCAATCCGTCGCATCGAGTGGCCGGCCGGAACCGGCCCTACCCAAAACTGAGCTGCGGCAGACAACTGGTAGATTCCAGCACTGGGATCGCTTGATCGTGATCCTGGTCCAAACCGCGCGGCGATTGGCAATTTGTGCGCAGATTGGGTCAACGGCTAACCGCTCGGATCAAACCACCGAACGGCAAAGACGTAAAACCTGCGTCTTTGCCGTCCATTGCAAGACTTCGGGCCGCCTGTGGATTTGTCTGTTACCGCAGCGACGAAACCTGTAACCTGACGTCTTCACTTCCCCCGCCCTTGTCAGTTTCGGGGTCAGTGGCGAACATTAAGGCACGGCAGATCGCCTGCGATCAGAGCTGCTCCGCGAAATGCAACATTTTTTCTCTTATTCGACAGACACCGAATGAATTTCCCAACGGCTCATGACCCCCGAGCACCCCAGCTCGCCGCCAGTTCTTACCAGGGTTACCAACGGCAGCGTCAATTGACGCTCGGTGACTTGCTAATGGAGAACCGGATCGTGTTTCTCCAAGGTGAGATCCACACCGGCAATGCGAACGACATCGTGATGAAGCTGCTGTACTTGCAGAGCGAAAATCGCCGCAAGGACGTTCACTTCTACATCAACAGTCCCGGTGGATCGGTCACCGCGACGCTTGCGATCTATGACACCATGCAAATGATGTCGTGCAACATCGCGACGTACTGTGTGGGCGAAGCCTGCAGTGGTGCGGCTGTGTTGCTGGTCGGCGGAACCAAAGGCAAACGATTCTGTTTGCCCAACAGTCGTGTGATGATGCACCAGCCGATGGGCGGTGTCGGTGGCCAAGTCAGCGACATCGAAATCCAAGCCGCGGAAATGTTCCGCTATCGTGACGTGCTGAATGAAATCATCAGCAAGCACAGTGGCAAGTCGGTCGATCAAATCGCCAAAGACACCGATCGCGACTTCTTCTTGAGCGCTCAGGAATCCAAAGACTACGGTCTCGTCGACGACATCCTTGTCAAACCACCTGGTTCAGACGAAGACGAAGACAAGTAGCCCAAGCCCCGTCTGCACATGCTTTCAAGCCTGCGGACGGTTCAAGGATTTCGTTCACCGCACACACAGTCACCGTACACAATAATCAAAGCAATAGTATGCCAGTCATTCCCTACGTCGTCGAAAAGAGTGGTCGAGAAGAGCGTGTCTACGACATTTACAGCAGGTTGCTGAAAGACCGCATCATCTTCATGGGGCAACAGGTCAACGACGAGATTTCAAACGCACTCGTCGCACAAATGTTGTTCTTGCAGTCGGATGATCCAAAGGCAGACATCCACTTGTACATCAACAGTCCCGGTGGATCGATCACCGCCGGCATGGCAATCTACGACACGATGCAGTTCGTGTCGTGCGACGTCGCTACCTATTGCGTCGGCCAAGCGGCTTCGATGGGCGCGGTTCTATTGACCGCCGGCGCCAAAGGCAAGCGATTTGCATTGCCGAACGCACGCATCATGATTCACCAACCGCTCGCCGGTATGCAGGGAACCGCTCGTGAAGTCGAAATTCACGTCGGTGAACTCCGCCGCATCAAGCAACGGATGAACGAAATCATGATCGATCACACCGGCCACTCGCTCGAGAAAATCGAAGCGGACACTGATCGTGACCGATTCATGTCAGCCGTCGAAGCGTGCGAGTACGGTTTGATCGACAAAGTCGTGACAAAAAGCGACGAGAAGTGAGAAATAGGTTTAAGGTGTTAGGTAACAG
>JBAUHR010000773.1:0-15613 GCA_049680385.1 Rubripirellula sp. | reverse complement strand
CAGGTGGAACCGGTCCGATCCAAACCAGTTTCTCAGTCGCCTCGTCCAGATTGTTCCCGCTGCGGATCGATGCGGCGGCCGGTGAGTTGCGGACCAATTGGCGAACGAGCCAGGACTTTCCTTGGCCAGTTGCGCCGACAATGGCAACGACCGTATTTCCCTGGCTGCGGTCTTCCAGAATCATCCGGCGGGCTTCGGCGTGTTCGTCGCAAAGCTCAAAGACTTCGCGGCCAGTCGGGCTGTCGCCAAGCACATGAGTCGCCGAGCGGCGGACCTGACGCAGGAAATCTTCGCTAGGTCGAGCGAAGTGTTCTTCGTGGTCGTCTTGATCGTCGAACGATGAATTTGGTTCGGACCGGTGGCGACGGGTGGGATTGGTTTTCACTTGGACGAACTCCCGCCACGAGGTAACAATTTCTTTAGTTCTTGCCGAAACTCGTCGCGAACTCGGCACAGCGGCAATGTTGGTCCGAAAGCTTCGCGAGCGACAATCTTGGAAACAACTAACTTTTCGGTCGCGCCGCGTACACGAATGGCTGGTAATTCTTTGAATCGGGAAACGCCAAACGTGTCACAGAGGACTGCGTGGAAATCGGCTAGCTGTTGCCGGGCGGCTTGTTGGCCGACGTTGCGAGTGCTTTGGCCGCCTGCCCACACTGTCGCGTACGCACCAAGCCCCAGTGCTGCGAACAATTCGGGGATCGATGCCGAAGCAATGACGGTGGTGCCAAAATCAAGCGGGATCATCAACACGCCGGCAAGAGCCGCGAAGGTGGCGGCAAGCGGTGTCAGTCCGGCTGCGAGTTTTTGGTGAGTCGGAACTTCGTCCCACATCTGTGCGACGGCTTCGTCGAGCCGGCGTGGATCCAGCGACGTGAAGTCGTCTCGTTCGAACCGCAAGATCGCAGCTTCGGCTGCTTCGAGCCATTGCTGTCGATTGGTTGTGTGCGTGGTATCCGCAGTATTGGCGATCGGCGGCCAGTGCTTCAGCGACGTTTCGCCACCGTAGCGATCGATCGCCTGCAACAGACGTTCGGGTGTCATCAGGCCGCCGTATTCGCCACGACGAAACTTGTCTTTGATCTCACCAGCGGCCCGTTCAGCCATCGCCGATGGTGTTAATTGACGCACGAAATCGCCTGCACCGCCAAACACTCGCCGCACCTTTGCGTTCAAACGAACGCCCCACCGTGCGTACCACGGCGCGGTGACGGCAAAGGATTCAGATAGTTGGCGAATGATGCGTTCGCTTTGGTGCAATCGTAATTCAGTGACTTCGCCGCCGACTTCGCGATGAGCAAAAAATTCGAGCGCCGATTGCAGCAAGCAGTCCTGTGCCTTCGCCGTGATTGCAACCTGGCCATCGGCGTCGAGGTCGATCTTTTTAAATCCGTCTTCCCACACGGCCGTCCGCAAACTGTTCTGTAACGCGAGTCGAAATTTTTCAAACAGCGCACCGCGGTCGAGTCGCTGTGGCAGCGCCGACAACAACCGGTCGTCGCCGATCGACGCGGGCGGGTTCTCGTCAGCGTTTTCGCGGATCGAAAAGAACACGGGGCTGGGGTCGGCATCGGGATCAAAGGCCGACGCGACGACTGCGTCGGCTGCAGGTATGAAGGGCCGGCTGCTAGGGATTTCAAAATCATAAGCGGCATAGATCGACTCGATACCGTGCGATCGAGCAAGCGGCGAAAATGTTTCGTACACCAAATCCGGGGTTTGCTTCGGACGCACTTTGTTGACCGCCAACAAACGGGGCACGCCGGGCATCAAGTCGGCGGCGATTCGAAGCAAGTCGCCCAGGGTTCCATCGCGAGATGATTCGGCACTGGTGACCACCAGGAACGCCGAGCAAAGCGTTGCGGCGCGACCCAGCAGTTCGCGCCGCTGCAGCGGCGAACCGAGATGTAGGTCCGCGTCGGAAACAATGTCGGGGCAATCCAGCAATCCGATCCCGGTCGCGTCCAGCGCCGCATCAGTTGCCACCAATGGGACGTTCAGTGCCAGTCCGTCGCCATCGCGATTGTTGTATTGGCCGTGTGCGACGGCGGGGTCATCGCTGAGCATCTCGGGTGGGTTGCCGACCGCGTCGCCGATACGACTCATCAGCAATCCCCATAACTCGGCGTCGTCGCGCCAAGCCGACGGCAACCACAGCACAAAGCGGTGCGTCCCTTCGCTGTTGCTGCTGCCACGCAGCGTCCGGGCACGGCCCAATTCGCTTAGAAAAGTCGCGACCAGAGACGTTTTTCCGCTGTTGAGCATTCCGGCAACCGCAACGGTTGGCCACTGAGACAGCTTTTCGGCGGTTTGCAGTTTGCGTCCGGCCGCCAACACGTCGTCGAGCGCGCTGGCGTCCAGACGCCGCAGCGCACTCAGATAGCTGTCGCGGCCTTCGGTCGGGTACGAACGCTCAATCGCGGCGCGGCGATCATCGTCTTCCAGCAGCGAAAGCAGGCCGGACCAATCGATCACATCGTCATCAGAGTCTCGAAAACTTCCAAACATAGAATCAGTGCGCCGTCGCGCTCGCGTCTCCCTCGCCCGCCCATGTGATTCCGCTGTCGCTTTCTGCGCCATCGGATGAAGTGGTATCGTCGATGACACCGTCGTTCAAGGCAAGGGTCCACCAATGGATCGCGGCGACGTCATCCCACCCGGTCGCGTCGTCACAGTGACGAAGGGCCGCTGCCAAATCGTCGATCGAAGCCGGTCGCTGCGTCGGATCCTTCCGCAAACAGCTCATCAGAATATTCTGCAAGTCATCCGGCAATCGCTCGTCGATTCCGTGCGAGGCCAATCGATCGGCGGGGCGCAGCGGGTCTTCCTTGAGCTGTTTCATGCAGATTTCGACCGACGCATCGCCCTCGAACATCGGCTTGCCCGTCAACAACGTGTAGCCAACGCCACCGACGGCGTAAATGTCGCTGCGGTGATCCGACATGCTGGCGTCACGAACGGTTTCGGGCGGCATGTACATCGGTGTGCCGGTGATTCCCTCGGACGTCGTCAATGACATGTCGGTCGGGCCTTGGACGACGTCCTTGACCAACCCAAAGTCTAGCACCTTCAGCATGTCGTACATTCCCGGTTGGGTCGAGACCATCAGGTTGGCCGGTTTGATGTCCCGGTGGATGATGCCTTTCCAATGGGCTTCGGAAAGCGAACCACAAATCTGTAACAACAGATGGATCACTCGCGCCGGTGGTTGGCGACCATAGCGGTCGACCAACCGTTGCAGCGTGATGCCGTCGACGTACTCCATCACATAAAACAGTTCGCCTTGGTCGGTACGACCAAAATCGTACAAGCTGATCGTGCTGGGGTGTTGCAGTCCTGCTGTCATTTTGGCTTCGCGTTCGAATCGCGCGATCGAAACTGAGTTTTGCGAGTCTCGCTCGAGTACTTTGATCGCGACGGTTCGCCCCAACAAATCATGAGTCGCACGGAAGACGGCCCCCATTCCTCCGCGTCCAAGTGATTCCCCCAGTTCGTATTGCCCGATCCGTCGATGGTTTTGCTGGGTTGCCGCCATTCGTTTTACCATTCGTCGTACCATCATCGCCAACAAGATGGTTGTCGCACCCACGATTGCCGAGATCAGCAGCAGCCCAATCATCAGACGGCGCAACAACTTCATCGGCGCGTACGCCTGTTCGAAATCGAACTCCGTGGCAACGCCAAACTGATATTGGGGCAGCCACGTCCAGGCACCGACGACCTTGACACCGCGATAGTCACGGTAGCCCGAAACGTTTTCACCGCTGCCGCCGCGCGTCAACTGATCGGCCATCTCGGTTAGCGGCCACTCTTCGACCGATTGGCTGATTTTGCCGCCGTCGAGCAAGCGATACCCTGGGTCGCGAATGTCAAGCTGCATCGAACTTGTGACGCGAGGGTCCTGCGGCAGCACGCCCACCTTGCGGAGTCGTTTTTCGTAACGGCTGCGTGAGATCATTCGGCCGTTTCGGTCGACGGCATAGGTTTCACCACCAACTTCGGGGCGAGTTGCGGCAAAAATCTTGCTCAGCGGCCCCGCGGGATCAAGCAATACGGTGACCATACCGACAACGGCGTCGTCCAAATGCAACGGTGAAACTGCGGCAAGGACGGGCGCATCGGTGACTGGCTGACCGTCCTGGCCGGGGAACGGGACGGGAAAAGTGAACGGCTGAGAAACCGATGATTCACCCGCCAGCGTCTGCCGCCGGACCAGATCGGGAATCGGCAATCGCTTGCCGATCAATGCTGCAAACGAACTGTCGATGACTTGGTTGTTCGTGTCAAGAATTGCCCAGCCGACGGCTTGGGTCGGGTTAAGCAATGACTCGGTGGACGGCATCGGTGGCGCGGCATCTACATCAGCCGCCGTCCATTTGAATCGGTCTGCGGAAGCCTCGATCAACTTGACAGAGCGATCTTGAATTTCGGCGTTGCTGGCGATTCGGTCGGCTTCTCGCGTCCGTTCGGTCAACCAGTGTTCGAGCGAACGAACGTGGGCCGAAAGCTTCGTTTCCAAGGAATCACGAACCAATTGCTGCATCGACTGGTTCAGTGCCCATCCGACCAGCCCGACCGCCAGCAGCAGAGCCAGGGACGAAAGGCCGCCAATCCAAGGTCCGACTCGTCTGAGAAACTTGACCAGCGGAAAATTGGTCGCCGAAATCGTCCGAGTCGTTGCTTCGACACTCGTTGGGCCGCCCGATGACGGCGTCACAATCGGTGCAGTGTCCAACGACGCGCCGACCAGACGGTTCGCAAGCGCAGTTTCAATCGTTCGAAAAATGCCTCTCATCATGCGTTCACGCCAAAATACCGTCGACTCGTTCTCCGTGAACGTCCGTCAGTCGGTAGTCTCGCCCTTGAAACCGATAAGTCAATCGCTTGTGGTCAAATCCCAACAGGTGCAAGATCGTGGCGTGCAGATCGTGAACATGAACGGGATTTTCTGCAACGTTGAATCCCAGTTCGTCGGTGGAACCAAAAACAGTGCCGGCTTTCAGCCCACCGCCAGCCATCCACATCGAAAATGAATTTGGGTGGTGGTCGCGACCGTCATTGCCGCCTTGAACCATCGGGGTGCGCCCGAACTCACCACCCCAGATGACCAGAGTCTCATCCAAAAGTCCGTGCTGCTTTAGGTCTTTCACCAATGCCGCGCATCCTTGGTCGGTGTCGAGGCAGTTTTCTTTGATCGCCGAAGTAAGTCCACCATGCTGGTCCCACGACTCGTGGAACAATTGGACAAACCGGACACCTCGCTGAACCAATCGCCGGGCAAGTAAACAGTTGTTGGCAAAGGACATCTCGCCGGGTTTGGCACCGTACATTTTCAAGATGTGTTCAGGCTCGTTGCCGATCGCCATCGCCTCCGGTGCACTCGCTTGCATCCGAAACGCCATTTCATACGAATTGACGCGTGTGGCGATTTCGGGATCTCCGACAACATCAAGGCGATGCCTGTTCAGATCATTGACGGTGTCCAGCGTCCGCCGCTGGGTTGATGCGGACATTCCGGGTGGATTGGACAAGTACAGCACCGGATCACCGCTGCTGCGGAACTCGACTCCTGAATGCAACGTCGGCAAGAATCCCGAGTTCCAATTCCCTGCACCCGCGCTTGGCCCCTTTTTGCCACTGTTGAAGACCACGAACGCAGGCAAGTCCTTGGATTCGCTGCCGAGTCCATACGTCAACCAAGACCCCATGCTGGGGCGGCCAAATTGCTGTGATCCCGTGCTCATCAACAATTGAGCGGGCGCGTGATTGAATGCGTCTGTTTTCATTGACCGCACAATGCACAGGTCGTCGACAATTGACGATGTATAGGGCAGCAATTCGCTGATCTCGGCGCCGCTTTGGCCGTGCTTGGCAAACTTGAACTTTGGTCCTAACAATTTCGAATTGGGATTGATGAATGCAGCTCGATATCCATCAAGCAATTCCTTGGGCGGCAAGGTGCCGTCCATTTTGGCAAGCGTGGGTTTGTGATCAAACAACTCGAATTGGCTTGGACCACCGCCCATGAACAAGACGATGACATTCTTGATCTTGGCCGGGAAATGAGGGGCCTTGGGTGCCAATGGATCCATCGCGTCGGCCGACGCCGCATTCGCGGACGACGGTGCCATCAGGCTTGTCAATGCGACGCTGCCCAGCCCAATGCCACACTGCTGTAGGAACCATCGGCGGCGAGTTGCTTGGATCGCCGCATCGCGTTGTCGCGAATCGTTGCAGGGAAGTTTCATGACTTGGTAATCGTTTCGTCCAGGTTCAAAATTGCTCGAGTCAACACGATCCAAGCTGCCAATTCTGATGCGTGGTATCCGGTTAGTTGTCGGCAAAGTTGCGGATCGACACCAATCAATTCGCCAATCTGTTCGTCGTCGCGGGTTTCCAGTGCCGATCGTTGGTCGCTTAACAGGTCAACGAGCAACTGCATTTCGGTGGCGTCCGGCAATCGGCTGGTGCAATATCGGAAGGCAAGGGAAATCTTGGCTTGGTCGCTTGTTTGGTTGCTTGTTTGGCCGCTCGACTGGTCGCCGATTGGTGCGGCAGAGCTTTCACGCAGCACACGGGTCGCTAGAGCTCGTGAAGCTTCCACATACTGTGGTTCATTTAGCAAGACAAGTGCTTGCAGCGGAGTGTTGCTGCGTTCCCGTCTAACGCATGCCGCGTCGCCCTTGGGAGCGTCGAATACTTGCAGCGGCGGATAGGGCATGCTGCGGTATTGGTGAACGTACAGGCTGCGTCGATGTTGGTTGCCGTCGGTGTCGGTGTGCCAGATCTTTGGACCATAGCTTGCCGGCGGCACAAACAGAAAGTCAGGTGCTGGTGGATAAACACTCGGGCCGCCCACCGTGGATTCCAGCAACCCGCTGGCTGCCATCGCCAAGTCCCGCACCATTTCGGCTTCCATCCGGAACCGTGGGCCACGCGCCAGCCACTGATTGACCGGATCCTCAGCCCACGCTTCCGCGGTGGCCGAAGAGGCCTGCCGATAGGTGGCCGAGTCGATGATCAAACGGTGAATGTGCTGCAGACTCCAGTCGTGATCCACAAGCTGGCACGCCAAATAATCTAGTAGGTCGGGGTGGCTAGGTGATGATGATTGGTAACCGAAATCCTCAGGCGTCGTGACCAAACCGCGGCCGAAATACGCTTGCCAAATTCGGTTGACGATCACACGAGCGGTTGTGGGCGAATCATCGGCCACTAACCATTTGGCAAATCGCAATCGATCGGGCGAGTCGTCTCTGCCCATCGGATTCAAGAACGCCGGCGTGGCAGGTTGAACTTGATCCGACGGTCGCAAAAAGTCGCCGCGAGCCATCACGAAAGTTTCGCGAGGTTTCGCAAGTGCTTGAACGACAAGTTGGCTTGCGACTTCGGGATGCGAGCTCCATAGCTTTTCGATCCGAGACTCCGCAACATCGAACGCCACGTTGTCGCTGTCGATTTGTGCGGGTAATCGACTCCACGCCGAAAAGACCGCATCCCATTGGCTGCTTGACCACTCGCTTGGATCTGACTGAATGATCTTTTCGGTCGCAGGCGAAATCGCGAAATCAGGAATCGTGGGACTGTCGGTGATGCTGAATCGGTATCGGCCGATCAAAAAGTTCTGGTTGTCGTCGCTGTTCCAACCGCCGTGCTTTTGAACCATCGTAAAGGTCAGTGTTGCATCGCCGTTGATCTCGATCGGTTGATCGGGCACAAAGATCGCACAGCGGGACTCGTTGCTGCGGCCTGGGCCGATGTCAGTCGTCCAAGCGGTTTCGATGTCTCCATCGATTGCGTAATCGATGGGGCCAACGACGCGATTGTCCTTTGACGGATCGCGTTGGCGGTATTGTGGTTTCAGATCACGGCGCGGCGCGTTGACGTCAGCGAATGCACGGACGAATTTCACGTCGATCGGTTTGGCACCGTCGGCTTGAGGGACGATCCGCATTCGAAATTCGGATAGCGCGCCCGTCCCATCGATACTGCGTCCTGGACCGCCGCGAGGAAGTTGCGGGTGCGTTAACGCATCAAGTCGAACGGCTGTGATGGTGCCGACGTTCGTGGTTAGCGAAAAACCATTCTCCATTTTCGTCGGCGCATAGCTTTCGCTGATGATGGACCCGTCCGGCAGAACGTCAAACTTTTGGCCTTCGAACGGAATGTCCGTCGGAGTCATCGCGGTCCAGTTCGGCGCCGACGCCTGCGTTTGTTTTGCCCAGGTGGCGATTGTTTTCCGCCAATCCGAGATGGTCGATCGTAACGTTTCTTCTTCGTAGGCTGCGGCCGCCAAAATTTCACTGTGTTGTGCGGCTTGTTCGGGTGTGTAAACGCTGATGCAGGCTTCGTGGAAATCGTTCAGCGCCGCGAACATCTGGTAGTACTCGTGATGACTGATCGGGTCGTATTTGTGCGTGTGGCATTGGGCACACTGAGTCGTGATGCCCAACACTGCTTTTCCGATCGCGTCGACACGGTCAAACATGCCTTCGACACGAAATTGTTCCGGATCGGCGCCGCCTTCTTCGTTCGTCATCGAATTCCGCAGAAATCCCGTCGCGACTCGTTCGACTTGTCCGGCACCGGGCAGCAAGTCGCCCGCGATTTGCTGGATCACGAATTCGTCGTACGGCATGTCGCTGTTCATCGCGTCGATGACCCAGTCACGATAAAAGAACACCTGGCGCTGCATGTCTTTTTCGTAACCTGCCGAGTCGGCGTATCTCGCTGCATCCAACCACCATCGTGCCCAGCGTTCGCCAAAGTGAGGCGAATCGAACAGTCCGTCGATGTAGTCCGCAATGCGGCCTTCGCGATTGTTCCGTAACGTGATCGTGTCAAGCTGCTCGGGCGTCGGCGGCAGCCCGGTCAAATCTAGCGACAGGCGGCGTGCAAGCGTCGCCGGACCAGCAGTCGGCGACGGCGTCATTCCTTTCGCTTCCAGCATCGCCAATACAAAGTAGTCGACTCCGTTGCGTGGCCAGTCCGCATTCTTGACGATCGGTAACGCGGGCTGCACCGGTGCCTTGAACGCCCAGTGCGTGTCGTACGTTGCGTCGGATTCGATCCACTGCGATAGCCGCTTCAGTTCGCCAGAAGTAATCGACTTGCCCGTCGCAGGCGGCGGCATCACCAAGTCAGGGTCATCGGTCGTGATGCGTGCAATGAGTTCCGATTCGCTGACATCGCCTGGCGTGATCGCGCCCGCGGCCAACGCATCGTCGCGGTTATCAATGCGCAGTCCTGCCTTGCGGGTCGAATCGTCAGGCCCGTGACACAAGAAACACTTGTCGGACAGAATCCCGCGGATGTCGCGATTGAAATCGACATCGTCATGTCCAGCCAAACCGTCGTTGGCCCCGTCGTTGGCCACGTCGTCGGCCACGCTGGTGGATTGTTGGCCGATGGCAGTGCCCGCGGTTTGAATCCCAAACCAAGTGATCACGCCAGAAACAAAGAAAAACTTCGCAAGTGTTACAGAACAATTGACAGGTTTCATCGCAGCGAAACAATCTATGAATGGGGATCGACAGCAAGGCAAGCAAACTTCACGTCGTGCCAGCCCTCGATTGTACATCAGGTCGGCCCTGGTATCGCCCGGCGTCGTATGGTCGCGTTTGCAGGCGACCTGGACAGCGTACCGAAGAATTTCGGGAACCGAGTCCCCGTATTCTATAGGTTGCCGTTCGCGTCGCGGATGGCGGATTTGCACCGCTGCTTGGCGGCTTCGCTCATCAAGAGGTTGGGGGCCGAGTTGCGGCCACTGATTCGTCGAATCAAGCCAAGTTGGCGTTTTAGCATTGGACAGGACCGGCAAGCGACCAGATGCCCCCGCAGGGCGACACGTTCGTGAAGTCGCAATCGTCGGTCCAGCGATTCCGACATCAATTCCGAAGCGCGGTCGCACTTCAAAGTCAGAATCATTAGCAGGCGGTTCAACAAATTTGTCACTTCACGTGTCTTTTTCAAACCAGTGTTTGTTCAAACAGTCTTTAACGGCCATCCGACATCGATACAATCGCATCGAGAGGTTGGTCGCTGATATGCCTAACAATTCACGTACTTCTTTGGGCGATTGTTGGTTGATCTCGCGCAAAATGAACGCTTCGGCTAGTTTATGGGGCAATTTGTCGACACACGAGTCGACGGCTGCCCAAAATTCTTTGTCCTGACAAATTCTAGCCGGATCGTCAGCCCAGTGGTTTCGCCTGTTGCCTGGTCCGGCTCGTCCAGCTTGCCGGGCTTGTCCGGGAAAACCGTCGCCTGGGCCCTGGAATCCAGGATTATCGAATCCTGAGACCTGTGATAACGGCAGCTCGTCGGTATCCAATGACCCGTGGAATGGTTGTCGAGAAATCCGACGATGATGGTCTGCGATCTTGCGTTTTAGAATCGCGAACAACCACGTCGAAACGCTTGCTTGGCCGCGAAAACCATGCTGCGCCGCCACCGCGGCCACAAATGTGTCTTGGACAAGGTCTTCGGCCACCGCGTGGTCGCCCGTCTTGGCAACGGCGAACCGGAACAGGGCGTCACCAAACCGGTCCACCTGCTGATCCAAATCGATCGTCTGCCCGACCGTTTTCTCTTTTTCGGCCGAAGCTGCGGTCTTCGGAAGTGGTGGATCTGCTGGAGTGGCCAAGGGAGGTCAAAGGCTTCGAAAGTGTTAAGTTACAACCGGGTTTGGATTTTTTGCGAAATGTTTTGTGAATCGTAGCCCTCTGGTGCGACCAACTCTCAAACGCAACGCTTCGGATTACGACACAACGTTGATGACGCTTCGCGAAATTTATCCGCCGTGCGGGTCCCCTCGTCTCCACTGAGTTTGTTAAGGAAACACTGATGAGCTTCAAGATGTCCGACCTTTTTTCCAAAAAAGCAAGTCTCCGTCACCGAGGCAACGCACACCGTCGCCCCCAAGCCACTCGAAATCGCCGAATCCAAGTTGAAACGCTCGAACGCCGCCAACTGTTGGCTGCCGAAGTGCTGCAGATCACGGTTGAAAACTTGTCCGACGATGGCGGCTTGGCTCAGACACCGTTCTGGGTAGCCGCCCACGATGGAACGTTTGATTTGGGCGATCCCGGGCAACCGGCGTCTGCATTTGGCGGATTGGAATTGATCGCCGAGGAAGGCGACGTCAGTGGCCTGGTTGACCGATTCGCTGCCGAGGGCGTCGGCAACGGGGCTGTCATCACAGCGCCGGGTGGATTCACCGGTGCGCCGGTTTTTGAGGCTGGCGAGATCGTGACCCAGGATTTGACCGTTGACGATACGACGGCGACACCGTTTTTCAGTTTTGCTTCGATGGTCATTCCGTCCAACGATGCGTTCATTGCAAACCTGGATGCGACGGCGATTCGATTGTTCGATGTCGACGGTGATTTCCTGGGCCCACAAACCATCGTCGTTTATGGTTCGCAGATATGGGACGCCGGAACGGAAGTCAACGATCCTGCCGGTGGCGCCGCATTCGCCACGGCTGGCGGCACGTCGGCCGATGAAGGCGGCGTGATCGCTCTGCACCCAGGACTTGCTGACTTCGTCGGCGAATCGGTTCCCACGGGCGAAACACTCGCCAAAGCGTTTGGGGCCAATACGCCCATCGCTCGGATCACGATCTCGCGAGCCAGCGCTCCGGCCAACCCAATCGACCAAGCCGGCCCCCTGGCGGTCTTGGATGCGAGCGATGTCGCCGAGCAAATCGACTCGCACGAGATCAGCGTCACGTTCAGCGATCCATCGGGCGTCGATCTTTCCAGCATCATGCCCGAGAATCTTCGCATCACGGGGCCGCTGTTGACTCAGCTCGAAGTACTGTCGGTCGTTGTCGATGCCGACGCCGCGACCACACCTAACGAAGTCACCGCAACCTACCGCGTGGCGCCGGCGTCCGGATCATTCACCCATCTCGACAACGGCACCTACTCGGTCGTCTTGCTTGCCAATCAGGTCGGTGATTCGTTCGGTCACGCCGCGGCCTCGGAACTGCTCGGTGATTTCACCGTCAATGCTCCGGTGCAACTGCAGGTCACGTACGAGAGCTTGGCAGACGACGATGGATTGTCGCAGACTCCGGTATGGGTTGGTATCCACGATGGTAATTTTGAAATTGCTCGGGCTGGTCGCGTCGCGTCCGACTTTGACGGTCTCGAATCGCTTGCCGAAGACGGCGACGTCAGTGGTTTGGTGGCTCGATTCGCTGCCGATGCAGACGGACACGGCACCGTCATTGTTGCACCCGATGGTTTTGCTGGTGCACCCGTTTTCGAACCTGGCGAAACGGTCAGCCAGACATTGGACGTGTTTGATGCGTCCAGAAATCGATATTTCAGTTTCGCAAGCATGGTGATTCCCTCGAACGATGCGTTCATCGCAAACTTGGATCCGCGAGCTTACGAACTGTTTGATCGATTCGGTGCTTTCACGGGTGCTCGCACGATTACGGTTTACGGTCAAGACGTTTGGGACGCCGGAACCGAAGTGAACGACCCGATCGGCGACGCTGCGTTCAGCACCGAAGGCGGAACGGCGACGGACCAGAACGGTGTGGTTGGTCGGCACCGCGGGCTCGATGATTTTATCGGCAGCGAACTGCCGACCGGTGAAAACCTAACTCGCGCATTTCAAAATCAGACTCCGATCGGTCGCTTCACGATCAGTCTGGCGAGCCTGCCGGCCGAGCCAATCGATCACCTAGGGCCGATCGCGACAACGGATGTGACCGGTGTTACCAACGTTGGCCAAACGACCCGCGATGTCCGCGTCACGTATAGCGACCCGTCGGGGATCGATGTGACCAGCATTGATACGTCCGACATTCGCATCGTCAGCAGCACTGGGCAAGAATTGCACGTCGTCGGCGTCACGGCAGATTCCGATGGCTCAATCGATCGACGCAGTGTGACAGCGACTTACCAAGTTGCCCCAGCCGATGGAGGGCCGTTCAATACACTCGACAACGGACTGTACATTATCAATTCCGTCGATGGTGAAGTTGGCGACAAGCTTGGCAACGAAATTGGCTTGGCGTCGCTGGGATCATTCGAGATCCATGTGGCGGTGCAGTTGAATGTGACGATCGAGAATCTTGCGATCGACGGTGGGCTTGCCCAAACACCGTTTTGGATTGCCGTTCATGAAGGGAACTTTTCGATCGCCCGTCCGGGCGAATCGGCAAGCGAATTCGGTGGTTTGGTAGCAATTGCCGAAGAGGGCGACGTGTCTGGATTGGACGCGAGGTTCGCAATCGAATCAAACGGTGTCGCGGCAGTCGTCACGGCGCCCGGTGGGTTTGCGGGAGCTCCCGTTTTCGAGCCTGGCGAAACCGCATCGATGATCCTTGACGTGCAAAACACAAACTCAAATCGCTTCTTCAGCTTCGCCAGTATGGTGATTCCGTCCAACGATGCCTTCATCGCCAACTTCAATCCCCGTGATTACGAGTTGTTCGACAGCAATGGTTTCTTTGGTGGACCGAAAACCATCACGATTTACGGGCGAGACGTTTGGGACGCTGGGACCGAAGTCAACGGCGTTGGCAGCGGCGCGGCGTTCTCGGCCGAGGGCGGCGACGGCGTCGATGAAGATCGTGTGATTCGCCGACACACAGGTTTGGATGAGTTCATTGACACCGGTTTACCGACCGGCAGCGACCTGTCCGCGGCGTTCATCGGTCAGACACCACTCGCCCGAATCACGATCGGATTGGCAGGCGAAACGGTTATCCCCGACGACGACTTTGGTCCGACGACGTTTCTTTCGACTCAGCCGATTACGGTCGCTGGTGCTGCTGAACACGAAGTTCAGATCACCTACAACGATCCAGCCGGCGTCGATATTACATCGATTGATCCATCAGACCTGAACATCGTTGGTCCCGGCGGTTCAACGCTGCGAGTGACAGGGGTTGTGGTAGATGCCGCAGCCGGAACGTCACCAAGGTCGGTCGTTGCTACGTACCAACTAGCGACAGGCGACGACCAGTTCACCGCTCGAAACAATGGGACCTACCGGGTCAGTTTGGCAAGCGATGCGGTCCGGGATACGCTCGGCCAGGGCGGCAGTTCGGACGTCGCCGGAGTCGTCAATGTTGACGTTGGAATCCGCCTGCAAGTCGATATCGAATCGCTGACCGAAGTCGGCGGCTTGGCCGGCACTCCGTTTTGGGTTGGTTTTCACGACGGTCAATTCGAAGTCGCACGTGGCGGCGCGTCCGCATCCGAGTTTGGCGGTTTAGAGTTGATTGCCGAAGAGGGTGACGCCAGCGAACTTGCCGCTCGATTCGCCACCGAATCCAGCGGAACGGATTCGCTGATCACAGCACCCGATGGATTTGCCGGCGCTCCGGTATTTGAACCCGGCGAGATGGCCAGCCAAGTGATTGAGATCGCCAACACGACCGACAACCGTTTCTTCAGCTTCGCCAGCATGGTGATCCCTTCGAACGACGCTTTTATCGCGAATCTGAACTCACAGGCCTATGAACTTTTCGATCGGCTGGGGAACTTCAAGGGAGCCCGCCAAATCACGATTTATGGTCGTGATATTTTGGATGCGGGTACGGAAGCCAATGATGGATTGGGCGCCGCTTTTTCGACCCAAGGCGGTGTCGGAACCGATGAAAACGGAGTGATTCGCTCGCACGCAGGACTCGACAACTTTATCGGAACGGGATTGCCAACGGGCGAGAATCTCGACAGTGCGTTTGGTCAGTTGACCGCGATTGCGACGATCACGGTTTCGTTGTTTGATCCGGAATCGGACGCCTGCAGCGGCGTTGATGCCGCCTGTTCGGCTCGCAGCGTCAGCCTGCAAAACTCGTCGCTCTCGGCGGACGTCAACAAAGACGGACAAGTTTCGGCGCTGGACGCGTTGCTGGTGATCAACTTCTTGGGACGCTTCGGCAACCAGTCAACGATCGCTGACGAGGCACAGCGTGCGGGACTCGATCTGGACGTTGGCGGTGATACCGAAGTCAGCGCTTTGGACGCTTTGCAGGTGATCAATGAACTAGCCCGTCGGCGTGGGGCCGGTGGTGAATCCGAATCGGTCGGCGATTCGGAACAAGCACTGCGTTTTGACGCTGCGATCGGCCAGCTTTCGCAATCAGATTCGTTCAATTTTGACGATGAAAGCGAAGAAACCTTAGGGCTGCTGTTCTAAGCCCGATCGCAAAGCCGTTCTGACGGCGACAGCGATGTCGCCGTCCAAGAAAACGGCAAGGGTCTCATTTTTCCGTCGGTAATCTGGCCCGTCCGTTTCCGTGTTAAACTCTGGGTTCTTTGACTCAGGATTTACACGTTCCCAGGACGCTGACGCCGTGATGTTACGCTTGCTACCCGCGACGCTTTTGCTCGCCCTGCTCAATTCAAGCTTTACTTTTGGCGACGACCCAACCGACGCCTCAGGAGAAACTGCCAAGATGGATCTTAACTCGCCGCTCTTAAAACCATGGACTGGGCCCTACGGTGGCGTACCACCTTGGACGCTTGTTCGCACCGAGGAATTCTCGCCGGCCTTCGAAGTTGCGATTGCACGAGCAAGCGACGACTTGAATGCGATTGCCAACAACACGGAACCGCCGACCTTTGAAAACACGGTGTTGGCA
>JBAUHR010000772.1:0-5189 GCA_049680385.1 Rubripirellula sp. | reverse complement strand
ACGGCGAGCCGAGCCGGTGGCGGCATCGAAACCAACGCAGGCTCAGTCTCGCTGACAGACGTAATTCTTGACAACAATACCGCTGGTCCGGCCGGCGCGGCGAATCGCGGTAACGGAGGTGGGTTGCACATCACCGGCAACGGAGACGCGACCATCAGCGGCGGAACGGTCAACGGCAATTTGGCAGCGCTCGAAGGCGGCGGTTTATGGAACGGCAGTGGCACAATGACCATTTCCGGCACGACCATTAGCGGAAACACCGCATCGGGCGACGCAGCCGACGAAGGTGGTGGCGGAATCTACAACAATGATGGAACGCTGACAGTTTCCGGTGCAACGATTAGCACTAACGTTGCCAGTGGTGCGTCGGGAAGCGGCGGCGGCATCTTGAACCTCGGCGGAACCGTTGACGTTACCTCGACTTCCATCACGGGTAACGTTTCCAATCGGGCCGGCGGCGGTATTGAAGCGACGGCCGACTCGACGACAACGTTGACAGATGTGAATTTGGACAGCAACGTCACTGGGCCATCGGGTTCGGCGGCGCCAGGCAACGGAGGTGGGTTGCACATCACCGGCGACGGAGACGCGACCATCAGCGGCGGAACGGTCAACGGCAATTTGGCCGCACGCGAAGGCGGTGGTTTATGGAACGGCAGCGGAACAATGACCATTTCTGGTACCACGATCAGCGGCAACACAGCATCAGGCGATGCAGCCGACGATGGCGGTGGCGGCATCTTCAACAACGGAGGAACGCTGGCCGTCTCCGGTGCAACGGTTGACTCCAATGTTGCGGATGGGACTGCGGGTAGCGGTGGCGGCGTCCTTAATTTGGGCGGAACGGTCACGATCACCGACACGGTCATCACTTCCAACACAGCGAACCGAGCGGGCGGTGGAATCGAATCGGCGGACGGCAGTGTCGATCTGACCAACGTGACGCTGGGAACTTCCACCGGCGGCAACTCGGTCGTTGAAGATGCGGCACCGGGCAATGGTGGTGGATTGCACATCGGCGGCGCCGGCGTCGTCACGATCTCTGGCGGAACAGTCGTCGGAAACGCGGCTGTCGAAGGCGGCGGATTGTGGAATTCACCCTCGGGATCTTTGACGGTCGCTGGTACAACGATCTCTGACAACACGGCAGTTCGTGGCGGCGGTATTTACAGCGAAGACGGTGACGGAACGTTGAGTTTGGATGCGGTCACGGTGACCATGAACGCAGCGACGGGGTCCGCAGCAACTGATGGCGGCGGCGGGGTCTATAATCTGGCGACAACGACGGTTGGAAACTCATTCATTACCGACAACGTGGCCAATGGATCTTCCGGTAGCGGCGGCGGTTTCTTCAACGGAAGCTCGTTGACGGTGACCGACACCGAGATTTCGGGCAACACAGCCAACCGGGCTGGCGGCGGGATCGAAGCGGTCGCGGGGTCAAGCACTGAACTGATTGGCGTGACACTGTCCAAAAACGTTGCTGGGCCTGCGGAAACGGCGGCGCCTGGCAATGGCGGTGGAGTTCATATCACGGGCGATGGAGTGCTGAGTTTGACCGAAACAACGGTCAGCGGTAACGATGCCGCCAACGAGGGTGGCGGATTGTGGAACAGTGCGTCAGGTAGCATTGACGTCATTCGGTCGACTGTTTCATCCAACACTTCGGGTGATGGCGGCGGCATCTTTAATGATGGCGATGCAGGGAACGTTTCGGTCACCAATTCTACGATTGCATCGAATGTTGCCACCGGACTCGGCGGCGGGATCGCAAGCGAGGGTGGTTCGGTGACGCTGGTCAGCGTAACGGTCGCAGACAATTCAGCCACCAGCGGTGGCGGCGTCTCCTTCGGCGGCGGCACGGTTGCAGCAACCAACTCGATCGTTTCTCGAAACACGGCGACGAACGATGACGACGTATCGGGAGCGTTGTCCGACAGCGGCAATAACTTAGTTGGTGTTGACGCGGGCTTGGCGACGTTGGCGGACAACGGTGGCCCCACGCAAACGATCGCATTGCTGGCCAATAGCGCCGCACTGGACGCTGGCACCACGGCCGGATTGACCACCGACCAACGCGGTATTTCGCGTCCTCAGGGACCGGCAGCCGACATTGGCGCATTCGAATCGGATCTCGCAGCGCCGGTCGTCCCCAGCCTGTCAGTCACTGCGACTGACGCGGTTAAGAATGAAGGCAACGCTGGAATCACCGCTTTCACGTTTACCGTGACTCGCAATGAAAACACAACCGGAGTCACCACCGTCGACTTCGCCTTGACGGGTAGCGGCGTAAACGCGGCCTCGGCAAACGATTTTGACAACGGTGATCTTCCCAGCGGCACGGTCAGCTTTGCTGACGGAGAGTCGTCGCAGACGATCACTGTCAACGTCATGGGCGACACTGACGCGGAGTCCGACGAATCGTTTGTCGTGACTCTCAGCAATGCCTCTGGGACTGCTGCAGTTGCGACACCGTCAGCGACCGGCACGATTCAAAACGATGATGTCGCGATGGTTCCGACATTCAGTCTGTCTTCGACATCTGTAAGTCAGTTGGAAGGCGACGCCGGTACCACGACTCTGACATTCACGGTCGCTCGCAGTGGCAACACGACGGTAGCAGCGTCGGTTGATTTTGCCGTCACAGGCGTTGGTGCCAACCCGGCAGACGCAGACGATTTCGGTGGAACGCTTCCAAGCGGTACCGTTGATTTCGCTTCGGGTGAAACGACGCGAACCATTTCTATCATCGTGTCCGGCGACAACGTGATCGAACAGGACGAGTTGTTTGCGGTCACACTAAGCAATCCTTCGGGCGATGGAACTCTATCCAACCCGACCGTCCAGGCAGAGATTCGCGACGATGACTTTGCCGAACGTGAGACACGGATCTTTGTCCCGGATCTTGTCGCACGCCTGCACGTCATCCCCGGCGACAGTGTCCCGAGTGCGATTATATTCCAGGCGGTTTCGGACACCATCATTTCGGTTACGCCTGTGCGGTTTGCTTCGGTGGGCGAAGTCATTCGGATTTTGGACGGCAATACAAACCCGATCAGTTCGTTTGCAGACGGCGTGACAACTGCAACGATTGACGCCGGCGATTTGTATTCCATCATCTTCGAGCCACAGACAACGGATCGCATCTACTCAGTCCGTTCGTCAAATGGCGAAAGCGCACTGTCGAATCGTGCGTCGACGAACATTTTCGAACCCACGGACACAAACGCTAGCGGCGAAACGACTGCGTTGGACGCTTTGGTGGTGATCAACGAACTTGATCGTGAAGGTGATGCAGAAGGAGAGCAAGTGCAGTCGCCGCTTGGAACATTCTTGGACGTCAACCGTGACGATCGAGTGTCTGCATTGGATGCACTCTTGGTGATCAATCATCTTGCTCGACAATCTGTTTCGATCGGCGGTTCAACCGCGGAAGGCGAGCGAACTGCTCTGGTTCAACCAAGCGTCGTTGCCGACCTAGCTGCCGACCTAGCTGCCGATGCCGCTGACGAAGCATTCCAAGACGACGTGTTTGACATCGCCGAAGGTCCGATGCTGTTGTTGGATATTGCGACCGATCCGTTCGCATCGTCCCCACGGTTTGGATCGGCTGTGGCATCGCAGAATGTTGATGTTGCGATGGAAGAATTTGATCTCACCGAGACTGCGGAGTCTTTGGAAAGTGAGATCGAGTTGCTGTCCTGGTCAAGCAAGTGATCTCGTTCAGGTTCAAGAGGGATTGCCAGTTTCTGCGGGCACCCTCGCCGGCTTCGACGGCCCTGCGAATCCGTTCGCAGGGCGTGTGGTGATCGGATCTGCTTTGCAGTCCGATCGATCCCGCCAGCGGAGTGGCAAATTCGCAAGGGTTGCCGGACGGTCAGCGTGTGTTCCCAATAAGCGGTCGACGCATAAGCCAGCCGACCATGCAAGATTTTGCATGTCCCGTGCAGATGGTTGCACTGTTTCGTTTTCTAGAACGTGACAGATAATTTTCGCAGATTCTTTTCACTGCAATTTGTAGCGAAATCGGCCGACCGCTGGCTTACGTGGTGTCGGTTGGCACATCGCGTGCTTTGTGAATGGGATTGCGTGGTACCGGATCGGCGGAGCCGCGACAACGCCGATCCTCTCGCAGCCCTTCTAGCATGCACGACCTTCCAACGAATGCGTTCGCCACCTCAGATTCATTGTCGGACGGCGGCGCGGCTGTGATGGCGAACGACCGGGTGGAACGGATCAAAGAGTCCATTCACCATGCGACGCACTACTTGCCGTCGCAAGGTCCGATCTCGATCTTCGTTCACCACAACACACTGCATTCATTCGAAGAATTGCCCTTCGAAGACGCTGTGTTGGTTGGCGGTTCGATGTATCACTGCGAGCCCTACCTTTCTGAAGCTCGTTATCGCGACGCGCTCAGCCGCGGGCGGATCCACATCGACGATGTACGCGACGTGCTGCTGACAGACCTTGGCGAAGAAGCCGACGATCTGATTGCAACCTTCGGCACTCGCTACACGTTGCGTCTTTCGATGTTGCAAATGCCGCCTCACGCCGTCCCCGATGCAGAACTGACTTGGCTGTTGGCTGAATCCGATTTACTGCGGAAATTCAACGACTCGGTTTCGCAACGAGACATTGAACGAGTCGTCGCCAACACTCGTAGCTGGGTGCTACGCCATCGAGCGGGCAACAACGCCCATAACCGGCCGCCAAACGCACCACCGGTAACGCCGCTAAGCCGTGAAGACGCGGCGATGTTGCGGTCGCTGCTGGCGAAGTTTCGTGATCACAACATCGAATTTTGGTCGGCCGAAAAATGGACCGCCTTCGTCCTGGAATTGTTGTGGACGGTTTGCCACCGCGGCGTCGAACAGGCTGGTTTGGCGACCCCGTCGATGCCCAAGCAGTTGCGACACCGAGATCTTTTGTTGACGGCAACAGGTGTCGATACCGATCAACCTGTTCATGAAATCTTGATTCGTTTTTGCGGCTGTTTTCTTGACCAAGGTTTTGCCGGGCTGTCGCTTCCCGATCGCGATCAAGGATTTGCGGTTTCGTTTGCAAAGCTATTTCTGCAGCCGTTTTCGATGATGCCAGCGTGGATGAAACCGATCCGAAACGAATTGAGGGCGATCGCAAACGACCAGTGGGACGCGCACGATTCGATTGCCCAGTCGATCGAATTG
>JBAUHR010000771.1:0-4964 GCA_049680385.1 Rubripirellula sp. | reverse complement strand
GGCTTGGCGAAGTTCCGATCGCGCCAACTTGTCCGACGCCACCGTACGGTTGTTGGCCATACGATTGCTGGCCGTACGGATTCACTTGCGAGTATCCACTCGGTCCGTACATGCCGGGCTGAGTCTGGCAGTCCGTTGATGATTGACCGTAGATCGGTGCTGGCTGAGTCGCAAGCATGCTGCTGTACGGCGTCCGTTGAACTTGCGTGATCGACGAAGTGCAAGGCTGTTGGACCGTCACGGTGGTTCCTAACATCGGATCGACCGACGTGACCGGACGATAATAGGTCACCGGTGCTTGGCGATACGAACTGCTGTAGTTGGTGCCGAAGATCGAACCAAAGAAACGTGCCAGTCCGCTGCGGGCCGGTTGTTGTTGGGGCGGGAACAGCGGCGCCACTTGTGTCGTCGGCAACATCGTTGCTGGTGCGGCCGCCTGATAGTTCGACTGGTAGTTTGACTGGTAGTTTGCCGAGTAGGGGCTGGCGTACGAGCTGTTGATCGGCATGCCCGACGAATACGGACTGGTCGGGTACGCGTTGGCGGCACCGATGTTGCCCGCCGACGCAGCCATGCCGCCGCGATAATTGTTGGTGATCGGAACGCTGTAGCCCGCTTGGGCGTTGGCGGCAGTTGGCAATCCGGTGTAGACCGATGGATTGTCGTAGTAAGCCGGTCGCTGAGCCTGGAAAACACCGCTCGAATAGGCTGGCGGCGTTATCGGCAACGCCGTGTATCCGGACGCATAGTCGGCGGGGTAACTGGGCGCGTATCCAGCGGAATAGGGCGTCGACCCGATCGGAGTTGTCAGGATTTGCGGCGTGCCGATTGGCGTGTAGTTCGCACCGTACGGCGCATAGCCAGCCGAGTACGGTGTTGCCGTGCGGCCGAACAGCCAATCGGTCAAGCAGCAAGCGCTAGCCGATTCCGAAGCGGCGGCACCGGTGATACCGAGAACAAGAAGTGCGATCGAAAGGCGTCGTGTCGACATCCACGATTTCCAAACAGGGGAATTCAAGTTTTGGCACCGCACGAAAAAACGAGAACGTTCGGTGTCTGGTGTAAGTGGACGCCGCAGCATGCTTCCGGTCAACGTTTCATGAGTCAACTTTCGACCTTTGGAAATCTTTTTGGATCGAGTTTCACCGGACGAAACGATTGCAACGAATGTACCGCCCCCCCGACGCGACATCGACTCGACACGTTGGCAACTGAGTTCGTTTCACGCCCCGTGAAACTCAGGCAAACGATACCGAACGCGTTGACTTTTCGGGCACTGCATCGGCGATCACTTCGACGCCCTCACGCGGCAGCGGCGGCCACGGCGCGGCACAATGCTGGCAATCGTCACGGTCGACTCGTCGTTTCTTCTCGCACGCCGGACAAGTTTCAAGCAGCGGCTTGGTGTGGCAGGCCACAATCGCCAACAGTATCGCAACGCCTAACATGACCGCCGCCAAAGTCCATGCAATCCGGGCGCCGCGGCCAACATGACGATTTCGGCAAAGCAGATTGGCAAGCACCGCAGCAAGCAACGAATGCATAAAGAAAAAGATGACGTAGTGAAACTGTGACTCAATCGCGTTGAACTGCGCCTCCGAAACTTCTGGCGCCATCAACATGCTGGCGGGAACGGCCACGAACCAAAGTCCCGGCGGAAAGCCGAACATTTCACGCGAAAACCGATAACTATTTGAACTTGGCGTGATCGATAGGATCGATGACGCAGATACTTCATTGCCGGCGCTAGCAACGTTGATGCGACTGCGAATCCCATCGATCGGCTGAGACATAATGATCTGGTCTGATTCAATCGGCGTAATCAAGGCGTAACCACGTCCGTCGCGTGACGGAACTCGGTACTCAGCGACTTTCTCCGTCGCAAGGCTTGGTAACGGATAGGATTGAGTTGCATTGATCACTCGATCGGATATCGAATCGAGGGGTTGATCGGTCGTTGACGTGGCGGCATAGCTGGTTAGCCGATTTTCGCTTTGGATCCAGATGTTGGCGTGGTTGCGATCGTCTTCGTCAGGCAACGCAATGGCAATTCGATCAACGGGTGCGTCGATGATTTTGCGAATCTGACGCTTCTGGAAATCCAGTTGGTAGACCCCATCGTCGGCCGCCAGAATCGGATATTGCACGAGGCTTAGCGAGCGATGGCCGGATTGGTTCGTCAACCTACTGTCGAGCACGACTGCCTTTTCGAAGCGGGCGGCGGGCGGAGTTTCGACGGGCGAATAGATTCCGGCGGGCGTTACGATCCACGCCAAATTCGCGTTCCAGTTGTAACCCCACAACCAACCGTCGTGCAGCAGCAATCGGACACCATTCCCGCTGCCAGTGTGGCTGACCGTGTCGCCCACCAACGTGTAGGCACTCATCCAAGATCCTTCATTGAAGGGTGTCAGCGTGACGGAACGTGCTTGTTTCCAATCTTCCGGCAAAGGCTCAAAGGCAGCGGGCGGTTCCTGATTCACCGACACTCGCCGGCGTTCGATCTTCGACTCCTCGCCGACGATTTGGCTGTTGTCGGCGTAGCGTTTCTTCAACTCCCAGGCCGTACCGGACTCATCGAATGCGAGTGAGTAGGTGATCAGTTTTCTTTCGACGGCACGCGGTTGAGACTCAATCGCGAACACCGCGATCACAGAAACCAGCACCGTCGCGGCGATCGCAATCCCAATGCAGCGACCCAGCGAAGTCGATTCGGATGGTAAATAAGTTTCGTCCGAAAAAGCCAACCAAGCCGAACGAAGAGTGATGCCAAGCCCAATCGCCAACATGACCACGAAGGCTAACGGAACCCAGCGATGGTCGATCTCTCGAAGCATTGCGATACAAGAAAACACGACCGACGCACTGAACGCCATCGGCAATGTCTTGGTCCCAATCCAGCGTGCGGTTCGGTAGGCAGCCCACATCGCGGCCGGATACATGATGAACGCGACCGGGGCCGCTGCGATGGATGGTAACACGTCGGTCCAGGCAACCGGCAATATCTCGGGCCCAAGCAGTTCCAGCCGAAACGCGGTGATCAACAACGGCGGCAACACCGCGACAAAATAGCTGACCGCTCCGGCAAGCATTTTGCTGTTGAAGATCGCCATCAGTGCTACTGGACGATGCAGCAGAAAACTCCGCGAGTCAGTCCGCATGTCGGGCAACGTCTGCAACCACGCCAAACCAATCGCAGTGATGCCAAAGCCAACGCTGGTTAACAGCATCAGTGAAGCTGCCAGCCCCGCTGAGTTGTGAGCTTGCGTTGGGATCGACATCCAGCACAACAAGCCGACAATGATCATGCCGACGGGCGTCCAGCGAATCGTCTCTCGCAATTCTTTGACAAATAACGCTTTGCAAAACCAACGATTCATCGCTCGGCTCCTGTACGATCAAGGTTCAAGAAGGAAGACTCGCCGCGCTCGCGAGCCAGATACGCAAGCACTCCGTCGCCAAAGGTCAGCCCGATAGGCTCGCACGTTCCGCCGGCCAGCCGGTCGATCGCGGCCCGCGTTTCGTCTGTGCAGTTCGCGACGGACAGGTGCAACCCGTCGCTGATCGGGCGAGCTTCGACTAACCCCGGAATCGCAGCAAGTTCGTCGCGGTGGATGGAATCCGCTTTCACGGCAAAACCCGATACGCTGGCGGCAAAATCTTCCATCGACGTGTCTACCTTCAGCCGGCCGCCCACCAACACCATCACTCGGTCGGCCACTCGTTCGACGTCGTCCAACAGGTGAGTGCTAAGCAGCACCGTTCGTTTTCCGTTACTGGCAAATTCGACGAGCGTTTCGTTGAGCGACCGCCGGCTGACCGGATCCAACCCCAACGCAGGATCGTCTAGCACCAGCAGTTCCGGATCGGGGGCCAACACCAGTGCCAGCGACACGCCCGCACGTTGGCCGCGGCTAAGTTCACTGACTCGCGATTCTTGACGGATGCCAAAGTGGCCAACGATCTGGCGAAACAAACCGTCGTCCCAACTGGCGTAGCCCGCACGCTGCAGCGACGCGCATTGGTCAACGGTTAGCGACGGATACAGAAAGTGTCCTTCGACCATGTAACCGATCCGGCCGCGAGTCGCCGGCGACAACTGGGCTGCGTCTTCGCCCAACACCGTCGCGGTCCCGCGAGTCGGACGCAGCAGCCCCATCAGGATCCGAATCGTTGTTGTCTTACCGGCGCCGTTGAGCCCCAACATGGCGGTCACTTGGCCTGCCGGTATCTGCATATCCAAATCCCGGACGATGGGGCGATTGCCAAAGTAGCGGCACAAACGGGACGTCTGAATCACTGGATCATTCACGATGCGGAATCCTTCGGTTTGGGTGCGGCGTCGGTCGAGGAAAACGTTTTTCGAAGTCGCTTTTCGACTTCATCGATGATCTGCTGAGGCTCGAAGCCCAGCGATATGGCTTCGGCCAGAAACGGATCCATCACTTCGCCCAGCCGCCGCTTGCGTTCCTTGTGCGTGTAGATCTCGCGGCGCTGGGCGATGAAGTACCCGCGTCCCTGTTGGCTCTCGATCACGCCATCGCGCACCAGAACCGAATAGGCTTTGGCGATCGTGTTGGGGTTGACGACCAGTTCGGTCGCAAGAGCGCGGACGCTGGGCATCGCGTCGCCGACACGAACTTTCCCCGCCGCCACCGCATGACGCACCTGATCGACGATCTGCCGGTAAATCGGCTGACTGGCGCCGGTCGTGATTTGAATTCGAAGCATGAATGACTCACCTGCTGTACTGCGTTGCGTAGTACAGTAGAGCCAAAGCGATGCCGTGTCAAGCGATTTCGATCGTCGGCGGGCGATTCGTGGTGAATGCCGTCTGCGGTTTGAGCTCTAAGGCCTCGGGTACCGCAACAAGCACCGGGGCAGTGGCTGCCCAGGCAACCGCTGACTAGGCAACCGCTAACAGCGGTCGCGACGGCGGAGAATCACGCCGTAGAGAGAACGGG
>JBAUHR010000770.1:0-4258 GCA_049680385.1 Rubripirellula sp. | reverse complement strand
GATGGCGTGATCATCTTTGCAAAGACCAAAGAATCGACGACCGTGGTTGCCGAAAAGTTGATGCAGATGGGCTACAACGCCGCCGCGCTCAATGGCGACATGGCCCAGCGGGCTCGCGAGCGAACGGTTGACCAATTGAAAAACGGTCGCTTGGATATCGTCGTTGCGACCGACGTTGCTGCACGCGGATTGGATGTGCCGCGGATCAGCCACGTGATCAACTTTGATTTACCGCACGACAATGAATCGTACGTACACCGTATCGGCCGAACAGGTCGCGCCGGGCGTAGTGGCGAAGCGATCATCTTTTTGACACAGGCCCAACGTGGCAAACTTCGTTCGATCGAACGATTGACCAATCAAGTCATCAAGATTTGTGATTGGCCATCCACCGACGACATTAACAATCGCCGGATTGATCGTTTCAAATCCAAGATCACACGCACATTGGCCGATCGCGATGTGACTTACTACGAATCGCTGATTGCGACGTTCGTCGAAGAAACCGGCACACCGATCGAAAAAGTGGCTGCGGCGCTTGCCGATCAATTGAATTCCGGACGTCCGTTCTTGGTCAAAGATCGCCCGAAAGCAGAACCGCGTTCACGGCGTAGTGACTTTGATGAAGGCGGAGATCGTGAACGGGGCCGCGATCGAAACACCAGTGACTCGCGAGACGATCGTCCACCGCGCCGAGTTGGAACGGTTCGGCCCGGCATGCAGCGATTCCGCGTCGAAGTTGGCCGAGTCGACGGAGTGAAGCCAGGCAATTTGGTTGGTGCGATCGCCAACGAAGCTGGTATCGAGGGCGAATTCATCGGCCCGATCAGCATCCAGGATCATTTCACAACCATTGATTTGCCCGAAGGAATGCCCAATGACATTTTCAACACGTTGCAAAACACGTGGGTGATGGGCAAAAAACTGAACATCAGTCGCGACATGGGCGCGCGGACCGGCCGAGATTTCGCTGGTGGGAAGCACCGCAGCGGCAAGCCGCATCCCGGAAAGCACAAGGGCGGAAAGATGAGATCCGGCAAAGGCAAGCACTCAAGCTAGCATTCGGCGTCGGTCTAAAGCCTTCGTTGCGAAAGTTGTCGCCGGGTTACCAACGTCGCCTTGCTTCGGCGAAATCGCTTAAATCGACAAAACGTCAGAGATTTAAGGGATTTCTCGTCTTTAGCCGTTTGGGGGGCGTCTCGTTTTTCTCAAATTTCTCCATCCCGCCAGTTTTGGCACGTTGATAGCGTATTTAGGTCAATTGAAGCACATTTGACCTCGATCGTACGGTTTTGATGTTGCAGCTTGCGTCAATCGCCGCATTTTGCAACACCTACAACTGGACCGACTTGAAGTCGGCGCTTTGGAAAGCTGCTTTTTTCCATAGCGAGTGCGATGGAGCGAGAATAAACTCGTGCGTTGAGTCTTCTCGGACTGCTATTCAACTTGTTCAACCAACCGGCTTGTTTGTCGACGGCCGGCATTTGGCCGCCTCGACATGGAGAAATTTCTCATGGGATTGCGACACGTCGCACGAAACGTTTTCACTTGGGCGATGGCCGGAGTGATTTGGGTGCCTTCATTGGCCGCCCAATCCACTGTTACCGCCAAGTCGGCGGATACCGACGGGGCTCAGGTTCGCATTGCGACCTACCGGGGTACCGACGGCAGCGGGTATTTTGCCGCTTCGGTCCAGCCATCGGCTGACGACGCACTGATGACGGCGGCCGAAACGGCGCCGGCGGATGTGGTGGTCTTGGTCGACACGTCGGCCAGCCAAGTCGGCAGCTATCGAACTGATTCGATCGCCGCAGTGCGATCGATCGCGAGCAAGTTGCGTGCAGGCGATCGGGTGCGAGTTTACGCCGCCGACGTTAGTGCGACTGACTTGACCGGATCGTTCACGTCCGGAAAATCGGTCGAGCCTGCGGTGGCCCAGCTAAAGAAACGTTTGCCGCTTGGCAACACGAACATGGTTGCCGTCATCGACGCTGTGCGATCGGTGCTCGTTGCCGAACCTCAAAATCACACTCGGTCGATCGTCTACGTCGGTGACGGTTCGTCGCTTGACGCGATGGGCGACGCCGACCGCTTCGGTGCTTTGATCAGTGCTTTGCGAGCGGACCGGATTTCCGTTCACTCGTTGGCGATTGGCCCAGCCATGAACGTCGAACTGATGGGCGTGCTTGCCAATCAAACTGGCGGCGTGATCGGAGTCGTTGCGGACGGTTCGGACACCTCGACTGCTGTCCTGGCACCACAAGTTGCCCGCAGTGCGACGATGTCACCGATTTGGTTGACCGAAGCCAAGATGATTGACGGCATGAAGTCGGTTCAAGCCGACCGTTTGCCGCCACTGCGTTTAGATCGTGACTCGATCCTGGTTGGTCAACTTGCCGCTGATGCAAAGACAGCCGGTGCGATGACATTCACCGGAGAAACGTCGACTTCGTCGATTCGTATCTTGGTGGACGCTGAACTAGAAAACTCCCATCCGGACTTTGCGTTCTTGGGTGGATTGGTTGAAAAAGCAAAATCGGACGAAGGCTTGCGTTTGGCGACTGCCGGATCGTCGATGCTGCGTCAGACGGCTCGCATGATGACGTCTAATTCGGAAGCATTGGTTCGCGCCGGAAACATGGCGCTGCAACAAGGAAACAAACGGGGCGCGAAAGCGGTTGCCGAAATGGCGCTGCAGGCGGACCCGAACAACACGGACGCTGTCTTGCTTGAAAAAGCCGCTGGTAACCGGTTGGTGATTCAAAACGAAGGTGGCGCGTTCGATGATATTTTCGGTGGTGGCGGTGACGCCCCAGCCGATGCACCGGCTCCACCTGCGGCGATGGACGATCCGTTCGGCGGCGCTGCTGGCGATGATCCATTTGGCGGCGCAGCCGATGCCGCTGACGCGTCAATGGATGCCGACGATGGCGGTTTGTTTGGTGACGCGCCTGCTGAGGCAGCGGTTGTCGAACCGGCCCCTGCTGCACCGGCGATCGAGACTCCACCTGCGGCTGCGAATCCAGCACCTGCGGTTCGGGCCGCTCCGATGGCACCGCGTGCCAGCGGCTTCGATGACTTCTCGGGTTTTGGTCGTCCTGCGGATCAGGGCGTTACCGAACCGGGTGGCGAATTGCTGGACCGCGTTCGTGCGGAACGGTCGGCCAATGACGGTCGCATGCGAGCGAACGTAAACGCTGCTTTGGCGCAAGCTGAAAAGCAAATGCGAACCGATCCGACAAACGTTGCCGGTTCGCTGAAGAGTCTGTTGGCGAACGTTGAAACGACGCCTGACTTGGACCCGCAATTGCGACGCGAATTGTTGTCGAAAGTTCGATCTGCGATTCAAATCGCAAGTCGCAAGGAGGCTGAGTATAGCGAAAGCCAACGTAACCTCGAACAAATCGTTTCGACCGCGAACGCATCCCAACGGATGCTGGCCGAAACATTCCGTCGCGAATCGACATTGAAGACTCTGTCGGACCAAATGAACGCGTTGATCGACGAAGGTCGTTACGACGAAGCTGATGGTGCAGTATCGCTAGAATTCGCCGAGATTGCTGGTGACACGATCACCCGTGATTCGGTTGCTGGTCGTCACTTCACCGACGAACCCTTGATGTTGCAGGTCTATGACCGCGACCGTCGCTATCGCGAAATGCGAGAACGGAACTTTGTTGATGCGTTCTCGTTGGTGCTTAAGGGCAATATCCCGTTCGTTGACGAACCTCCAATTGTTTACCCTGATGCCGATGTATGGCAACGGATGAGCCGTCGTCGTTTGGAACGATATGGTGCGATTGAATTGGTCGGCGACAATGAAACCGAACGTCGGATTCAAACGGCGCTTGGCGATGAAACGTCGCAAAACTTCGTTGACATGCCGCTTGGCGAAGCAATTGATGCGCTTGCCAAGACTCACGACATTCCAATCGTGATCGACAACAAGGCGCTCGAAGAAATTGGTATCTCGCGAGACGAACCAGTGACTTTGACGTTGAAGAACGTTTCGTTGCGATCGTTCTTGCGTTTGATGCTGCGAGAAAACGAATTGACCTACGTCATCAAAGACGAAGTCATGCAGATCACCACGATCGAATCGGCCGAAGAGAACTTGATTAACAAGGTCTATCCGGTTGGTGACTTGGTCGTGCCAATCATCCAAATGGGTGGCGGCGGCGGCATGGGCGGCGGTATGGGTGGCGGCATGGGCGGCGGTGGCATGGGCGGCGGCGGCATGGGCGGCGGTGGCATGGGC
>JBAUHR010000769.1:0-2610 GCA_049680385.1 Rubripirellula sp. | reverse complement strand
GTGCAGATGTTTCATCGTAGTCTCTTGTTGTCAGTTCGATGTGCCGTGCTTGGTGAGTGGTCTCAAGTGAACCCGGATCAATTATTTGGTTGGAACACTCATCCGGTACGCCGCCAACTTGTTCAAGCTAAACGTCTTCATGAATCACACGCAGATCGGAGAACGACACGCGGGCGCCCTCCGTTGCCGGACCTGCGTTGTCTTGCGGATACGCCCCCGCTTTAAAGTAGAAGGTCTGATCCAACCACCGCGGGTCGTTCTCTACTATGTTCTGAGTTTGCGTCACTCCGTTGACTTTCAACGACAGCACGTCGTCGTGAACGATGATTTCGTACTCGATGTCGCCATCCAGGCCAACTTCGGGCCAAACCAACTTGATGTCTTTACCCTTCGTCGGACTTGATTTTACAAGCGCTTCGATCCGACCTTTGTAAAATTGTAGTTTGACAAGTGGTTTCGCTTTCCCTGAATGACTGTGGATTTGGCCGATCACGACCTTTGGATTGCTGGGAACTTGCAAGACACGACATCGTGCCGTCAGCGCATGCCGTCCCTTCGATGTCCAGTTGGCCGACGGGTCGTCAGGCTTCAGCATCTCGCGTAGTTCGCAGCGAGGAAACTGAGTTCCTTCCGTTGTCGAACCGATTACGGGACACCAGAAGACCATCGCGCCATCGGCATCCATAAGGAAATGCGGATCTTTGAATTCCTCGGTGAGCAGTTTTGCGCCGACTTCCATCGCATGGCCACCGTAGTTGTGGGCCTGGTCATAAGGTAGTGTCAGCTTCCATTGGCTCAGATCGAATCGGCCGCCGGGATGCGGTCCCGACACGTTCGTGACCGGCACTTTAATGACAGGTCGGGTTGCCGTGGGTTGAGGTGTGTCCTCGTCTGGTGACTTCTTCTTCGCTTTTTTCATGGCCTTCTCTTTTTCTTTGGCCGCCTTCTTTGCAGCTTGCTTCTCTTCACGGATTCGCGCCCGTTCGATGTCGCGTGGCGTCATGTTCTTGTTCTGGGCGGAAACGGTCCCGGTCTTTTGAAGCCCGTCTTTGCGTTTGGGACCGCCTTTGATTGGATCCGGCATTTCTTCAAGCCATTGGTCAAAGGCGTTGCTCAATTCCTTCACCTTTTCGGGATTGCCGTCAGCCAGGTTCTCTTGCTCCGATGGATCTTTCGCGAGATTGACGAGCTCCAAACGACTCTTGATCCAGTGCAGTTTCCAATCGTCTCGGCGGACGGCCCATTCGTTATCCGGACCAAGGCTCCAGAACAGCGTGTCGTGGTGCTGTGTCGATTCACCGGTCAACAGCGGCAGGAGACTTTTCCCCGCGAAGTCATGCGTGGCGGGCGTCGCCTCGACAGCATCGAGGGCCGTGGGAAGGATGTCGAAGGAAATGATCGGTGTGTCCACCGTTCGACCACCCTTGAACCTGTCGGGCCAGGAGACGATGAACGGAGTGCGAATCCCGCCTTCATCAAGTGTTTGCTTGAATCCACGTAGCGGCGTGTTGTCCGCGCTCATTGATTTCGATCCGCCGTTGTCGGTCAGGAAGAACAGGAGCGTGTTGTCAAAGATGCCCTCACGTTTCAATTTACCGACCACTTCGCCGACACCGTCGTCAAGATGCTTGAGCATCGCCATCAGGATGGCGCGTTCCCGGCTAAGCTGCGGGAACTTCGCCTGAAAGGCCTTGATGTCTTCCTCCGGCGCTTCGGCGGGAGCGTGCACGGCGTTGTAGGCGAGATACAGGAAGAACGGTTTCTCCTTATTCCGGTCGATGAAGGCGACCGCCTCTTCAGTCAGCCGAGTCGTCATGTAGCCTTCATCATTGATCCGCTCCTTGTTGCGGTAGATCGGTCCCATGAACTTCCCTTTGACATCGCTCCTCAGGTTGAAGTAACTGTGACCGCCCCGGCCCATGAACTTGTAACATTCATCGAAGCCTCGATTGAGCGCGTGCCATTTCAACTCGGGATAGTCGTCATCAACCCCCAGATGCCACTTGCCGATCGCTGACGAGACATAGTCATCGGGTAAATACCCTGGGAAAATCTTTTTCCTCGGATCGAATCCAGCCCCACCATCGCCTGCGGTATAGACACCAATACTCTGCGAGTAGCCGCCGATCATGATTCCGGCTCGAGTCGGCGAGCAAACGGGCCCGCCCGTATAGCCTTGAGAAAAGACGACACCGTCTTCCGCCAACGCATCCATATTCGGTGTGGAAACTTCCGCAGGGTGATGCGGATTCAGGCTAATGTCTGCGTATCCCTGATCGTCTGTCAGGATGACGACAATGTTAGGACGTTCGGCGCTAGCTGACGTGGCACTGTTCACTGCAAATGCAAACAGTAAAAAGTAATAAGTGTATTTCATGGTTCGATCTCGCTTATTTGTAGCATGACTCTCCGAGTCGTGTTTCCTCGACTCGGAGAGTCGAGCGACGTCAATGGAATCAGGACTTGAGCCCCGCGCCTGCGTGCTTTCGCAGGTACTCAACACTCTTGAGGAATTCGTTTTGCTGGTGCTGTTGGTCGAATTTCTTTCGATCCATCCCGGGCTCAGGCTTGTCGATCTCGATTTTGTGACCGCGACGCACAAGCTTCAGG
>JBAUHR010000768.1:0-2573 GCA_049680385.1 Rubripirellula sp. | reverse complement strand
GGTGAACCCACCGCGTCCTCTCGAAATAGCAATCGACAAGTTTGCGACGCTGGCGGTCGTTTCATCGCTTGGTTACCCCGTTCCGGCTACTCATGTGGTGCAATCACGCCGCGAGGCATTGGAGGCGTTCGATGGGTTGGGGCGGGACTGCGTTGTGAAGCCAATTTTTGGCGGTGAAGGTCGCGGGGTGATGCGGATCCGCGACCGCGAATTGGCTTGGACGGCGTTTGGTGCTCTTGAATCGATTGGTGCGGTCGCCTACGTACAAGCGTTCGTCGCCCCCGGCGGACGCGACACTCGGTTGCTGGTCATTGGCGACGAGGTCTTCGGATTTCGACGCACCAACGATTTTGATTTTCGCACCAACGTTGCTGGCGGCGGACAATGCAAACCGATTGCGTTAAACCACGAACAAGTTGAGCTTGCGATGAACGTCTGCCAAGAAATCGGATTGAAGTTTGCGTCGGTCGACCTACTCGATCGGGACAACGAATCACCGTGCGTGGTCGAGGTCAACGGGATCCCCGGTTGGAAAGGTGCCCAACAAGTGAGCGACTTCAACATTGCCGAGCGAATTGTTGGACTGCTGTGCCGCGAAGCATCCGCGATGCCACAGGTGGCTCGGTAATGGCAAGTCAACCGAGTGACGGAAATGTTGCGGCCCGTCTGCGCATCGTTGCATCGCTAATGCCAGGCGCGATCGCAATCGCCCAGCCCGACGGTCCGCCTCATCCTGGCAACGCCCGATCTTATGCGTTGACCACGTTCGGCAATCTTGACAGCAGCAGCGAGACGATCGCCAGAGGCCTGAATGCGTGGGGACTGAAACCGGGCATGCGAGTCGCGATGCTGGTCCCGTTCGGCGCGTCGTTTATCGAGCTAACGTTTGCCCTGTTAAAAGCCGGCGTTGTCGTCATCCTGGTGGACCCTGGGATGGGCCGCAAACATCTGATCCAGTGCCTCGAAGAAGCCAACCCGGACGGCTTCTTAGGCATCCCCAAGGCGCAAGCGATTCGAACGCTGCTGCGAAAGAAATTCCCAAACGCGAAATGGAACGTCACCGTTGGTCGACGATACTTTTGGGGCGGCAAGTCACTCAACCAGATCAAGTCGATAGGGGAGGCAGCAGGCAGCTCTAGCGACCTGCCCACGATCGAGCGCACCGACCAAGCGGCCGTCATCTTCACCACCGGCAGCACGGGACCACCCAAAGGTGTTCTTTACACGCACGGCACCTTCCACGCTCAAATTGATCGAATCCGCGAACGTTATGACATCCACCGCGGTTCGCGCGACCTGGCTTGCTTCCCACTGTTTGGATTGTTCGACGCTGTCATGGGTGTCACGACGATCATTCCCGATATGGACCCGACGCGACCGGCCGATGTCGACCCCAGACGTTTGATTGAAGCGGCGAACCAATGGGAGATCGACCAGGCGTTCGGTTCACCCGCACTTTGGAACACCGTTGTCCGGTGGGCCGAAGCAAACCAAATCGAACGCCCGTTTCCAACTCTTCGGCGAATCCTGTCGGCAGGTGCTCCCGTGCCCGCCGCGACCTTGCTGAAGTTACGTTCGCTAATCGATCCCGAAGCCAACATCGTGACGCCCTACGGTGCAACCGAAGCACTACCGATCGCATCGATTGAATCCCGCGAGATCCTTTCGGAAACTGGCCCTGCGGCGGCGAAAGGAAAGGGAGTTTGCGTAGGCACTAGGTTCGAAGGTGTCGCGTGGCGTGTGATCGAAATCAACGACGGCCCGATCACGGACATTTCACAGGCGACCGAAGTCGCGCGCGGAAAAATCGGCGAACTGATGGTCAGTGGCCCGATGGTGACGACCGAGTATGTCGTTCGAGCCGATCAGAACGCGCTACACAAAGTCGCCGACGGCGATCGAACATGGCACCGCATGGGCGACGTTGGGTACCTCGATGACCGCGACCGTTTCTGGTTTTGTGGCCGCAAAGCTCACCGGGTCACCGTCGGCAAACGCAATCTGTACACGATCCAGTGCGAAGCCATCTTCAACGGGCATCCATCCGTTTACCGGTCGGCGCTAGTCGGTCGCGGAAAACGCCCAGACCAAACTCCGGTGGTGATGGTCGAACTTCACACCGAATCCAAGCCAGCGAATGCATCGGCGAAATCTGCGTTAGAAACCGAACTTCGAGAATTGGCGTCTCGAAATCCGTTGACTCGCCGCATCGAAGAAATCATCATCCGCGACGCTCCCCTGCCGGTCGACATTAGGCACAACAGCAAAATCTTCCGCGAACGTCTTGCTGAGGAACTGTAGAGCCAAAGAAGAACGCAACACGATCGGATTCGACATGCTCGTTTAAGGCCGCACGTTGAACTTGGGATCGCGACTGCGAATCAGTTCGCTTTCATACGCTCGTCGCACGGTGACTCGTTTCGCGGGCGAATCGGCGGGGAATAGGTGCATTTCGACAGAAACGCCGGATGCGTTTTCGCCAGCCAGATACTCGGCCAATGAAACGCGGTCGCTGCCACCGAGATGCTCGGTCAATCGCGCCGACAAATTGGATGCTTCGCCGACATACAGAT
>JBAUHR010000767.1:0-9494 GCA_049680385.1 Rubripirellula sp. | reverse complement strand
CGGCGACCATGCTGGCCGACTCGATTGCTGCCATAAATGACTGGACCTGGTGAACGTCGTTTGATCGCGATCGCCAGGATCGCGAACAGTGGGGCGAGAGCCACCAATCCAGGAATCACAATCATCAAGTCCAAAGCTCGTTTGCAGAACCGTGGAACGAATCGTAAAAAGGGCATGTTCAACCGTCGGGTGAACGCACCCAAGACGTCGGACGACTCTTGTGCGGTTGACGAGTTTCCGATCCACACCAGTGATGGGAATTGGAACATCAATCGGTGAGCGGATTCTTGAATCTCGGACGATGCAATCGCCGCGACCGGTGCGCCGTTCAGGCTGGCGATTGAGTACGCATCGTCCAGCGGGCCCAAGCAGTTCGAATCGCTGTGACCATTTTCAAAGTCACGGCAAACGTAGCCGATCAATTTGAAACCTGACTGCCGAAGCGACTGGATGCGCGAACAGATTCGACTGCCATCCGAGGCGGTTCCAATCAACAGGGTGCCAATGCCCCACCAACTGGTTTTGGCAAGCGCCGTACGGGTCAGGTGTCTGGCAAGCGGCAGTAAAACGGCAATCATGACGGCTGTGCACGCGAAGATCGCAAACTCAATCCGTGGCAATTGGCCAAACAGAATATTGATCGACGACAAGCTAAGTGCCGCCAAAAACGTCGACCGAACGATCCCACGCAACTCGTAGACAGGACTGATCCCCGCGCCGGGATACAAACCGTGCAGCGAGATCAAACCAAGCTGTAACAACAGCAAGGCCGGCAACTGAGTCCATGTGCCGGAATTGAATCCGTGGCCTTGTGAAAAGTTGACCACATAGGAGGACACAAGCAGAGAAACCGCGCTGATCGTCACATCGGCGATCGCAAGCGGCAGACCGGTGCAGGTCGACTGGACGAGGTAGGACCGCGACAAGTTGCCATTCATCTTGGCGGCGGTGTGATTGGCGACAACCGACTCGGCTGGTTGCAGTCGAGGTTCGGCGTGTGGGCCAACGATCAAGTCGGATGCCGGCTGCTTTTCTCGAGCATCGGCGGATTCCGCCTGAGTGGATTCCGTTTGACCAGAGTTTTGACCAGAGTTCAATTGACGAGCAGCGGCACCGGTTTCCGGAGCGATTGTGTCAAGCGAGTGAGGCGATAATGTTGCGACTGAAAGAACCACTGTTGAATGCCAGGCTTTCGCATCGGGAGTAATCGGACAAGAAAACACCCGACGTCAAGCAGCTCGGCGAGCAGCTAGAAGTGGTGTTCTCAGTTCGATGTCGTATCCCCCGATACGGGCAGCAGTTTGATCGTTGCGGAGGAGCGACGTCATACAACCGTCCCCCACAGATTCACTGCATGCGAGCCAAACTGTAAAAGATTGGCCGGCAAACCTAGTAATACACTAGTTCGACATGGCTAATGGTTAAATCAGGAATAACCCTTTTTACTGAAAAGGTTTCCTGGTTTACCGAAAAAGGTTAGCTGGTTTACCGAAAAAGGTTTCCTGGGCAACGGCATTGAAAGGGGCCGTCGCCGCCCGACCTGACGAGCCAATTTGCCGCCAAATTCCCGCCGTCAGGGACGCGGCGAGTCTTCCCGCTGCGCCGTGTCAGGCTGGGGCTATCATCGCTACAATGCCCGCAAAACCAACGTTTCTCTCCAAGGACGACCCGACGCGATGAGTACTGCTGCCCCCGCCAAACTGCCCAGTCGAAGTGAAGTTCCCGCCGCGGATTGCTGGGATCTGTCCAGCCTGTTCACCAGCGACGAAGCCTGGGAGGCGGACTTTAAGCTGCTTGAAACCAAGATCCCGACGTTCGAAACCTATCGCGGCCGGCTCGGCGAGTCGGCTGAAACGCTGGCCTCGGCCCTGAACTTTGACAATGAATTCGACCTGATCGCTGAACGCCTGGGCACCTACGCGTTCCTGAAAACGACCGAGGACCAGGGCGACAGCTTGTACCAAGGCATGAAGTCGCGGTTCCAAAACTTGGCCGTGCGGGCCGGGCAAGCGGCAAGCTACATGCGGCCGGAATTGCTGGGGATCGACGAAGCGGCGATGGCCAAACTGATCTCCGACCCAGCCGTTGCCCCGTTCAAGCTGCAACTCGAGCGATTGGTACGGTTCCGCCCGCACACGTTGACCGACAACGAAGAACGGCTGTTGGCGATGCAGGGCGAGATGGCGTCCGCCGCCGGCAATGCCTTTCGCCAACTCAATGATGCTGATCTGCGATTCGGCGAAGTCGAAGACCACAAGGGTCGCACCGTCGAGTTGTCGCACGCGACGTTCGGGCAACTGTTGATCAGCCCCGAACGCAAGGTCCGCCGGAACGCGTTTCACCAGTACTACAAACAATTCGCTGAACACGAAAACACGTTCTCGGCGACCCTCTGTGGCAGCGTCCAACGCGATGTCTATTACGCCAAAGCTCGCAACTATGACAGCAGCCTGCAATCGGCGTTGTTTCCCGACAACGTCCCCGTCGATGTCTACGACAACCTGATCACGGCCGTCCGAGACTCGTTGCCGTCGGTCCACCACTACTTGGACGTGCGCCGCCGCAAGATGGAATTGAAAGACATCCATCACTACGACACCTACGTGCCAATCCTTAGCAACATCGAAAAGCACCACACCTGGGACGAAGCCGTCGAAGTCGTGCTCGAATCGCTCTCACCGTTGGGAACCGAATACACCGACACGCTAGCCAAGGGACTTCGCGGCCGTTGGTCCGATCGCTACCCGAACCGTGGCAAACAGTCCGGTGCGTTCAGTTGTGGTTCGTTCGCCGGCGATCCGTACATCCTGATGAACTTCAAACCCGAAGTCCTCAACGATGTGTTCACGCTGACACACGAAGCCGGCCACTCGATGCACAGTTGGTATTCGTCGCGGAATCAACCATTCCAGTACTACAACTACACGATCTTTGTCGCCGAAGTCGCCAGCACGTTCAACGAACAACTGTTGACGGATTACCTGATCAAGAACGCCGCCGATGACAACGAACGGGCCTACCTGATCAACAATGAACTGGACAGCATTCGTGCGACGGTTGTTCGTCAAACGATGTTCGCCGAGTTCGAAAAGAAGACGCACGAAATGGCCGAAGCGGGCGAGCCGCTGACCGTCGCGTCGTTCCGCGCCGCGTATCGCGAACTGCTGGAAGCCTACTTTGGTCCCGACTTTGTGATCGACAAGGAACTGGAACTTGAGTGCTTCCGGATTCCCCACTTCTATCGTGCGTTCTATGTCTACAAGTACGCGACGGGCCTGAGTGCGGCGGTTGCGCTGTCGCGACGGGTGCTCGAAGGCGGCGAGGCCGAGCTGAAGGATTACCTTTCCTTCCTGAAGGGCGGTTGCAGCAAAGATCCGCTCGACTTGCTCAAAGACGCCGGCGTCGACATGACTTCGCCGGAACCGGTCGCCAAAACGCTGGAACACTTCCGCAATCTGACCGAAGAACTCGATCGCTTGTTGTAATCCGATCTCGCAAGCGAGCGGATCGTCCCGATCCCTCGCTGGCGATTCTTGATGCTGCCCAAACTTTCGCCAAACTGCGCAATTCGCCACGCCCGAGTTTTTCGCATCAGTAAACTCGGGTGGCTTCGTTTTCGCAGCTTCGGTACAAGACGGCTTGCCCTTTTTTAAATGGATCAGGCGAGCGGATGAAAAACTTTGGACGTGTTCTAGCGATGGCTGCCCGACGACGTTGGGCGCTGGCTGGCATTTTGGCAACCTCGTTGATGGTGGCGCTGCTTTGGGGAGCCAATATCGGCGCGATTTACCCGATTGTCGAAGTTGTCTTCGAAGGCAAGTCTTTCCCGGCCTACGCAGCCGAAAAAATCGCCGAGGCTGACAAGAATGTCGCCGCTCTCGATGCTGAGATCCTAGATCTGGATCAACAGCTCGTCGCGGCCAGCGGCGACGAAAAGAACCGACTGCAAGTCCAGCGTGAAAGCCGCGCGGTCAAACGAAAAGCAATTTCGGACGGCGTCTACTATCTGTCAAAAGCAAAGCCGACAATCGACCGATTTGCGCCAACCGGTCCCTATCAAACGCTGCTATTGGTGATGGGATTCTTGGTCGTTGGCACCATGGTGAAACTAACCGCACTGTCGGTCAACTTGATGTTGGTCCAGTTCGTTTCCGAGAAAACATCGCTGGAAATGCGCGCCGGATTTTTCCGCAAAGCGCTGCACCTGGACTTGGATTCGTTCGGCGAGAACGGATCGGCCGACCTGACCGCTCGATTGACTAACGATATCTCGAACGTGACCGCCGGTTTGACGGTGTTGCTTGGTCGGGTGATTCGCGAACCGTTGAAAATGTTGGTTTGCGTTGGCGGTGCAATGTATGTGTGCCCGCGGCTGCTGTTGCTGGTCATGGTGGTGACGCCGCTGGTGGCGTTGGTGATGAACTATCTCAGCAAAGCGATCCGCCGGGCCAGTCGAAAACTGATGGAAGAAATGAGTCAGTTGTACGGGATGCTGAACGATTCGTTCGCAGGCATCCGAGTCGTCAAAGCATTCACAACTCAAGGTTTTGAACGGGCCCGATTCAACACGGCGACTCAGTCGCTTTACCGCAAATCAATGAAGATGGCGTTCTACAATACGCTGGCCCGCAGCAGCAGCGAATTGCTGGGCATTTGCACGGTCACGCTGGCGATCTTGGCCGGTGGTTATTTGGTCGTCAATCAACAGACTCACTTGCTTGGCATTCGAATGAGTACCGTGCCGCTTAGCGTCGGTGAAGTGCTTACGTTCTTTGCCATGTTGATCGGTGCATCCGACCCTGCTCGAAAACTGTCGGACGTGTGGAGCGGTTTGCAGCGCGGCATCGCCGCAACGGACCGCGTCTACGCGATCATGGACAAAGAAGTTCGCGTCAAAGAGCCTGCGTCACCTCAGTCGCCATCACGTCCGCACGGCGCCATCACGTTCGAAAACGTCGCCTACCAGTATCCATCGGGCCCCATCGTCCTTCGCGGCGTCGACTTGACGATTCGTCATGGTGAAACGGTCGCCGTCGTCGGTCCGAACGGCAGTGGCAAGAGTACGATCGTGAACTTGCTGTGCCGATTCGATGATCCCCAATCGGGCACCGTTTCAATGGACGGCGTACCTCTCGATCAGATGCGAACGCGTGATCTTCGCAAACGAATCGCCCTGGTGACTCAGCGTACGGTCTTGTTTGATGACACGATCGAAAACAACATTCGCTATGGTTGTCCCGGCGCCGATGCTCATGCGGTCGTTCGCGCAGCCAAGATGGCGTTCGCCGATGACTTCATCCATCGCAAGATGCCCGACGGTTACCAAACCATGTTGGGTAGCGGCGGCGGCATGCGATTGTCGGGTGGTCAAATGCAACGGATCGCGCTGGCGCGTGCCTTCTTGCGAGACCCTGACATTCTGATTTTGGACGAAGCGACCAGCCAGATTGACTTGGAATCCGAGCAACTGATTCATCAGGCCCTGGCCAAATTCTTGGTCGATCGAACGGGCGTCATGATCACTCACCGCCCGACCAGCTTGGCGGTCGCCGACCGAGTCGTTGTTATCGAGGCCGGCGTGGTATCCGACGTCGGACAACACAAAGATCTGCTCCAGCAAAACCGCTTTTACCAAAGTCTTTGTGGATCAGAGTTCCGCAAAAGCGCCTGAACCGACCGGCGGTGACGCCCCCAAATGCACCTGCGCCAGCGCACGGCATCCCTAGCACTGCTGCCCTGTTCAACGCCGGCGATCCGATCCAGCCCGTGAAATGGAAGGCTTGACGCGGCCGGAATCACCGGTAAGATCCGCGGTGTTCGTGGTGACTTGCCCGGTTTTGCCGAGCAAGTGAACAGGGAACTCCGGTGAAATCCCGGGACGGTCCAGCCGCTGTGAACTGCCTTTGAATGCGAAAGCACTCAAAACCGACTTACCTATCTCTTGAATTGGCCATTGCTTGGGAAACCGAGCGAGAAGGCAGGGGAAGTCGATCGGCAGTAAGTCAGAAGACCTACCACGAAATAGACGGTTTCGTGCCCTCTCGGATTGGGGTGATCGTTGCAAAGCCTACGTGGCAACTCGGTCAAGATTGAACCACGCGTTCCTTCATCCGCCTGTTTGCTGCCAAAGCTTTGATTCCCTTTTGCAGATTTCGCGAAGTGATTTCGAAGGACTGCACTGATGTTCGGACCTAGACGCTTGCCAGCGGTTCGTGATGCCTTCACGTTGATCGAGTTGTTGGTGGTGATCGCGATCATCGGTGTCTTGGTTGGGCTGTTGTTGCCAGCCGTGCAAGCGGCTCGCGAGGCGGCGCGAAAAACGTCGTGTCAGAACAATCTGAAACAAATCGGATTGGCCCTGCACGCCTATCACAATGCCCATCGAACTTTGCCGACCGGATGCATCGAATGGCGAAGCTTCCAGTCACCACCGACGTTTCGGCAATACGCTTGGTCCGCAATGCTGTTGCCGTTCATCGAACAGCAAAGCTTGCATGACCAGATCGATTTCTCCGTTCCGTTCGACGCCCCCAAAAATGCAGTCGCCGCGGCGACTCGCATCAGCGGGTTCGAATGTCCGACCGCCCTCGATCGAGCTCTCGTTCGAGGACAGTCCGACTATGGTGGGCTGTACGGTGAAAAGCTGTTGGACCGAAATCCATCGACCGGTTTGTTTTTATACGAACATGCGATTCGGTTCCGAGACATCACCGATGGACTTTCCATGACGATGGCGGTTGCCGAAGACGTGGGCGGGCCGGACAGCGAATGGATCAATGGACGCAATGTCTTTGTCCAATCGCACGGCATCAATGATTCGAGTGCATGGATCGGCGACAACGAAATTCGCAGCCTGCATGGCAGCGGTGCGATGGTGTTGTACATCGACGGTCACGTCCAATTCGTCAACGAAGCTATCGACAAGCGTGTTCTCGGTTCACTGATCACCCGATCAGGACGCGAGATCATTCCGTCGGACGCGATCTAAATCTGCTGCCTTTTGATTTTGAAGCTTTCATAAACACATCATGAAAAAACGAACACCTCTTGCTTTCATTCTTGCTCTCGCGTTTGTTCTGACTTCACAAGTTGCCAGTGCCGAAACGGTCATCGACTTCGAAGATTTGACTCTTGCGCCCGGCAGTTTTTACAACGGCAACACCGGCGCAACGAACTCTGACGGATGGACTTCCGGTGGAGTGTCGTTTAGCAACAGTTTCACCCAGGGGAACGGATTTAGTTTCTGGTCAGGTTGGAGCTATTCCAACGTCATCAACACGACCACGACCGGTTCCCAAAATCAGTACGCCTCATTCGCGGGCGGCGGGGCGACGTCTGCGGGTGCCGTCGATGTCGGCGGAAATTATGCAGTGGCCACCGGCGGCAACGTTTTTGTCAACTTGCCAAACAGTACCGTTGCGCGTTCGTTGTGGCTTAGCAACACGACTTATGCGGCCTTAGCGATGCGTGATGGCGCCGACGCGAATGATGGGTCGACGCAGTTCGTGACGGGAGCCTTCGGATCGAAAGAGAGTTACAGCGACATGTTTGGCAGTTACTCATTGGATCCGAACGGGAACGATTTTTTGCGAATCACGTTCAGTGGCAAAAGCGGACTCGACGGCGTTGGGACCGAGACCGGTTCGATCATTCGTTACTTGGCCGACTACCGTGACGATAAATCCGACAACCCGGACGCCTCGCAATTCGGCGGAAACGACTATGTCCTGTCACAGTGGCTTGACGTCGACCTCACTCCGCTTGCCGGGGCAAAGTCGTTTTCGGTGTCATTGGAATCAACCGACATTGGCCCGTTCGGCGCCAATACGCCGTCTTACTTTGCGATCGACAACCTGACGGTCGCCGCCGTGCCCGAACCGACAACATGGTTGGCACTGGTCTCGGCCAGCGGCGCGTTCGCAATGCGCCACCGCCGCAGGGTGACTAAAAATCGGTGACTAGAAATCGGTGACGAGCGATCGGTGACTAAAGATCCAAGTCCGAAATCGTTTCGCCCTGTCCCGACCACTTAGGTTCGGGGTGCCCGATTTCGCCTGGACGAACGGTCTCTTTGACTGTCAGCAATCGCAAGTGATCGGCGGAATAGAGTCGCGGGATCACGTTGTCACCTCGCCGCAATCGGTACAAAATCCGTCCTTTGCGCCGGACATAATGCATGCCCCAAACGACACCGACAAAGAGCTCGCGTTCCATACCGACGCCAACGGTTTCGACTTCGTCGCCGATGTCGATTCCGTCGGGCTCTACCTTCAACCACATGCAAGGCATCAGCCGAAAGCGGATCTTGCCGTAACTGTAGTGGTAGTAGACGTCGTCGAAACGGTAACGCCGCAGCACCCGTTCGCTGGGAAAGCACTTCGTTGCGATCGCTACGTCATCCGGGTGGATAAATGCGTCACCATCGACCGGCCAGCGGGGAAAGCAACCATAGTCAGGAAGTACAGGCCACTGCATTGGACACCTACAAATATTCGCCGACGGGCAAGACAAAAACTTTCCCATCGCCAATGCGACCGCTGCGAGCGACGGTCACGATTTTCTCTAAGATCTCGTCACACCGAGCATCGTCGACCCAGAGTGTGATTTCGACTTTGGGGACAAACGCCTGCGAGTACTCGGTTTCTTGGTATTCATCGAGATAACTCTTTTGGCGTCCATAGCCTTTCACTTCCGTCACGCTGAGCGCTTCGATCGGTGCCAACCGCAGGCTCTTGAGAACCCGTTCGGCAAGGTGAGGACGGACGATGGTGACGATTTGTTTCATAGCTTCATATTATCAGAAACCACCAGCGAGTCAGGCCAGGTCGGCGGGCGTGGACCATTTTTACCGGCACCCTTGGTGCCCCTGCGACTCCGCTCGCAGGGTGTCAATGACCAAAACTGCTTTGCAGTTCGATCCCGCGGGCGGAGTGGCGGGTCCACGAGGGTTGCCCCATTTTTCGGGTGCTTCGTTTAGATGAAACTCTTCTTAACCGGCAACTCGCATAAAAAAAGCCCGACCGTTTCCGATCGAGCTTTTCTGAGTTCTAGATTCGACGATTCAACGTCCCAATAACTTCGCGCGATTACTTCACAAGCGAAGCAAGGCCGGCCATGCAGGTGTCCACGCAGACGTCTTTGGCCGATGCGAAACCGTGGCTGGCGACAACCTTGCCGTCGGTTGCAAAAGTCACGGTGACTTCGGCTTTTGGATTGATTCCATAATCGTCTGGGCCGTTTTCGAATTCGTTAGGGACAACGAATGGGATGTTTTTGGCCTTGCTGGTCATCGCAAACTTCTTAGCCGACTCAGCAGCCTCGTCGGCGTTCTCAGCCATCACGTTGACAAAGCAAGTCAGCTTTTCGCTTTGGTGTTCGGTCAAGGCGCTGTCGATCTTCGAAACCAAAGCTGCGACCTCAGGACCGGTCGAGCGAGTGAAGATCACGACTTGTGGGCGGCTGCCGTTCTTGCAGCGATAGCACAGTTTCTTGCC
>JBAUHR010000766.1:0-2422 GCA_049680385.1 Rubripirellula sp. | reverse complement strand
GGCGCTTTGGTACTGTTTGAACTTTTTGGACTTTTTGGCTGATTTCCCATGCGGTAGCTTCGGCCCGTGATTTGCATCACGTCGCTGTGGTGCAAGAACCGATCCAGAATCGCTGTCGCGCTCGGTACGTCGCCGATCAACTTGCCCCATTCTTCCAGCGGTCGGTTGCTTGTCATCATCGTGCTGCGGACGTCGTGACGACGCATGATCACCTCGAACAAGTACTCGCCGCTTCGCTTGGGCAACTGCTTCATTCCCATGTCGTCGATGATCAGCAAGTCGGGTTCAAGGTAACGCTTCAAAATCTTCTCGTGACCATCCAGTGCTTCGTCGTGAAGGAAGTCGCGCACGACGTCAAAAATGCTGCGGTAGTACACCGTCATCCCGGCGCGAATCAACGACAGACCGATCGCTTGTGCTAAGTGACTTTTTCCAGTTCCCGGAGGCCCCAGCCAGAGCACGTCGCGACGCTCGCGGACGAACCGGCCTGTGGCCAGCTCAAACACCTGGCTCTTCTTGATCGTCGGATTGAAACTGAAGTCGAAATCTTCCAGCCGCCGAACGTCTCGGAAGTTCGCTTTCTTGATACGCCGTGCGATCTGACGATCGTCGCGAATGTTGATCTCGTCTTGCAACATCAGTTCGAAGAACTCCAAGTGCGTTAGGCCTGTTGCCGACGCTTCATGAAGACGCACATCGAGCGACTCGTTCATGCCGCTGAGTCGTAACTTCGTCAGCATCGGTTTGATGATTTGATTCATTGATAGATTCCTTCCTGGACTTTGTTGTGTATGAACTTTGCGTAGTCACCGATCGGACGAATGATCGGATGGTCTTCCATGAACTCCATGGTCGTTTGCGTTGCGTCGGGCCGTCGTTTCAACAACGTGCGAATGATCCGGCAATTGATCGCGCCGTTGCGAACCGCGATGCCACAAGCAGACTCGATCGCATCGCCGCTGTGCTTGCGACTCATCGCCAAGACGCCTTGCAGAACTCGCGCAGCTTCGACGCCGCGGCCCGCGACAACGGCATCGGCCCACTGGGTCGCTGAAGGCCCAATAAGCCTTATTTTACGGTGTAAATAGTCGATACCGCGTTCGATCGGGCTGATCTTTTCCGAAGCGATGTGGGCGGCGTCCGTTCGAAAACGACCTCGCTCGATGATCGCGTGCGTGGCGATGTGACGAAGGTTCTCGTCGAAGATTCTCACCAAGCGACTGTCATGGCGAACCCACACGTCGCGGCCCAAGAACTCCGGCGGAACACTGTAGAACGAGCGGTTGACCGAGATGTGTCCGTCACGAGAAACCTTTCGCTTGACCTCGTGATAGAACTCGAAGCGAGTCGTCGGAAGCTTCGCAAGAGCTGGCTTCTCGACGTCTTCAAAACAAGCCAAAACTTGTTTACGAGTGGTGCCGTGAATGCGTTTGTCGGCGACCGTTCGCTCCCAATGATGCAGGTGATCGTTCTGCGCCGCGAGCGAGTCGAACTCTCGACCGCGCAATGCGTTCTCTTGAACGTAGTCGACGCCGCGTTCGACCTTGCCTTTGTGACGTGGCGTTCGCACTCGCGTTGGCATGAATGCGCATCCATAATGTTGGCAGAAATCGACCAGCTTGGGATTCAATTCTGGGTCGTACCAATCGGGCGTTTTGACGGCGCACTTGGCATTGTCAAAGACGACGCGCTGAGGCACTCCGCCGAGCGCCCAGAAACAATTCTCCAAAGCGCGAATGAAGCTCTCGGTGTCTTGTCGAAAGACGGCTTCGCTGTAACCTTTTCGAGAGTGACTCAGGACGGCGCGGAAGACATGCGTGCGACGGAACGTTCCATCAGCGTTTCGGATCTTTGCACCGGTGCCGAAGTCGACTTGCAGTTCTTCGCCGCGCAGAACTTCCATTCGTCGAAACGGCAATTCGGTGCTCGCCCCGAGTGCCTTGACGAAGCGATTGACTGACCAATAACTGACGTCGGATCCGTGGTCAGCGACGAGGTCTTGATGGATGCGGCGAGCCGATAAACCGGCTTCGCATTTCTCGATGATGATGTCGCGAAACGGCTCGCACTGACTGTTGCTGGCTGCCACCGAATCGACGGCTTTAGATTGCTCGGCCCCGGTTGGCGCCATGGTACTGCTTGAATCGGCAGGCCCCGTTGGCGCCTGATCGCTGAGACCCGTTGGCGCTGTGGTACTGTTTGAGCTTTCGCCCGCCAAATGCCGCCGAACGGCCCCTCGGGACACGCCCAGGGTTTTCGCGATCCGTCGCTCAGAGTACCCAGCACTGCGTAAGTTGTTGATTGATAAGGACTTGTCCATCGCCAGTCGTAAATATTCGCCGAACCCGCTGGTTGGATAACGATCGTAGTTGGTCAGCAAGTTGAATTGCTACTTGAGGGTGTGATTGAGTTGCCGGGATGG
>JBAUHR010000765.1:0-12097 GCA_049680385.1 Rubripirellula sp. | reverse complement strand
GGCTACCTTCCTTGGCTTCGAACGACCCGGTTTGGCCGGCTAGCAAGTTTGCATGAAGCGCTGCGAGAGCATCGGTTAGTTCGTTGCTACCGCAGTCGGACTCGGTGCCAGTTGACTCAATTGCGGTCAAGAGTTCTCGTACCTTGTCAACTGTCGTTAACATGGCACTGCCTACTTCGACATCCATTGCTAATCGACCCGTGCGAACGTCTCCGAGGATGTTTTCGGCAACATGAGAAAGGCGTTCAAGTTTGCTAAAGCCAAGGAATCCCGCAGTGCCTTTAAGCGTGTGGATGCTGCGAAATACACCGTTGATCAATGATTCGGACGCTGGATCACTCTCCAGTGACATCATGTCTCGTTCGAGCTGTTCTAGATTGTCGTTGCTCTCGATGAAAAAGTCGCGCAGCGCACCATCCGAGAGCCCTTCGATTGACTCTTGTGGATTCGCATGCGTTTCCGGTTCCTGGGCTGGCGCATCGGCATTCAAAATCGCCTCGAGTGCGTCGAGATATTCGGTCACGTCCTGATGGTTGGACGTGTCGATATCGTCAAGCAGCCCTTTCAGGCGATCGGTCGAACGAAGCAACGTGTCGATCACTTCACTTGTTGGACTTAGTTCTTTGTTACGCAGCTTGTTCAGAATCTCTTCGGCGCGATGAGCAAGTGCCTGGATCACATCGAGACCAAGAAACCCTGCGGCCCCCTTGATCGAATGGATCGCGCGGAAGACGGTGTTGACCAACGCGACATCCATGTCGTCGCCTTGAGATTCTAACGCTAAGAGTTGGTTTTCGATGTCGGACAAGTGTTCTTGTGACTCGATCACGTAGTCGTTTAGCAGCTCACGGTCTTGGTCGCTAAATTCCTTGGGTGCCGGCGGTTCCGGGGCTGTATTTACGACGGCTTCCGGGGCCGTTGCGACCGCTTTGGGAGTAGCATCAGCTTTTTTCGGAGCAGCCTTTTTCTTTGCGGTGGCTCGTTTTTTGGCTGGTGCTTTCTTGGCGGGTTTAAGTGCCAGTTCTTGGATGCACGTGGTGCCGGCCGCTTCCATAGCAGCGATCAACGCCTCAGCTTCGGCCAATGACTTGTCCATGCTCGAAGCGGTGGCAGTGGCCTTAATATTGGCTTTGTCATTTGAAGTGGCGACAGCATCAGCGGCTGTATTTTTACTAGGATTCATTTCCGGTTTACTCACATCGTCCTCGACGGTTTCTGAGACGTTTTCAAGCAGGCTGCGAAGCGGGGCGTTGGCTGCAGCAATGAGACGACCGTGGATACGGCGCATTGACAAATATTTTCTCGCATCAAGTCGAAACTAGATTGCAGTCTTGTGGCGAGTTCGGTGATGACCGAGAGAGATGGAAAGTAAATTTCCCTGTTGGCAAGACGGATCGCACTAGGTTCTGTGCAAGCCTGCCAGACAACAGCTTCTGCACCTAGCACCGCTAACGTCTTGAGATATGATTTGACGTCCGCATCGGGTTCTGCCAAGCAATCGACAAAATCCCGAGATGTTGATGGATCTCTAAGTACCACTGTTGCGCCCCCGCACTTGATTGTTCTGCATCGAAACCTGAATGCATACGCAACTTGATCGTTGTGTCCTGCGATTCCGACGTGAAAACTTGCGCTGTCGATTAGCGAAGGCAAGTCGAAAGCGGAAAGTTTTCCAGTGCGAGCGATTGTTCGGATTGCAAGGCTTTGAGTGAAAGCGTTTACTTTGCGATCATTCGCTTTTTCACGCTTACGCTTGTTTTGGATGTTAGTGTTCGCTGGGCAGGCGATTGGTGTGCTTCATCCGCTGGTGCCAAAGCAATGATGACGTTGCCGCGGAAACAGATGCAGCAGGCAAGATTGAACGAAAGCTGTTTTGTACAGCCAACGAAGAAACTTTAGGAAAATGCAATGGGCGCAAAAGTACTTTTAGTCGACGACTCTGGAGTGATGAGGAAGATCATCCTACGTGCACTCAATGCAATCGGTGTTACCGATGTTTCCGAAGCTGCCGACGGAGAACAGGGGCTCGCACTATTCAACGAAGAACCGTTTGAGCTCGTTTTGACTGATTGGAACATGCCAGTCATGAACGGTCTTGACATGTTGAAAGCGATTCGTGCGACGGGTTCAAAGGTGCCCGTGATCATGATCACGACCGAGTCCGAACAAGGTCGAGTTCTTGAAGCCATTCAATCGGGTGCAACCAACTATATGGTGAAGCCTTTCGAGCAGGATCAGTTGATCGACAAGCTTGAACGCTACATTACTGTCGGGGCGTAACGGCAGAGGCACCGTCGGGGCAGACTGATGGTGACGAAAGTTTGATATTTCATTGGAGGCACACATGAATTCTGACGTAATCGAAGCGTTTATGGCTTCGACGACTGCCGTCTTCGAGACGATCCTTGGCGTTCCAGTCAAATCTAATCAACCGAGCGGAGACTCTCCCATTGTTGCACGGGGCGTTTCCGGCATCATTGGACTGACGGGCGTGATCTCCGGTGACATCATTGTCTGCTTCGATGAGAGTATCGCGATCAAGACGACTGGGATCATGCTCGGAAGTGAACCCGGGGAATTGAATGACGACGTTGTCGACGCCGTTGGCGAACTGACGAACATGATCGCAGGTAACGCCAAGGGAAGACTTGAAAAGTACAACCTTAGCCTCGCCCTCCCCACCGTTATCCTGGGCAGCGGGCATCGGATTGGATTCAAGTCTGGGATCAAGCCGCTGAGTATCCATTTCGATTCTGAATTGGGTTCATTCAGTGTTGAATTGGGTTTGTCCGAAGCGAGTGTTCCCGTCGGTGCTGCTTAACGCTAGTCAGCGTTTCGGATCGAGCGGAACATAAGTGGCTTATGCTTCCATCTTGTGGCTTAGGAAATCGCAAGCGGCAAGCTTACGCCACTTTGAAGACTCGACCGTTGTTTCCCGCTGGACGCGCAGTTTTGCTTCACGTTCCCAACGACTGTGTGCTGGCAACGCACCTGGCTTTGACGCTGGCACTTGTTTCCGTTTTGTGGGAATGGGCTTGTCAAAGTTTGACGGCAAGTGATAATTCGGTCTCGCTGCCATTTGTTTAGACGTTCAGTCAAACAAAACGCCGCGTCAATTGTGAAACCATGGAACGCAGCCTGTCCAACCGCCGCACGTTACTTGCCGGGGTGATTCCCTATCGGCGTTGTTTCGTTTCAAGTCGGCTCCTGCCTTGCTTGGTCTTTCTAGCCGCTCTGGTGCAAGTCGTTCCCGCTGGATTGTTGTCGTTCCGCGCTAGCGTCGTGGATCGTGACCATGCGGGTTGCGTGGTCGAATCCTTGACGACCAACACGCATGTTGTTGAGTCTTGGATAACGACGCCTTCGAGCGTGGTCGCGTTGGTTGATCCTAAGTCGAGCGATCCTGAACTGCTGCCGACTTGCTGGGGCATTTGCGATCGTCGTTGGACAACTCGGGTTAACCCGATTCTCGCCGCTGGACACTCCTTGGCGGATGGTGACGATCGCTTCCTGGCGACGCTTGTGGATCTGAACGTGCGATTACAGATTTAGAAACGCTCGGCGTTTTTGTCTGTTTTCTGTCAAAGTGCGTTCTCCACCAATAGTGAAAGTTACGATCATGTCTGCGCGTACCAACAAGAAGAATTCTGAGAATCCAGTTGCAGTAACACCTGTGTCCATCAGCACTGTGAATGCAAACAACGAATCCAAGGCGGTAAATCCAACGCTTCACAAAGCGTGTGTGCTGATTCAGAAAGGGAATTATTCCGCCGCCGTTGATTTTCTGGCTGCGTCTGGACGCGATCCGAGCGTTCGCAACGCTTTGGGCGTTTGCTTGATGCGGTTGGGGGAGATCGACCGAGCTGTTGAAGTGTTTCGATCGTTCGTACTCGTTCCGGGGACCGTAAGTGAGCGTTCCGAAGTCAGCAACGCGTCCAAGCGGAACTTTGCAACGGCACTGCTATTAAAAGGATTGCCAAGTGGTGCCATGACTGTGCTTGCCGACATTCACGATCCGGATTCCACGAAGTCGGCGCGAATCTACTGGGCAGTAAGAAAATGGGAGAAATCGTTGCCTTGGTTGCGATGGCTTGATTGGAAACTCAACCGCATCGAACCACGAAATTGCCAAGTACCGCTGGATTTCGAACCAGGTGAATTTGACTTTGACGTCCAAGTTGAACATCCGAATCAATCTGGCCTATCGAGAAATGCTGTGATGAAAGTCTCGGTTTTGTCAGCGTAAGCCGATGCTGGTCGAAAATTAACGCGAGGGAATGCGAATCGGTCGGCTTTTGACTCACCGACGGTTCGATTGCTCTCGCGTTTTTTAGACCTCCGTCGTTCTTCTTTCCCGTGAAGTGAATTCATTTCAGGTCGCGGCATTTGACGGCCCGAGACGCAATAGTCGCCTCAGCACAGGCGCCGTGATCAGCGTTGTAACGATCGCCATCACCACCATCATGCAAAAGACGGAATCGGGGATGACACCCAAGTCACGCCCGATATTCACAGCGATTAGGCCCATCAAGGCACGAGTGTTCATCATGATTGCAACACTAGCGCTGTCGCGCCACGTCAGTCCGCCGAGTCGTGCGGCAGTGCCGCAACCGATGACCTTGCCTGCGATGGCAACGGCGACAACCAATCCACACACGATCCAAAGATACATGGAATCAAGTGTTCCGATATTGGTTCGCAGTCCCGTGTAGGTAAAGAACACCGGCAGCAGAAATGCGGTCACGAATTCTTCAAGGCGAACGCGAATCGCGGTTTGCAGTGCTTGCTGGTCACATAGTGAGGCACCGAGCACAAACGGACCAAAGATCGAAAAGATCCCAATCCAATTCGTGAACGCGGCCGACGCCAAGACTAGCAACAGCACAATAGAGAACGGTGCAAGCGGTAATTGGCCATCATTGGCGGCTAGGACTCGGCTAGTCCAGTGACAGACGACTCGCCGTACGACAAAGAACACCACTGCGATAAAGGCAGCCGTGTAACCGAGCATTTCAAGCACTGGCGCTGGCGAGAACGAACCGTGAACGGCCGCACTGACTGTCGCCAATAGGATCCAGCCGATCGCATCATCGACAGCGGCCGCCGAAATCGTCAGGACACCGAGCGGCGTTCGGGTGATACCGAATTCCATCATGATTCGTCCCAGGATGGGGATCGCGGTGATCGACAATGCCGTCGCAACAAACAGCACAAATCCGGGGCGACTGTGTTCTGCGGCGACTTCGGAATGAATGCAGTATGCCAGGACTGCGCCCATCGCGAACGGAAGTGCCATTCCAGCCATCGCAACGCTACCCGCCGTGCGTCCAATCCCACGCAAATGCGCAAAGTCAAACTCAAGGCCCACGATGAACATCAGAAAGATCAATCCCAACTGTCCCAGTGTCATGAAAATGTCACTGGTTTCATCGGGAAATAAATCAGCCGAGAAACCAGGGCTCATGCGTCCGAAACACGACGGTCCCAGCAGCAAGCCTGTCGCGATTTCACCGACGACCTGTGGTTGTCCGAGTTTGTTGAAAATCCAGCCGCCGATTCGCGCGGCAGAAATGATGACGATCAACTGCAAGATGACTTGCAGCAGCATCGCTTCGCTATTGAGGGAAGCTAACAACATTTCCTGGACGTTCTTCTAGAGTTGTGATGCGGTGCAAACTGCAAATCTCTACGTCTTGTGAGCCAACAACTTGACCTAGGTGTCGTCATCAAGAATCGAGTTTGAACGACTCGCAGCGTCTCGGTGAAACCAGGCTCGGCACGATACAGCGACGCAAGCCAGCGGAAAGACAACAAACACGAAACCTGTTTTAGCCGTGTCCGCCCAGAATAGTTGCTGCGACGCAGCAATCAGCAGGCTTGTGTAAGCCAAGTACAGCGAGAGCATCAAGGCGCCTTCGGCGCGACTCACCGCGGCGTGGCTCAAGAAAACTGGCAAGCAAAGCAGCGCGGTTAGCACCATGACGGCGACATCGAACATGACGACCTCTGGCGTAACGGGAACTCCCGTTTTCGAAACGATTGACGCGGTCGCTAGTACCATCAGCAGGTTGAAGACGTTGCTGCCCACTACGTTTCCAACGGCAATGTCCCTTTGTCCTCGAATCGCCGCGACAACGGACGTGGCCATTTCGGGCAACGACGTTCCGGCCGCGACAATGGTTAGCCCAATCACGGTATCGGTGACACCCAACGAGCGCGCAATCGTCGTTGCAGAATCGACAAGCAACTTGGCGCCCCAAACAAGCAGCACGAGTCCCAGCATCAGCATCGCAACGTTGAATAGCAGACTTCGAATTGATAGTTGGGGGTGGTACACCGATTCGTTCGACTTGGCTGCCGATTCTCGACGTCCGGCGTGGATCAACCATCCGGTATAGGTCGCGAACATGATCAACATGCCAGTGCCTTCCCAACGTCCAATCACGCCGTCCAAAGCTGCCAACAGCGCAAGAAACGAAACCCCAATCATGATCGGAACATCCAGACGGATGAGCTGGGACGATACTGACAATGGCACAATCAGCGCTGAGATGCCCAGGATCAACAGTAAGTTGAAGATGTTGCTGCCAACGACGTTCCCCAGCGCGATCGCACAATCGCCATTGAGGCTGGAAATCGCTGAAACGGCCAGTTCCGGTGCGCTGGTCCCGAACGCGACGACGGTTAAACCGACGACGAGCGGCGAGATCCTTGCGACCTCAGCCAACATTACCGCTCCCCTCACCAACAACTCAGCACCAACCACAAGGACAGCGAGTCCAAGAATCAGAAACGTGTAGACCATGAAGCGTTAAGAATAACCTCGAGCCGGACAGGGAGAAATTGGAAGCGGATGCATTCTAATGTGCGGTGAAGTCTTGAATAGAGATCGTGTGGAAACAAAGGCGACGGTCAGAACCCCCGTGTTTTGCACGTGAACCGAGTCTCCGGTGCTGCGTTTACTCGATCTGACGATCCCAGCGACTACGAATCAGTTTTAGTTTTAGGTCGATCGTGCTTTCGGCGCGGTCAAGCTGCTCGGCAATTTCCCGGTTGGTGTGGCCCTCAAGTTTTAGTATCGCGATACGTCGAAGCGTGTCGTCGTTTAGCCCTTCGAGCATTTCATGGCATTCTAGGGACAGATCATCGCAGAACATTTCATCGACAACAGCTTCGTTGATCCCTCCACCATCTTTCGCATTGTTGAAAGCGGATTCGCCGCGTACTTTTCCACCGCCGCGTTTGGCGGCATGGTGGTGCTTGATTCGATTAACCGCCTTCCGCGAAGTGATCATCAATAGAATCTGCCAGAGATCTTGACTGGAATCCAATCGACGGAACCGTCCGGCTTTCGCGCCACGACACAGAGAATGGAACGCGCTAAGCGCTAGATCTTCTTCGTCCTCGACGCGATTGGGTAACGTTGCAAGTTTTCGCCGCGCGACCCGGTGCAGCTTATCAAAGCAATGCTCCCACATTTTCTGCGAGGCATCTTCTTGGCCTTCTTTTAGTCGCTCAATCCAAAAAGCTATTGTATCTTCGCCCATGCTTGTCTCACGCAATTGTGATCTCGATTGAACAGTTCGCACCATAGAGTACAAGAATTCGCAGCGCGGTGGTGAGGCGTACCGAAAGCAGGCACTGCGAACGGATGCGAATACACAGCTATAGACTTACCGATTGAATTTCCTCAATGCTGCGGTCCAAATTGGGGGTGTTGGTGCGCGTCTCGCATTGGCTTACGTGCTAATCGAAGCCGACTTAGTTATTCTGCCAACATGCCGTACCGACAAACTCATCGGAGTTTCCGCGTCGTGCAAACCTGCGGGATTCGTTGTATCGTTCCGGGGTGTCTTTGCGGGCATTGGGGCAGATCGCTCACAACGATTGTGTAGGCCATCTAGCACCAGTTTCGAAGACCGAATTGGGCTAGATCGCGTTAACTAAAGCCAATGCCACGGGCTTGTTGGCAAAGGTGATGTTGTAGGGAAACGGCCACGCTGAGTTAACGCATCCGATCCAATCAACTATTCCACATTGGCTTTATGAAACGCCTGATGCATGGCGTCTAAGTCGACTTGCATGACGCCCGGATGATACTCCGAAATTAGCAACATTTTTCCGTTGTGGACTTCCATTCGAGTGACGCGTCCAGTTGGGACATTGAACCGATAATGCAGTCGAAGCTTGTCGGCGGCGAACGTCCAAGCCCTCACGACCCCGGCGTTGTCGGCGCTATACAACCGTCCTGATTCATCCACCTCCAATGCGTTGATCGATTGGTCCTGGAGGGAATGAGAAAGCACGAGTCGGGAAGTTGGATCACAGACGAAAAGCTGCCCCACTCGATCGCCAACGATCAATCGCTCGCGTGATGACCGACTATGCGGCATAACGGCCAGCGCGGTGACGTTCGGCTGTGCGGGCGCCAAATAGGTTCCACCAGGCGTCAAGGTAGCCGTTTTCTTCATCGAGTTTCGGTCGACCGAATGAACAACTGTCACGTTCTCGCCCACGTAGACGTTTTGGTGCCCAAGTCCCAGCGAATGGAGGTTCCCACCGCCCCAACGATGCAGCGCCATGGAGTCGCGAAACGGATGCGCGATCGCTTGGCCCGTTCTGTTCCACGCGAAGACGCGATCTGATTGTGATGAAACGACAATCGCATACAGATTTTGCGATTTGTCAAACTCAAGGGTCTCGCATTCCAGTGGTCGTTCCTGAGATCCAGGCTCGTAGCAGACCACAGAGCCAGATTCGTCATGGATCGTAATGCCGGTTGCCGAAGTCGCAACCGCGAACCGGCCGTTCTGCCCTCCGGCAATGGCGGGGCGATAGGTCCGTTGCGAGTTCAATCGCGTCGAGGTGCTAAACACTCTCGTAGCGTTGTTGGGGGAAAGAAACTGAGTAACGGTAAGCTCACCCCGTGCAGTATCGCTAGACGACAGATGCGGAATCGTTCCTGACGATTGCGAAACGCACACGATTCGTCCGTCGTCCATCCAATCGGCATCGATTGCGGACTGGGGAACTAGCCATTGGCGTACCAACTTGGGCAAATGTATCTTGTAACGCCGAATTCCGATTTGTTCGGTCACAAACAGGTCATCGTCGTGGCCAAATGTGATTTCCGGCAAATCACTGGTCATCGGAAGGTGCCCCACGAAATCGCCTGTGCTGCAAACCCATATTCCGGCGCGTTGCTCGTTTTGGCTGTCGACACTGACGAAGCGACCGTCGGGACTCAACTGCAGTTCCTTAGGGGATCGGAAACCGTGATCGATTTTGCCAATCAGCGATTTCGTTATTGGGTCAAGCAACTTGACGCAGTCCTGGTCGAGCGTTGCCAGCAAACGACCGTCCGCTGAAACTTTGACATCGACGATCGGTTGCTCCAAACGACCAGCGGGTTGCCGATCCGCCGACCAAATTTCCATCGCTGCATGGTTCGCAAACAGCAACTCCCCAGTTTGAGAGCTTACCGCTATCCCGTTGACCGGTCGTGCGATGGGAATCGAGTTTGATTGTCGATTCTCTAAATCGATCTGATAGATCTCACTGTTGCCCGTGACGTAGAGTTGATCAGATTCCACACCGAAGGCGAGTAAACCGTCATTGGGTACGGCGGGTTGCCGCTGCCGCTGCCACGATTGGACATCCCAAACCGCCAGAGTTCCGCGGCGCATCAGTGCAGCCAAACGCGAACCGTCCCGAGAGAACGCTACGTCTGTAGTTGTGTCTTGCCAATCCTGTTGTCCGATCCGAAACAGATTGACACCGGGTAGAGTAAGTGTCTTTACGATTTCACGTTTTTCGTAGTCATAGACCAAGATCCGGATCATGGTCAGGCTTTTGTATTGCCCTGCAACTATCCACGGTTTGGTCGGGTGCAGTGCCACCGTATTGAACTTAAGATCATCCAGCATCGTGACTGGATCGGCCAGCAAGTCATGGTGGATCCCGTTCTGAGCAATCATGTTGCGCAGTGCTCGTCGATCACGCTTGGGGTAGCCGGACTGACTAGCCTCGGCAAGTTGTGCGTCTTGCTCGCTGCGCCAGCCTGGGCGGCGCCGAGTGATGATCGTGCTGGCGTTGCTGATTGCCGTAAAATACTCCGCCACCTGTTTTTCGCTGTTCGCGGAATCGGCCAACGCGCGAGAAAGTTTGACTTGTTCACTTTGCCGTGCGGCGAATATGGTCAATACGATCAGGCATGTGAGTGTTGCGACCAAAGTCGCAGCGACCGGTTTGCGACGGCACCAACGCCACGATCGCTCAGGCATCGAAATCGGCTGCGCTTCGATCGGTTGCCCCAAGTCAAAACGCTTCAAATCATCAGCAAGATCGCTTGCTGACTGGTAACGTTTCGACGCGGACTTTTCGAGGCATTTGAAGGTTATTGTTTCTAAGTCGATTGGGATTGCCGAGTCAAGTTTGCGGACTGAAACAGGAGTGTCTTCAATGATCTGCCGCATCGCTTCGGCAAGATTAACGCTTTGCAGCGGCGGACGCCCCGTAAGCATGAAATAGAGTGTGGCGCCGAGCGAGTAGACGTCCGACCGTTGATCAACTTCGTCTTTTTCCGTGCCAGTTTGTTCCGGCGACATGAATGACGGTGTGCCCACCATTGCGCCAGTGATTGTTTGGAATACGTCTGTTTCCGCGACGGTTTCGGACCCGCCGGTAAACCGGTTGATGCGCTTGACTAAACCGAAATCCGAGACAATGGGATGGGTGTCGGAGATCAAGAGTATGTTGTCGGGTTTCAAGTCGCGATGGACGATTTGAGTTTGGTGCGCTGCGTGTACGGCGCGAGCTACTTTCTCCAGAAGCTTCGCAGCCCTCCTTGGGTTCATCGGACCGTCACGCTTAATGTGGCCAGACAGACTTCCGCCTGCGACATATTGCATGACGAAGAACATGACTCCTTGCTCGCACCCCATCTGGTACACCGGAATGATTCCCGGATGGTTTAGCTTTGAAACCGCGCGCGCTTCACGCTGAAATCGGTTAACAAGTTCGGTGTTGTCTGCAAGGTCTGAGTGGATCGTCTTGACAGCGACGAACCGGTCTAGTTTGTGATCGCGCGCTTGATAGACCACTCCCATCCCGCCAGCACCGATCACGTCAAGCAATTCGCAGTTGCCTAGCTTTGTGCCCACAAGCGTTTGTTGGCGATTCGCATGAGTCTTATTTGCGAGCTGAGTCTGCTGCGTTGGGTAGACCGTTGAATCGAGTTTGCCCAAGATGCGATAAATTGACTGTTCAAAATGCGGGAACCTTCGCAGGTATTCAGACGGAGCCGTCAGATGCTTGGACTCGCTGAGCAATTCAACCTCGACTCGCAACAATTGTTCAAACAACACTTGTTCGATATCGCTTGGAACGAGGCAAAGGAAGTCTTCAATTCGGACTTCGTGATCCCTGCGGAGCGATGATTCAAACCGATCGTTTAACGTGTCGATCCGATTCAACTGGTCGGCGGAAACTATCATTTCAACGATTGGCAAACGCGAACGAGATGCGTGAGGGTCGGCTTGGTGAACTCGAGCGAACGACGCCCCTGATAAGACATGCCTGATAAGACATGCCTGATAAGACATGCCTGATAAGACACGCTTTGGAAGTCGTCAGTCGAAATATCGGGCAATTTCGATGTCGATCGCTCGTAGCGATCCGATAGCCGACTATCGGACCAAAAAATGTTGCCGCGTGCAAATCGTTTCATCGGAAAACCTCTACACGAACCCGACTTCGCACAATTCGACAAAAATAACGATTTAGTCGGGGAATATACGGTTCGATGCTGAGAACGTTAGCTGCGACTTGACTCGCTTCACCGCGTCGGTCTGAATGGTTTTGTGGCAGAACGTGCTCTCGCATTCAAGTGATTGGCCATTCGGTTGACGCCCTTTCGCCGCCACAACCTGTCGCCGTCGATTTGAGGTAGTGCTATTTCGGACGCGAAAAGTAATGGGGAATCGTCGCTCAATATTGAGAACTTCGACACGCCCTTCTCCTGACGACCATCGGCAAGGCAGCCGATGCGGGATCGTGCGACTTGAAATCTCGCAATGGAACTTTGATGAACCAAGTC
>JBAUHR010000764.1:0-3524 GCA_049680385.1 Rubripirellula sp. | reverse complement strand
ACCAAATCACGCACCGCCGTCGGCACCAAGTTGGGCGCAAGCTGGCTGTGGCTTCGAACGACTTCGGTTGCCGATTCGGACGCCGGCCAACGGGCAAGCAAGTCGGCAATCATCGCTGCCGAATCGTCTGGGCGATTCGCCTGTCTCAGACACTCGGCACAGGCCCGTGTCGCTCGCGCGGCGTCCGAGTGATCGGGATAGTCACGAACGAACAACGCCAATTTTTTCGCCGCGCCCATCGGATCCGTCTGCGAAACCGCCGTCGCCCAGGCTGCTCCCAACATCGCGACCGGCTTTTGAATCTCGTTGGCTGCCGAAGCAGCGACCGCGTAGGCTTCCGCAGCCACGGTCGCATTGCCGGCCTCGAGGGCGGTGCCACCGATTTGCAATCCGATCGTGACGGCCGACTGCACCTGAGCCGGCGTCGCCGCCGACGGTATCTTTGTGATTGCAGCGAGCAACGGCAATGCGTCGGTGTACTTTCCGGATTGAGCCATCGCCGAAGCAGCAGCTAGACGAACAAAGATGACTTTCTCGGGGGGAATCGAGCCCGCAGCCGGCTGCTCGGACGCAAACACGGCTCGGGCATAGAATTCTGTGGCTGATTCAAGGTCACCCGATTTCTGGAATCCGCGCCCCAATCGGGCCAGCACCATCGTCAAATCCACGCTGGGATCGGCCGCTGAATCCAGCGTTCGGGCCGTCCCCGCAGCCGCCGACAGATCACCCGCGGCAATCGCAGCGTCGATCCGCGAGATCTCGCCAACCGAATCGGCCGCTTGCACTGAAACAGCCAAAAACACTGCGAAAAACAGCCCCAAGGCCGCCATCGCTGGCTGATTCAACGTGTTCTTCACCGACTTCATCCCTGTCACCCATGTCTCCGAGTGGCGATCCATGCCCCTACACACCTGTCCAAATACCCTATTTTTCGGTCCCGAGGCAATGCCAACTGACATCGCGGACTGCCGCAAAACAAACGCTCAGCAGGTGGCGGCTACCTACTTTGGGCTTCCGCAAAAACAGAGCTAGGCTCGAGCCTAGCTTTCATTTACTCTGGAATTGACGTTTTCTCTGCCGTTTCCGCCGATCCGAAGTCGATTCCGAACTACTCATGCTAAAAGCGCTCGAGCTAGCCGGTTTCAAAAGTTTCGCGGACAAGACGCGATTCGACTTCCCGGACGGCATCACCGTCGTCGTCGGACCCAACGGATCCGGCAAGTCCAACATCGTCGACGCCATGAAATGGGTGCTCGGCTCGCAAAGTGCCAAGAGCCTGCGCGGCAAGGACATGTCGGACGTCATCTTCAAGGGATCTCAGACCCGTGGCCCGGCGGGATCCGCCGAAGTCACGATTGTCTTTGACAACCCCGACGGTGCGTTGCCAATCGATGCCCCCGAGGTCCGCGTCACTCGCCGCGCCTACCGCAGCGGCGAAGGCGAATACCTGATCAACAACCAGCCGGTCCGACTGAAAGACGTCAAGAACCTGATCCGTGGTACCGGCATCGGCATCGACGCGTACAGCCTGATTGAGCAAGGCAAAGTCGACAAAATGCTGAACGCCAACGCCAAGGACCGGCGGGCGATCTTCGAAGAGGCGGCCGGAATCAGCCGCTTCAAAGCAAAAAAGATCGAGGCCGAACGTCGACTGGCCCGAGTCCAATCGAACCTGACTCGGCTCGGTGACATCGTCGACGAAGTCGGTTCGCGTCTGAAAAGCCTGCGCAGCCAAGCCAGCAAAGCCGAACGCTATCGCCAAGCCAGCGATCGGCTGAAAGACCTGCGGATGCAGATCGCTTGGACGGATTGGACTTCTCTGTCGACCGATTTGACGTCGTCCGAAGCCGAACTTGCGACGGCGATCGTGACGCAAACCGAACTGGAAACGCTTCGCACCAAAATGAGCGAAGCACGGCAGGTCGCCGACGGACAGTTGCAACAGATTGCCGAAGACGCCAGCCAGATCGAACAACGTCGCGGCGGATGTCTGAACCAAATCGCCCAGTTCGCGGGCCGGCGTGACGCCGACCAAGCAGCCGTCGAAGATCTGCGCCAGACCGTCGCCAAGTCGCTGCGCCGGGTTCGGTTGCTGCAAACGCAGGCCGGTTCGGCCGCCGCAGAACTGCGCGGCGCGGTCGAGCGACTGGCAACCTACGAACAAGAATTGGCCGTCGTTCGCGAGCGAAGCGCTGATGCCGAAGCCCAGCGAGACAAAATTGCACGCGAAGCCACCGAAGTTCGCACGCGGCGCGACGCGATCCAACAAAAACACTTGGCAATCGTCCGCCGCGTCGCCGACATGGAAGGCACCCGGCAACGAACCGAACAACGTGTCGCCGAAGCCGGTCGCAACCTAGCCAACCTGGCCAAACGAATCGCCGCCGCCGAAAGCGTTTTCGCGATCGCGCGATCCGAAGCCAAAGCCGCCAGCAGCCGCGTTGACGATCTCAACCGCAGCATCGGTGAAGTCACCAAGGCCAGCGAACTTGCCGACGCCAAACTGCAAGAAAGCAAACGAACGCTCGAACGACGTCGCGAAGAAGTCGCGGCGCTGAAAATTCGCTTGCAAGGTTTGACGGAACGCGAAAAAGTTCTGGCCGATTTACAGCGACGCCAAGAAGGCTTGTCCGGTGGCGTCAAAACCATTTTGGATCAACTGCGCGAATCGTCGTCGCCGCTTGCCGACAAGATTCGCGGCATCGTGGCCGACTGTTTCGAAGTCGACTTGAAGGTCGCCCCCCTGATCGATTCGGCACTCGGTGAACGCAGCCAGTACGTCATCACCAGTGGTGGCGAACTGCAACGGGCGATCCTGGACGGAACGCTAAAGATCAACAGCCGTGTTGGACTGATTCGCCTAGACGAACTGCCGGGCCGCCGACCGGGCGACCGTATCCGCTTGGACGGATTGAAAGGCGTGATCGGGCGTGGTGACAAGATGGTCAAGTGTGTCGACGACCTCGAACCGCTCGTCCGTCATTTGCTAAGCAATACATGGCTGGTCGATTCGCTGGAAACAGCATACGGATTGCGCAAACTCAGTGGTGCCGGTCTGCGTTTTGTGACATCCGCTGGCGAACTGTTAGAAAACGATGGCTCGACCGTGGTCGGCCCGGTTGCCGCTTCGACTGGTTTGGTCAGCCGCCGCAGTGAACTGGTGTCCGCCGAAGCCGAAATCAAACACTATCAGTTCCAGCTCAAAGAAGCCGAAACGGAAACCGCACGGCTTGCCAAACGAGTCGACGAAGAAGCCGCCGCACTCGGTCGCATCGAACAGCGCCATCGCGGACTGGTCACCGACCGCGCGGCTGCCGAAGCCGAACTGCGTCACCGTGATGAACGCCTAACCGTCCAACAAACGCTGTGCGCCGAAATCACTGGCGAGATCCAACAATCGACCCAACTTCGCGACACCGCGTCCAACGAGAACGTGCGGCTGCAATCAGAAATCGCGACCGGTCGCCAAGACGTCGAAGCGCTTGAACTAGAAGCCGCCGAGGCGGACGAGATGCTTTCGGAAA
>JBAUHR010000763.1:0-38695 GCA_049680385.1 Rubripirellula sp. | reverse complement strand
CCCCAATTCAGATGGTCGCTGCCAGCTTGCAAAAGACCTAACTCGTTGCCGACCTTTTTGGCTCGGCGATAAGTCTCGGCCAATTCGGCGGGGTAGTCGGCCGACGGATCGTAGTTGTCGGCTTCGTGTTTCAGTTTACTGGCCAATAAGGTCAGTCGTTGGTCGTCAACATTGCAGCCTTCCCACGTCGCCAACACAAAGCTCTCGCCGGCAAAGTGGTCGGCGAACCATTCCAATTCCGCAGTCTCGGTGAAGTCGCTGGGCAGCCAATCTTTGACGTTGTTCTCTTTTTCGTTCAAGCTCAATCTGGCCGCACGAAACGATGCTGGCAGACAGAAAAAGAACGCCAATAGAATCAACAGCGCATAAGGAATCCCCAGCGGTCCACGTCGCTCTAGTAGGGAAGGCTTGTTCATAAGGAGGATCTATCAATTCGGCTTGTGAGACACGTCGGCCAAGCGAATGGGCCAGTGCATTTGTGGACTGCGATGAACGATTTATTTACCGGTCGCCTGAACTACCGGTCGCCTAAATTACCGGTCGTTAGGCCCGTGGTCTACTTCAATCAGACTTAATCGGGTCATTGGTGACGATCCGATCGCGTCCGATGTACCAATTGTTCCGGTAGCGGTCAGTTTGCGTGCTGAATCAGGTGCGATGTCGGTAAAAACGATTGCCTAGAATCTGTTCCAGCAGAAAAACGATCAATGCCAACAGCATCGCTGGGGATTGCAGCGATACGCGGGCATTTGCGGCATTGCCGGATAACTCGACTTCCTCCTGTTGGGTAGCGATATTGTAGCCCCCCGGCCCAAAAATGGTGTCGAGGCTTGATTCGTCGATTCGCCCATCGGTGATCGTCTCGGTTGGCAAATTGGCTGAAAATCCTAGGCCGACTTCCGCCCCGCGCAGCCAATACGTTCCGGCGCGAGACGATTCGCTGACGACGATCTGCGATGCGAGCGGCGAGACTTCGATTGGAATCGGCAAGGCTCCGTCGGGCGGAAACAACTGTAATCGAGTTGAATCGCCCGCTGCGCCCGTCGCCGTGTCGTTCGCCGTAGTTTGGGTGGTTCCCGATTCGTGCCAGCGAATCGTTGTTGGGTGGCCGACCAAGCCGGTCGCGCTGGAGTCGCTGCGGTTGGATAGATGCTCGACGCATTGCCGAACCAACAGCCAGGCGGGCCACGGGTCGGAGCCGAACAGATCGTTCCACGACCGAGTCGCTTTCACGAGTGCCGGAATCGGTGTCGTCATCACCAGGATTCGGCCCTTGGTCTTTGTTGCTGTCGAGTCGTCCGGTTGAATCGTTCGTTCGAATAGAGCCGGGTGGTCGGTACCGGAATATTGGATCAACGTTTGATCGCTCGGCGACAATTCGACTTGCCAGTATTGTCGTATTCGAAAATCGTTCCACGGTGTGTCTGTGGCGACCACGTCGGTGACGGTGCTGGACGCCCCGGTGATTTGCATGAACGTGCCTGGGTTTGGCACTCGCCAGCGGCGAATCAAGTTGCCGGCCAGCGCGGATGAGGTTGCTTCGTTGCCCGCATTAGGACCGAGTGCGACAAGTACTCCGCCGCCACCTCGGGCGTAGTCGATGATCGAATCGCTGGTCAGCACGCTGGCGATCGGGTCCAGTACCGTGACCACGTCGTACTCGCTTAGATCGGCGGCATCCAAGTCGGGCGATCCAATCCGTTCGATCTGAAACTTGTCACTGTTCTCACTCGCAATGACTCGTCCAATCGCTTCGGCTTCGTCGACGTCATCGCTGATGATCAGGACTCGCGATGGCGGCAAGACCGAAATCGTAAAGTAGCGAATATCGTCCAAAGGCATCGCGTCATTGCCGGACAAGCGAATTCGTCCGTGGTGTGTGCCGATGGGCAGGCTGGGAATTGTCATCAGCAAATCGCTGGAACCACCTGGTGCGATTGTTGCGCTGGTGCGGTCAACGCTTCGCACCGCCGGATAAACAACGACGCCATTGCGAATGACCGGCAACGAAGGATCCGATTCGAACATCTCTAGATCGACAGCAATTGATCGCGACTTGCTTGCCGAGTTCGATTGATCGGCCCCGTCGCTGGGGTCGGTGCCAGGGTTGGTGCTAGCACCGTAAACTGAATGGGTCAGTGTCGTTGAAATCGGAGTCGTCACGCCACTAGCGGGCGTCGCATCAGCCAAGTGAGGAATCGATAGCGCGCGATTGGATCCTTTCATTTGTCCCAAATCAAAGATCGAAAGTCCGATTGGCGAGTCTTGTCCCAGCACTTCGATCAGCCCCGATTCGGACAGCGATTGATCCCATGTTGCATTCGAAAGATCCGTGATCACAAGGATTTGGCGACTCTCCAGATCGCTCGTTCGCAGCAGCCGAGCCGCCGCATCGATTCGCGATGCCAGAGGGCCAACGACTTGCCGTGGTTCGACTTGTTCGATCTGTGAAACTGCACCGCCGATGTCCATCGAAAATGCTGCGGGTGCCATCGATCGATCGATCACCGCGATTCGGCTGGTTGGCGGTAACCGTGAAGCGACGTCTACCGCGATCCCTCGCATCCGCTCGATCCGCTGGCCGTCGGCGTCACGCCACGCGGACGTCGGCGAGTTGTCCATCACGACGGCAAAGGCGAGCGGTTCGTTCGACGCAGTCGATACCGCCGGACCAGACGCGTACGTGTACACACCCCAGATTCCGGCGGCAACGATTGCCGCCATCGCGCCGCCCGCCAAACCCATCGACACGTTTTTGGATTGGCCGTTTGCAATCGCCACCGATGCCATCGCCAGTAACGCAACGCCCAGTGCAACGACCAAGGCGATCGTTAGCCACGTCAACGACATCGATTGGTGGATGGCCGGACGAGCCAGGGCGACCGCGAGCGCAGCGATCGCGGCGATTCGCATGGCCAGCAACCACCACCGCCGCACTTTCAGCTTGCTGCGGTTGGTTTCAAGTCGCTTGGTCAGAAAAGCGATCGATGGAAAAACGACCTTGCGAGGTTCGCGACGCGCGATCAGGTGCAACACGATCGGAATGATCGCGGCCAGCGTGCCGAAAACTAAGGTGGCGTTGAGGAACGACAAGACGAATTCGCGGTGAACGGTGAATAGGCAGATGCACGGATGGCCAGCGCCGAACTGCATTCTACCCGATGTCGGTATTTGACGAATCGGCGGTCGAGCAATTCGCTTCGCTGCTACGTTCGTTCCACCTTGGTCCTTCTCGACAACCAAACGATGTTAAGATGGACAACTCACGCCTCCCATCCATCCATTCATTTCACCGGAGTTCTGTTATGTCGCGTCCGATCAGCAAAGTGGCACCTGGGTGGTGGGACTACACGACCCTTGACGAATCACTGCTTGCCGACGCCGCAGCGTTGACCGCCGAAGACGTGGCCCAGCTTTCGCGGCCCGGGTTCACGGTACGAGTGATCGATACCGCCGAAGAGTTCTATCTTGCCGAGGCGCTCGAGTACATCAGCGCTTGGCGACGTTCGACCGCCGATCGGCCGACCGGTATTTGTGGTCCGATCGGTCCCACCGAGCAGTTGCCGTTGGTGGCTCGGTTGGTCAACGATCTTGAAATCGACATTCGTGACGCTCATTTTTGGGGCATGGATGAATGGGTTGACGAGCACGGCAAGCCGGTCCCGGCCGAGCATCCGCTTAGCTTTGCAAAAGCCGACATGCAAATGTGTTTCGACAAAATTCATCCGCGTCTGTGCATGCCGAAATCTCACCTGCATTTTCCAACGGGCGACTTGGATGCCTATTCAAACAGCTTTGACCAAATTGAGTGTTTGGTGATGCAGGGCGGTCAAGGCGAAGTCAAGCACTGGGCGTTCAACGATCCGCCGAAACGCGAAGGCGATTTCGTCGATGCGCCGCCGTCGGCCGCGGCGTATCGTGAACTTGCCACGCGCGTCACCGATCTGCACCCCATGACGATCATTCAGAACGCAAGGACCAGCGGCGGTGGACAGGTCGCGCTGGTGCCGACCCAGGCTGCGACCGTCGGTCCCGTCGAAACGTGGAAATCGAAACGCGTTTCCATCTGGCATGGTGGCCAGCACGACAACCCGTTTGGCATCCGGTTGACGACGCTGATGATTTCCAAAGGCATCGCCGATTCGTCGGTGCCGATGTCGTTGCTGGCCGATCATGACGATGTCCAGTTCACGTTTTTGCGATCCGGCATCGGTGTTTGCGAAACCGAGATGCACTAGCCGGTTACGCGTGTCGTCCGGTGTAACGAAGCGCTCGTTTGATTGCCGCTTGAGCTTCGTCGCCATCAACTTCGATTGCGACTTCCATGTTCATCGGCCACTCGGGGCGTAGTCGTTGGTCAAAGACCGTCACACCGCGAGTCAATTCGCCTTTCGTTTCGACTCGGCCGGCCATGCCTTCCCATTGGAATAGGTCCGGCTCGACAATGCTCAACAGAGTCGTCGCGTCATAGAGCGGGATCAGTTCGCGGCCCAGTTTCTGGTGGGCGGTACGGAACGCGAACGGCAGCAACTTGTGCAGTAACTGGCCCGCTTTGGTTGTTCTGTCTGGCAGGTGTTCCAGCAAGTCGACGCCGAACAAGACTTCTTCGGTCACATCCAGCGGCACGAGGCTTTTCGTCGTCGCTGACGAAAAGACTTCGTCAGCACTGGCCGGATCGAAAAACATATTTCGTTCGGCCACCGGCGTCGCGTTGCCCGGATAGCCCACCGATCCGCCGCTGATGACGACGTTATTGATCATCGGGATCACCGAAGGGTCGCGGCGGCATAGGCGAGCCAGATTGGTCAGCGGCCCCAAACAGACCAGCGTTATTTCGTCGGGGTATTGGTTGACCAGTTCACTGATGATCTTTTCGCTGGGCGTCGGATTTTGGCGGCTGGGGACGTCGAATCGGCAATCCCCCAGTCCTTCCGGGCCGTTCAGATGGCTGTCGTCCAAGACCGGCGCATCCGATGTCGGCGTCGCCATCCCGATCCTAGGGTAGCGAGCGGGGTCGAGTTGGTTGACGATGGAGGTGACGTTGCGAGTGGCCTGTTCGGCCTCGACCGTGCCGGCGGTCGCCGTGATCGCCAAGACGTCCAATCGCGGGTCAAATAAGGCGATGGCGATCGCGATGGCGTCGTCAATTCCAGGGTCACAATCGATGATAATCTTGCGGTTCATTTGCAGAGTTTAGAATTATCGGGTTGTTTCAGCGACCCCGAATCTTTTTTGCCATAAAAACTAATTCGAATAGCCTGCTGCGGTCTCTTGTCGTCCCTTTCCTTTCACCCCATTGCTTGCCGATGTCTTCCAGTTCGATTTCTGCTTTTCAGACCGCTATCGGGCAATCCACCGACGGCCAAGACTTGTCCATCGATCAGACCAGCGAGCTGATTGACGCGATGTTGCGGGGCGAGGCCAGTGAGGATGTCGTCGGCGAGTTGCTGTTGTCGCTGCGTGAAAAAGGCGAGTCGGTCAGCGAATTGGTCGGTGCCGCCCAAGCGATGCGGCGTCATATGACCCGGATTCCGCATCATCACGATGTCCTGCTGGATACCTGCGGTACCGGCGGCAGCGGCAGCGGAACGTTCAACATCAGCACCGCAGTCGCAATCGTCGCATCGGCCTGTGGCGTGGCCGTCGCCAAGCACGGCAATCGCAAAGCCACCAGTCTTAGCGGTTCGGCCGACGTGCTGGAACAGCTTGGCGTACGCATCGAATCCGACGCCCAGGGCGTTGCCGAGCGACTCGATTCGATCGGCATCTGTTTTTGTTTCGCCGCCAAACTGCATCCGGCGATGAAGCACGTCGTTGGCGTCCGCCGAAAGTTGGGCGTTAAAACACTGTTCAACTTGTTGGGGCCACTTTGCAATCCAGCCGGCGCGACGCACCAGTTGCTGGGAACTTCATCGGTCGACGCACAAACCAAGGTTGCGGCCGCGATCGAACAACTGGGAACGACACGCTCGTTCGTGATCCATGCGTCGGACGGGCAAGACGAAGTCTCGTTAGACGGCAACACAACCGCGATCGAAGTGACGTCTGCGGGGCAGTCCACGCTGCAGTGGTCGCCCGCTGATTTTGGTTTGTCGCCTGCGACTGCCGCTTCGCTTCATGCCGCCGATCCCGTCGAAAGCGCGGCGATCATTCAAGACATCTTCGCCGGCAAGCCCGGCGCTCCACGTGACACAGTGCTAGCCGGAACAGCGGCGGCGCTGTTGTTGGTCGGCAAGGTGTCAAGCATCGGTGATGGAGTCGCCCAAGCGGCGGCAGCGATCGACGCCGGCGCGGCAAAAACGAAGCTAGCGGAACTCCGCGGCTAGGTCGAAGGCGAGTAAATCGAAGGCGAGCGAAACTCGCCAACGGTTTCGGCCTGTGACGCGAAGTCTGTTTAACCGTCAGCCGCATCTCAACAACGTGTGTCAATAAAGTGGCGTCGCGATTCCGTTGCCATCGACTTGCCATGGCGTCCACAGGATCCACGGATCGGTGATCTTTAGGTCGCTCTTCCTTGGCGGAATCACCAGCGTTTCCAGTTCCCAATCTTCGACGCGGTATTGTTTGCCAAGTGCGTCGAGTTCTTCATTGAGTTCGACATCCAGGTCTTGCATGTCGAGCGCCAATTGCTTCAGTGTTTCTTCGGCGCGGACGACGTCACCGCGTTGTTGAGCCGCTCGGCTGGCACCTCGCGCGGCCGTCGACATCTTTGACACGTTCGTACGGCTGGCCACCTTGTTGCCCAAGAAAGCACCCAGGATCGAGGCGCCGACCGAGATGATCGACGACATCTTTGCCTGGTTGTATTGTTCGGCTTCGCGTTCGACGCGTTCTTCCGCTGACTGGATTTTCGTATTGATCGACTCCATCTTCGCCGCGTACTTGTCTCGCAGCTTTTCGGTCTCCCTATCCAGGGCTTCACGAGCCGACTGTTTGAAATGATTGCGAGCTTCCATCTCTGACGATCCGGCCGGCGCGTACTCCTTGATCAGCGGACTCTTGTACAACGTCATCGTGTGGTGGCGGTACAGGTAGTCTTTGAATTGCTTTTCCAGCGACTTGAAATTCGCGGCGCTGAGCAGTTCCGTTGGCAGGTCGCTGAACTGGTAGTCCGATTCCGGTTCGTCGGCAAAGTCCGCATCGGCAGGCAATGGTTTGCTGGATTCCCAGAAATCATCCGGCGCGCCGGCGGCGCACGACACCATGCGTTTCTCGTCGATCCACGTGTCCACATCGGCGCTGCTGCGAACGAAGTGCAGCGATCCTTCGGCGACTACCGCGGGGCGATAGATGAGGGTTGAGTCCGAAGCGGAAACGACATTGGGGTTAAGGAATTGTTCCGAAACGCCTTGCGGAGCAACCGGGCGAGTTGGCTTGGCGGCTTGGTCGGCGACCGATTCGGCGCTGTTTGTTTTCGCCGCTGCGGTCGTTGCTTTTCGGTCAGCCATCAGCCGGCTGATTTGGTCGCGTGCTAGCGGGCCGGCCAGGAACGACATTGCCCAGCGAGTTTGAAACACGCTCGGTCCGTCGTCGTGAACGTTGTTCATCAGGAACACGCGATTGCCAAGCGATGCCAGCATTTGTTCCATCTTGCCGCGGTCGAATGGTTGCCCCGATTGTACGGATGCACCTTCAAGTCCCTCCAGCACCCGTGCTTTGTCACGTTCGGTTTGCAGCCGACCCAGGAACCAGGTGCCGATGTTTGACAGACCCTTGTAGTCCAAGTCGACGGGGTTCTGGGTGGCAAGTGTGATGCCCAGACCGAACGCACGTGCCTGTTTCAGAAGCGTCAACATCGGTGGTTTGGTCGGCGGGTTTTTGACCGGCGGAAAATAGCCCGCGACTTCGTCCATGTAAAACATCGCCCGCAGCGAACTGGTGCCGCTTTGCGTGCGCATCCACGCCAACAACTCGTTCAACAGGATCGTCACAAAGAACATCCGCTCGGTATCGCTGAGGTGGGCGATCGACAGAATCGAAAGTCGCGGTTTGCCTTCGGCCGTGTACAGCAATCGTTGGATCGAAAGCCGTTCGCCTTCGAGCCATGTCGAAAACGCTGGCGACGCTAACAAATTGTTCAGCGTCATCGCTAGTTTCGATCGGTCCGTCGACGACATGAACGAATCCAAATCCAACACGCCGACGCGCGTGATCGGAGGCGACTGGATCAAGCCGATCAAGTCACCGATCGAAACGTCGCGTCCTTCACGCCAACAGTGATCGAAGATCGACGAAATCAAAATGTGTTCGCGAGACAAAAGCGGGTCGGCTTCGATCCCCAGCAGCGTCAACAAACCGGACGCCGCGCCGGTGACTCGTTCACGCATCGCGTCGCTGTCGTCCAACACTTCTTTGGGCGGCGCATCAAAACTTTTCAGCACTGTCAGCGGCAGCCCCGTGTTGCTGCCCGGTGTGTAGACGGCGATGTCGACTGCGTCCTTAAAACGCTGGACACGTTCGGGCGTTTGTCCCCACGACGCGAGACCTTTCTTCCAGGTCGCGGCGGTGTCCGTCGCTAATTCGTCGAGCGTTTTTCCTTTGCGGACGGCATCGGACGGTTCCAGCCAAGGCTTGAAATCTGCTGGCCGCATTTCTGGGAACGCAAGCAGCAGGTTTGCTAAGTCGCCTTTCGGATCGACACAGATCGCCGGGATGCCATCGATGGCGGCTTCCTCCAACAACGACAGACAAAGCCCTGTCTTGCCGCTGCCCGTCATGCCGACGCACATCGCGTGAGTGCAAAGGTCTTTGGCGTCATACATCAGCAAATCATCTTGCAATTTGCCGCTGCTAAGGTCGTAGTGTTTGCCAAGGTAGAACGAGGCAAGTTTCTCGAAGACTTCCGGTGATGGTGCAGTCATGTCAGACAGATCAGTGAAGAAGAGAAGCGAAAGAGTTTGCGTTGCTGTTAAATCCGTACAGGTAAATCCGTACGGGAAATCAGTGGCATCGGCTTCCAGCCTGGGGTTGCGCAATCACAGGCTGGGAGCCGATGCCACTTTTTTCTCGCTCAATGTTTACAGCTCGATGGTATCGAGAACGTGATAGGTCGGGCCGGTCTTGTCCAAGAAGCTGCCAATCATCAAGACTTGTTCGACGCCCATGGTGCCGAGTTGAAACGCGTCGGCAGCTAGGACCCGTTCGACGACTTCGGCGCTCGCCTTGCGACTGCCCCCACGCGTTCGTCCAAGCGTCAGCCGGGGAACGTAGTCGCGAGGTTCGCGTTTGAACCCTAGCTCGGCCAGATCCAGTTCTAGGTTTTCGACCATTTGCACCAGCGATCCGCTGGGGTCTTCGATGCCGGCGGATAATTCGCGAGCCTTGTCGGGCGACGGCAGAGCACGGGTTCCGCCAAAGTGCAAATCAAAGCTCTTGAATTCTTCGACAACGCCGCGGACCACATTGCTGATCTTGGGGATATCGTTGGTCTCGATGTCACCCAGAAACTTTAGCGTTAGGTGTAAGTTGTCGGTCGGAACCCATTTGATTCCGTCGCCAGATTCCTTCAACCGAGTGATCAAGTGAACCGCGCCTTTGGTGATCTCGCGGCTCAGCGGTATGGCGATAAATGAACGTGTGGTAGACATGACCGAGATGTTACACCGAAACCCCGATTCTTTTCAGCCGCCACCGTTCATTCCGCACCCGATTTTCCGCGGCGGCCATCTGCAGACGATCACCCCAATCGGAGGGCGGTCGCCCAAATCGTTGCGGAAGTCGCTGTCGCCAACGGCAATTCCTGTGCAGGTTTCCGACGGCGACTCGATCGTGCTGCACGAAGACTTGCCCTGTGTTGACTCGCCCCGTGTTGCCTTGCCCTGTGTTGATCTGCCCGAGGTTGATCTGTCCGAGGTTGATTCTGCAATGGCCGGCGCCAGCGTTTTGCTGGTCCACGGTCTGACCGGATGTCACACCGCCGATTACATGGTTCGTTTGGCCGGCCGATTGACTCGCCGCGGATTGCGGATTTATCGGATGGATATGCGAGGGTTCGGCGCGGCGACCGGTTTGACACGCAATCTGTCGCACGCCGGGCGCAGCGACGATTGCATGGCCGCGTTGGGGGCGATCGCGGAACGTTGCCCGAGTGGGCCGATCTTTGCCGTCGGCATTTCACTGGGCGCCGGTCAGTTGTTGCGAGCGATGGGGCGAGTCGGCGCGGGGCTGGACGCCTCGCCAGCTTGGATGGATCGGTTTGCCGGTTTGGTGGCCGTTTCACCGCCGCTGGATTTGGCCCGCTGCAGCGACAATATGCAGCGACTGCGTTTGCGGCCGTACAACCGGTACTTCATCCGGTCGTTATTGTCGCGAATTCCCCCCGGCGTACGGGACCGCGACGATTTCGCTGCCTGTGTGGCTGGACCGCGTCCCCGGACGCTTCGCGAACTGGATGATCGGTTCACGGCGCCGCTAAGTGGTTTTCGGAGCGCCGCCGATTACTACGACGCTTCGTCATCCTGTCACGTCGTCGATCGTATCGGTGTGCCCACGTTGGTGTTGACCGCGGTTGACGACCCAATTGTGCCCGTTGACTGTTTTGGTGGTGATCAGTCGTGGTCCGATTCGACTCGGTTGATGGTCTTGCCGACCGGCGGTCATGTCGGTTTCATTGACCGTCGCCGCCGATCATGGATGGATGACGCGATTGAAAAGTGGGTCATGGGTTAGGCGGGCGCCTGGGTGCCCCATGACACGCTCTTTTGCTGTGCGCCGGTCTACTTTTTCATCCATACCGGTTCAGGTTCGATGCCGTCGGCGCAGGCGGATCCCTGATCTTTGCGTCCGCTTCCTTCCAGGCGGCTGATGATTTCGACCGTCATGTCCGTTTCGCAAACGATCTGGCAGCTCAGTCGAACGCCGGCTTCCGAAATTTCTCGAACTTTCAAAACTTCTTTTTCGGATTCCGTCATCTTGTTTGGTTCGCCGTCGACGAACTTAACTCGGCACGAAGTACAGCGAGACTGACCACCACAGGCGTGCAGTTGATCCGTACCAGCGTCTTCGGTCAGGGCTTTGATGAGTCGTTTTCCGGCGGGAATTTCGAAAGTTCCGACACCTTGTACCGTTAATTTTGGCATGAATGGTTTCCTGTGGATTGGGATTAAGGGCAAGATACGCCGTTTCTAATCGTAGCGAAGAATTGAAAACGACAAAGTGCCATCGAGAGAAGTCCCGAGCGGTGGTAGACTTGCGAATTGGCCTCGAGACGCTGTCGCCAAAATGCATGCCCGATCGGGCAACTCAGCGTGCCGAGATACGGTAAATCGCGGTCAAACACGACAACACGCAACTTGAACTCTCTCTCGCGGTGGAACTTGACGGTATGGATTTGATGTCCGACGACGCAATCAGTGCCTTCGGTCTGTTGGTGTCCGAAGCGATCGAGAATTTGGTCGACTCGCACGATGGTGGCCTTGATAAACGTGCGGCGATGCTCTCGATCGATTCGCCAACGTTTAGCAAAGAAGGCGGACAAATGGTGTTCGCATTCAAGGTCAGCGGCAATCGCCAAACGGCAGTCGCTGCGTCGATCGAAATCTCTCGACAGGGCGCCGAGCCCGACGATGAGGACCACGATTTTTCACCGCTGGGTACCGCGCTTGATGCGATCCCGAATTGTCAGTGCGATCAATTCACCGCTGACAAGCGGTGCCCGCATACGTTAGCGATGGCATGGTGGTTGCAAGAACAAATGGCGCGACGAAGTGTCGCAGAAGTCTTTGAATTCTTGGGCGAATTGGAAGTCGACAACGAAGCGGCCGGTCGTGAATTGGTCGGCGAACTGATGAAGATCGCTCGCGAGTCAGCCGTCGTCGAAACGCCCGCCGAAACGACGCGGATTCAGTGGCGAATCGGACTGCCCCAGTCCCGTTATTACTGTCCCATCTCGATCACGCCCTACGAACAACGGCCGCGCAAAAACGGCAAGGGGTGGACCAAGGGCAAGGAAACTCGCAGCTATGACTTGCTGCGCCGCGATTTCAGTAGCGACCCAATTGATGGCCGAGTCGCAGCGCTGGTCGCCAAACCCAGCTATTCCTTCGAAGAAGACCATTTCGGCGAATTTCGTGCACTGCAAACGTTGGTTGGGCACAACAGTGTTGCTTGGGACGATGTCGATGCGGCCACCGTTGCGGTGCTGCCAGCCGAGTTGACGTTGACGCTTGAACCGGTCGAAATCGAAGAGGGCGGCGAAGACGATGAAGTCCACGAAAAGAAGACCAAGTTTCGGCCCAAACTGGTCGTCTCGGGCATCAAGGTCAACACCGACGATTGCCAAATCGTGCTCGGTCACGCCAGCCCCGTCGATCCGATCGTCGTGCTGGCAGACCAAAAACACAATCGGCTGGTGATCTGCTCGCTGCGTGACCCGCGAGCGACGCGGTTGATCCAGTTTTTATTGCGAGCTGATTTTACCGAAACGCTTTTGGACGCCGCCGAAGCCGCCAAATTTTCGGTCGGGTCCACCGTCGTTGACTCGCTGATTCGAGTCGATTTGCCACCGCAATTGGCGGGACCGATCGTTCCGGTGACGGCCGAGTTGGTGATGGAATTGCGTCCGCGACCGGGCGCCGGAGTGTGCTTGGCGCTTGCGATGCACGAGCCTCGTTTCCGCGAATTGGCGATTCCAGGCAATCCGCCTGGCATTTTGTCGTGCTTGACCGAGGAAGGTCCGGTAAGGCTAGAACGTGATTTGGCGGCTGAGAAACTTTCCGCAGACGCGGTTGTCGCGCAGTTTGAACTCAATGCGTTGTCCAGCGATGGAAATTACCGCTGGGTTGCGACCTCGGACGAAGCCGCGCTGGATTTGTTGGCGTCGTTGTATCAGGGCGGCGAATTGGCACCGCGATTGATTTGGCCCGAAGGTGAGTCGATTCGCGTGCGTGGCGAAATCACTCCGTCGGCGCTGCGAGTTCAAATCGACGACCGCCGCGATTGGTTCGGTTTCTCGGGTTCGGTTTCGGTCGATGGACGCGATGTTCCGCTGGCGGATTTGTTGGCGGCCGTTCGCGACAACCGATCGTTGGTTCAAGTCGGTGACCGCGAGTTTGCAAAGATCAGCGACGCGTTTCGAAAACGATTGCAACAGCTCGGCGATACGGTTGTCGCCGAGCGCGGTGTGATGAAAGTCGCCGATGCCGCCGTGCCGATCATCCAGGAATTGATTGGGCACGATGTGCCGATTGAAGCCACCGCACGTTGGCATGACTCGATCCGTCGCTTAGAAGCGCTTTCGGATTGGACGCCGGAAAAACCGGCCGGTCTGGACGCAACGCTTCGAGATTATCAACTCGAAGGTTATCAGTGGCTGGCCCGATTGGCGTCCTGGGGCGTCGGTGGCGTGCTAGCCGACGACATGGGTTTGGGAAAAACCGTTCAAACGTTGGGCGTCTTGCTCGATCGCGGTCCGGGCGGCCCCGCGTTGGTCGTCGCGCCGACCAGCGTCGGTGATAACTGGGTGCGTGAAACTGAGCGATTCTCGCCACAGTTGACCGCGCATCTTTATCGCGATAGCGACCGAGACAAGTTGATCGCCGCCGCATCTGAAAACGATTTGATCGTGGTCAGTTACCAACTGTTGCAGCGCGATGCAAAGCGATTCGCGACCCGCAAGTGGCACACGTTGGTGCTGGACGAAGCTCAGTTCATCAAGAACTCGCAAACCAAGACCTCGCAAGCGGTCCGCATGATCGAAGCCGATTGGCGAATCGGGCTATCGGGGACGCCGCTTGAAAATCACTTGGGCGAATTGTGGAGTCTGTTCCGGACTCTCAGCCCTGGGCTGCTTGGGTCTTGGGACCGGTTCCGAAATCGTTTTGCGGATCCAATCGAACGACACAAAGACGATGAACGACGCATGTCGTTGTCGCGTTTGGTGCGTCCGTTCATTCTGCGCCGGACCAAGAACACGGTGCTGACCGAATTGCCGCCGCGTACCGAAATCACGCTGCAAGCTGAACTTAGCAAAGCCGAGCGGCGACTGTACGAAGACGCCCGAGTGGCCGCCCTGGCGGAACTCAGCAGCACGCGTGAAGACGGACAAGCGGGCCAGCAACGCATCCGAACTCTTGCCTGGCTAACACGACTGCGCCAGTTATCGTGTCACCCGCGATTGGTCGAAAAGTCGTGGACCAAGACGTCGGCAAAGTTGGATCTGTTCACCAATTTGGTCGACGAACTACGCGACGGCGATCACCGCGCGCTCGTGTTCAGCCAATTTGTCAAACATCTTGGACTTGTCCGCGAAGCGCTGGACGAACGAGGCATCACGTACCAGTACCTTGACGGTGCAACGCCAGCGAAAGAACGACAGCGCCGCGTCGATGCGTTCCAAGCTGGCGAAGGTGACTTGTTCTTGATCTCGCTAAAGGCCGGGGGTACCGGGTTGAACCTGACCGCAGCCGACTATGTGATCCACTTGGACCCTTGGTGGAATCCCGCCGTTGAAGATCAAGCAACCGACCGCGCGCACCGCATCGGACAAGAGCGACCCGTCACGGTTTATCGTTTGGTCGCCGAAGGCACGATCGAAGAACAAATCTTGGAACTGCATGCCGACAAACGTGAATTGGTCGCCGGAGTCTTAGACGGAACCGATCACGCTGCCCGCATGGACACCAAGGAATTGATCGAGCTGATCCGCGAAGGCGTCACAAGCTAGTTTTGCAGCGACGATACTCATTTAGAATTTGGTAGGATTTTCTGCGTTATTTTTCTCCATCGCTCCCATCTCGGGAACAAGATGGGCTACTCTAAACGGTTCCCATACAAATCCTGTTTCGGAGATTTCTGATGAAAAAAGCGTCATTTGCGTTCTTGTTGTTTTGTGTTGCATTGCCACTGTCGATGACCATCGGTTGCGGTAGCGATGAGCCCGTTGTGCTTGAAGCCCCGGAAATGACTCAAGAAGAAGAAGCCGCCTATGAAGAGGCGAGCATGTCATCCGGTAACGACGAAAGCCAGAACTAAGAATCACGCTGCAAGATTCAATCGATGACGACGACGCCTCGCACGAAAGTGCGGGGTTTTTTTGTGCATTCCGCCTACTGCATTACTTGGACGTGGATTCACGGGCACTGCTTAGGGGGGCTCAACTCGCTGAACAAAACACAGTCGTATTGAGTGATTTTGCGTTGCGGTTTTTTTGTTGAGTTTCCTTTGTTTGCGTGCATTTTTGCTTTGCGAATTCATGCACTTATGCCGTTTTGCGCAAGCCCGAACATCCGCTTCGTATTCGCAGTTGATTGCGTCAGTTTGTGACGTACTGCGGTGTTTCTTTTGGCGTTTTTCTAGAAGATAGTGCCCCACCTTTTTCGCGGAGTTTTAAATGAAGAGATTGAGTCCGCGAAGGCCAGGGTTCACGCTAGTTGAACTGCTGGTCGTGATCGCAATCATCGGAGTTCTGGTGGGCCTACTCGATCGTTGATTTTGGAAAATTACGTATTGCCAGGATGTGGGTTCAAATGGACTGCCGAAGCGTTCGTGCGCGAAAAACACAGTTGGATTGAGTTTTTATGCTGCGCAGTTATAAGAATTTTTACTTTTGCCTTGATTTCGAGAGGCCCATCCCTTAACTTTCATTATGCCCTTGTACGCGGGTTTCATTGCCCGTGTTGTAGTTGCAGTGGAAGACGCCTAGTCGTTGGCGTCCTCCAGCTTTTTTTGGCGTTTTTCTTTGAGGGTTCAGATGACGTCCCTTTTCTAGGAGATTTGAGATGAAGAGACTGAGACAGAGTAAGCCAGGGTTCACGCTTGTTGAACTTCTGGTCGTGATCGCAATCATTGGAGTTCTGGTGGGCCTGTTGTTGCCCGCCGTCCAGGCTGCTCGCGAAGCAGCACGACGCATGAGTTGCAGTAACAACTTCAAGCAAATTGGCTTGGCGCTGCACAATTACCATTCCGCTTTTAAAGCGCTGCCCACGCAGTCCGGCGGGACGTTTCGGGCTGATGCTAACGGTGGTTACAACAACGACGCCGGCGACAATAACCGGCGGCGTCAAAGTTGGTTGATCGGGATCACCCCGTTCATCGAACAGCAAGCCTTGTGGGAACAGATTTCGAATCCCCGAGACTACAACAATGGCGCTTTCATTTTTCCAGCGATGGGACCGCGTCCTTGGGACACTCGCTATACGCCTTGGATGACTGAGCTTCCTGCGCTTCGTTGTCCTAGTGATCCCGGTGTTGGGTTGCCCGCCATGGCGCGTACCAACTATGCCGCCAACATTGGTGACTCAACCGACTGGGTGAACTGGGGTTATTGGCGTTGGCAAAATAATACATGGAATCAAGGCCACATTGCCGCAGCGAATGCATCGAATCGTGGTTTCTTTTACAACCGCAAGCAAACGAAGTTCCGCGATGTGCTTGACGGTCTGTCGAACACGATCGCATGTGGCGAAATCGCATCGGATCTTGGCGATGGAGACACGCGAACACAGCCGTACTTCGGCATTGGTTGGGGCGCAATCCACAGCAATCCGAGTTCTTGTGCGGATGACACAACTCCGTTGATTGACCCACTGCGTCCGCTATTTTGGAACAACCCGCCTGTGACTGGCACCAGCAACCCGGGTGGTCGCAGCACTGGTTGGCGTCGTGGTTTCCGTTGGTCCGATTCGGTGCCAACGTACACCAGCATCACAACGATTCTGCCGCCAAACCGTGAAGTTTGCATCGGTGGTGCAGGTGACTTTGACACTGGTGTTCTGCCACCAAGTAGCCGCCACCAAGGTGGTTGCCACGTGTTGATGGGTGACGGAGCGATCAAGTTCATCACCGATTCGATCGAAGCCGGTAATTCTCGTCAGGCTGTTGTGAAGACGGGGTCGCCGGGAACAGCACCTGGATCCGAGAGCCCTTATGGTTTGTGGGGTGCACTCGGAACACGTGCAAGCGGTGAAACGATCAGCGAAGAGTTGTAGTCTTTAAGACGGTCTTTGTGACCAAATCGCTGTGACCAAATCGCCTCGCCGTCTCTTCATTGGGGCGGCGAGGTTTTTTTATGGATGCCGATGTTCGGAATTGAAATCGAGATTCGAAATCTGGCCGTGTTCGGCAATGGAAAATGCGGTCAAATGAGGACTCGTGTCGATCCCAATCGTCGTTGGTCTTTTAAACTCTTGAGCTCTTGACCTTGCCCACTCTCTGCCGTAATCAGGTTGCCTCGCTTCTTGTCTCGCTGCTGGTTTCCGTCGTGGTGACTGGCTGTGCACGGGAAGTCGAAACCATGGTTGTCGAGAACGGCAGCAATGAACCGCCCAGATCCCCGCTCGAGGAAGCGTCCGCAGCGATTCAATCAAATCAGTTGGATCGTGCCGAGTCGATTCTGCGGACTCAATTGATTCAACAGCCGGGTGATTTGCTAGCCGGCGTCATGATGTCGCAACTGTTGGTGCGTCGCCAACAGTTCTCCAGCGCGATCGAGTTGTTGGATCGCTTGGCGGCGACCAATCCAGATCAGCGCGACGTTTGTGAAGCTGAGGCAGCGGAAGTCGCAGTTTCGGCCGGTGATTCGCTAGACGCAATCAACCGCTTCAAGGCATTGGTCGATCGAAAGCCCGGGTTTGTTTCGGCGCGGCGACGTCTTGCCGAGATCTTGAATTCACAAGGATTTCGGTTCGATGCGAACGAGGTCCTGCGCGGTGTTGCCGCGGAACAACCGCTGAGCATGCGTGACTTGATTTCGCTGATCAATCCGATGCGTCCGTTTTCTACTTTCACCGAAAAGCCAGACATCGACAATGCCGAGCATCTGAGTCGCTATGGAGTCTTAGGTGTGGTCAGCGCGCTGCGCTCGCGCAGCGATTTGGGTGAAGCGATTGAGTGCTTGTCGGAGAGCAAACTGTTGGCGTCTGGCGATCCGGCGGCGACTGCCATGATGGGGTTGCTGTGGGCCGAAACGAACCAGTTTGATCCGCTGCGCCGCTGGGCTAGCGGAACTTCAACCGGGTCCGACGAACTTCGTCGCTATCCCGCTTACTGGATGGCCATGGGGACACTGGCAATGCACGATCGAGATGACTCGGCGGCGGCTTGTTTCGTCGAAGCCTGCAGGCGCGAACCTGGCTGTATCGAGGCATGGACTGGTTTGATCGCAGCCCTTGAACTGCATGACAATCAATCCGCGGCCGATAAGGCTCGCAAAACATCCAGGTTGGTTGAAGAGTCGGCGTGGTTGTCGCAGCACTTAGCGACCGATCAAGCTGGCAACGTCGAAATGCTGCAGCGGCTTGTCGAGGTGCTCAATGGACTGGGGCGATGGATCGAGTCGGTCGCATGGCAGGAAATGTGGATCGCGAATTCTTCGCCCGGTTCGAGTCAGCTGAAAACGTTGTCCGGATACAAGCAAGAACTTCTTCAGCAATATCCGAGTGGTCGAAACGAGTCCGCGATTATCGGCGGATTGGTTCCACAGGACTTTGGTTCGGCAGAACCTTGGTTTGTCAAAGTTGCGTCGTGGGATCGCGGAGAACCAGATTCGCCGTATGACTCGGCATCCGATCATAAAACGGTGACGCCGGCCGGATTTGATCATCCCGTGTTCGTCGGCGTGGCCCAGTCGTTGGGGCTCGATTTTCGTCACCGCAATGCCACGGTGCCGGTGCAACGCGAGTTTCTATTGTTTCAGCCGCTTGGCGGAGGCGTCGCCTGTTTGGACTTTGACTTGGACGGACAAGTGGACCTGTACTTTTGCCAGGCCGCGACCGATCCGCCTGGTGGGATTAGTCAGCATTCGAACCGACTCTTTCGTCAAGTCGATGGCAAGTTCCTCGATCAAGCGATTGCATCGGCGGCAACCGACTACCACTATTCAATGGGTGTGACCGCTGGCGATATCAACCAGGACGGGTTCGCTGACTTGGTGATTGGAAACATCGGGGTCAATGTGTGTCTGATCAATCAAGGCGATGGCACGTTTCGACCTAGTCCGGTGCAAGACGACACTTGGCAGCAGCCCATGTTGACGATGTCAGTCGCTATCGCCGACTTGACAGGCGATGGTTTACCGGAAATTGCGGAAGTCAATTATGTGGACGATCCACGCGTCTATGATCCGATCCAGCGTGATGCGCAAGGCAAGGCGACCAGGTTGCCGGGACCACTTCATTTTGATCCCGCGCCGCAACGCGTCTTTGTCTCGCAGGGCGACGGCCAGTGGCGTGGGCTTTCGATGCCGTCTGATGAAAATGCCAAGCCGAGCACTGGGATGGGTTTGTTGGTTGCGGATCTCAACTCGGACGGACGAAACGAGTTGTTCGTCGGTTGCGACCAGAAAGCGAATCAGGTTTGGAAATTTGATTCCTCGGCATCCGGCGATCAGGCGGTGTGGTCGGATGCGGCCGTCGCGATGGGTTTGGCCTACGGTCCCGGTGGAAAGCCCAAAGCATGCATGGGAATCACAGCCGCGGATTTTGATCACAATGGGCGTCTCGATCTCCATATCACAAACTTTTACGACGAATGGTCCAGCCAGTACATGCAAAACGCATCAGGCGTATTCGTCGATGCAGCTGTTGCGATGGGCATCGATAACGTTTCGGCCAGAGTGCTTGGGTTCGGAGTCCAGGCAGTCGATTTCGATAACAACAGCACTTGGGACCTCGCGATCGGAAACGGTCACATCGAAGATTTCCGTGACAAGGGGCACGATTTTAAGATGCGGACACAGGTCTTGACGATGGTCGACAAAAAATACGTCTCGGTGATTCCCACCGGCGACGACGATTATTGGAAAACCGATCGTCTCGCGAGAGCCGTTGCGAAGTGCGATTGGAATCGAGATGGACGAACCGACTTAGTCACGACCGAGGTCAACGGATCGGCCGAGTTGCTGGAAAACCGTACAACAACTCAAAACCACTTTTTGCAAATCGAGTTGGTCGGTACACACGCCGAACGCGATGCGATTGGTGCGATTGTCACCGTCGTTGCGGGCGACCAAGCATGGACGCAATTCAGCCAGACGGGCGACGGCTATCTTTGCAAGAATGAATCGCTGTTGAGCTTCGGGGTCGGTTCAACCAACCAAATCAATCGAATTGATGTTTCGTGGCCAGGCGGAAAGAGGCAATCATTCCGGAATCCGCCCCTCGACACACGCGTACTGTTGGTCGAGGGCAATGACCAAATCTGGAATCAATCATCCAGTACCGCCAGACAACGGTAAAGGCTAGCATCGACAGAAATAGGGCTGGAAGGACTTGAACCTTCGGCCAAACGATTATGAGTCGTGTGCTCTAACCAACTGAGCTACAGCCCCCAAGGGTGAGGTATTTTAGACGGAAGTTCGCCGCTTTCCCACTCCCTTGAATCTCCGCCTGATTGGCTGCTTCGGAGGAATCATTGGGGACGGATCGGTGATCGGTGCGGACGCTCGGGTTTCTTGATTTACGATCGGATTGATTTGAATATTCTGCTGACCAATGACGACGGTATCGATGCAGACGGACTCGCGGCACTTTACGAGTCAGTGCGTTCCGTTTTGTCGAATTCCGCGACGGTTTCGGTGGTCGCGCCAGATCGTGGCCGCAGCGAATGTGGACACAGCGTCACGACGGGACGTCCGTTGGTGGTTCGTCAACATCAACCGGGGTGGTTTTCGGTCGATGGAACGCCGGTTGACTGCGTTCGTGCGGCGGTTTCGACGTTAGTACCGCAAGTCGATGCGGTCATCTCTGGAATCAATGCCGGCGCAAACTTGGGAATCGATCTGCTGGTCAGTGGAACGTTCGCTGCGGCACGCGAAGCGGCTTTTCAGCGGATCCCAGCACTAGCAGCATCTCACTATCGACACCCGGATGTACCGAAGACGTGGGATCACACGCCCGATTGGATGGGCGAGACACTTGCTGAGTTTCTGCATCGTGTTCGCGAGCAAGCATTCGATGACGGCGCTTTGCTTTGGAACGTCAATCTTCCTGCCGTTGATCCGGTGGGGCCAAAGCCCAGTCGAATTGAATGCGGAGTCGATTCGCAGCCAATGGTTCGAACAGGGCAATTGTCATCGAGCGAACGGGAGCTAACGCAAAAGCTGGCAATGACATCCGAATTCCATGGTCGCCCGCGCAACGAGGGCTCGGATGTTGATCGATGCTTTAACGGCCAGATCACTCTGTCACGGATGAAGCCTCAGGTTGTCTGATCTCTCAGGTTGTCGCATCAAGGTTGCGATTTCTTCGCTGGTGTGATGCGGCTTCAGTGATGAGGCTTGCTGGCGACGGCGACGTTTGCGTCGTCCATGGACATAGCGACCGGTGCCGAACCTGGCGCGGCGACGTCATGGCGATCGAGTTCGCCGCGAACAATCCGAACTTCGCGAGGAGCTTCGATGCCGATCGCAACACGATTGCCCGACAATCGGTTGATTGTCAAAACAATGTTGTCGCCAATAAGCAGTTGTTCACCTTCTTTGCGGCTGAGTACTAACATGATTTGCTTCCCTGAAAATGATTTGCGATGTTAATTTCCTTACGATCGGTACAAACGTTGTGCCAATCCGTGGTCACCAGAGTGTTTCGCAACGAACTTTTTCGTTTTCTTGAGCAAAAATCAGCGTTTGAGCAGATTTTCAGCCGCATTTTTCTAAAGTCGTTAATTGCTACCATTTCCTGGTGATCCCCCAGGATGGCTGACTTGCCACCACTGGAGCGCGATTTGAACCAAGCGTCTCGATTTGAGATCGCCAGGCTCCTCCCCGCGACAAAAGAACTATCGCATCGACCGGTGACACGTCTGGTCACGGCCGTGGAATTACTCTCGATCTTGCTGAACTCGCTAAATCAAAGGTTCAGCTCAGGTGCTCGGCCAGCTTCGGCGCATTGGGGTCGGTGACCACGCCGCGTTCGGTGATGATGGCCGTGATCAGCTCGGCTGGCGTGACATCGAACGCCGGGTTCATGACGTTTGCCGCATCGGGAACGACGCAGGTCCCATGCGGGTTGCTGACTTCGGTCCGGGACCGCTGTTCGATCGGAATCAGGTCGCCGGTTGGCAAAGCCATGTCAAAGGTGCTCGACGGAGCCGCAACGTAGAACGGCACGTTGTGGTACTTGGCCAGCACCGCCAGCGGGTACGTGCCAATCTTATTTGCCGCGTCACCGTTGGCTGCGATGCGATCGGCGCCGACGATGACGGCATCGATCTTGCCGGATTTCAACAGGCTGCCGGCCATCGAATCGGTCAACACGGTGACCGGCACTCCGGCCTGGCTAAGTTCCCAAGCGGTCAGTCTCGCACCCTGCAACAGTGGCCGCGTTTCATCGGCAAAGACTTCGATCGGGTGACCGGCTTGGTGCAAGTGATAGATCGGGGCCAGCGCGGTTCCCCACATCGAGGTCGCCAATCCGCCAGCGTTGCAATGCGTCAGCACGGCCCGGCAGTCACCTAGCACACTTGCACCGTGACGTCCGATGTCGCGGCACATTTGGCGATCTTGATCGTGGATCGTGATCGCCTCTTCAAGCAATGAGCCCGCGAGATTGTCGTCTGCGACAGTGCGCTCGATCACAACCTTCATTCGGTCGAGCGCCCAGAACAAGTTCACCGCTGTGGGGCGGCTGGTGGCCAGACGCTCGATCGCGGTTAAGTAGCCGTTCCGATCGGCCGGACTGGCCAAACAAACACCGTAGGCGGCCGCGATTCCGATGGCCGGAGCCCCGCGGACGACGAGGCGACTGATCGCGTCATGCGTCTGTTCCACGTTTTCACACACCAGCGTTACCAACTCGCCAGGCAATCGAGTTTGATCGATCAACACCAATTTTCCATCGGTGTAAGCCAGAGTCTCGGGAGTCGTGTTGGCGTTCATGCAGGCACCTCTAAGCCATCGGGGCGAGTTCGGAATCAGTTCAACGGCCTTCACCAAGACGATGGGAAGCCGAAGGACTAAACTAACCGCTGACATTCATCCTGCCGAGACAGCCATGACGCCTTCTTCACATTCACGTTATCCAACCAAACGCCGCCGATTCGAGTCATTAGAAACTCGCCGCTTGCTGACGACGTGGGCAACAGGTGTCACTGCCGAGGGCGAAGACGGAGCGAACGCTCAGCCCAGCTTTGTGATCGCCAATCCGGTGACGGCGGATGAAGACCTGCCGCTGCAGACGGTTGTGAATTTCGTGACGGATTTCAATCCAGGCCCGGGCGAGGGAGATGAGTCGACGTCGTCACAAGTGATTCACGATGAAGGCGCAGATGGCACCGTCAATCCGTTGTCGGCCGACAATGCGGCACCAACCAACCTGGGCACGCTAGCGATCGGGTCCAACATTGTTCGTGGAACAGTCGAGTCAGCTTTGTCGGTTGGCAACGTCGATGTATTCACTTTTCAAATCGAACCGGGTTTTCAGCTCGATGGACTATTTGTGCTCGAGTATTCGTATGACGCGCCACCATCGAACTCGAACGAGCGGAACGCTTTCTTGGCGATCGATGACACTGATTCGTTTCCTTACGACGCATTCGATTTAGACTTCAACAACAATCCGTTTCTTGACGAAACGGAGTTCATTGGCGGAACGGTGTTTGGTCTTGATGATCTTCCCGGCGTCGGTGGCACCAGCATCTTGCGGCGCGCGGGCGTCGTGACCGGCAGTCGTTTTACGCCTCCGTTGGCCGCCGGAACTTACACGTTCTATATCCAGCAGACTGGCCCGCTGAATCACTACGCGCTGGACCTTCGCGTCACCGAAATCACCAAGCAATCGGTGCTGGCTTATCACGTGACCAATGTCAGTGATCCGTCGCTGTTCACGACCCAGCCAACTATCGACGTGGACGGGACACTGCGATTTCGATCGGCTGCTAACGCAAACGGCGTTGCTACGTTTGATGTCACGGTCCAAGACGATGGTGGCACCGAAAATGGTGGTGTCGACACATCGATGGTCAGCGTTGGCACCATCACGATCAACGCCGTGAACGACCCACCGACGTTCAGCGCCGTCAATCCACCAGAGATTCTGCAGAATGCGGGGGCGCAAACGGTCGCAAATTTTGCCACCGACTTTGTGCCCGGTCCGGATGACGAATCGGATCAGACCGTTGCTCGCTACTCGATTTCAAACTTTGACGACCCAACGTTTTTTGATGCGAATCCGGAAATCGATACCAGCGGCACGCTGACGTACACCGCACGAACCGATCTGGTTGGTAGCGTGTCGTTTGATGTCACGGTGACCGATTCCGGCGGCGGCAACGATACGTCGGCGCCAAAGCGAATCACGATCACGGTCAATCCGCCGCCGATCCTTTACGATCGAGGCGATGCACCTCAGGCGTATCCGGTCACGATTGCCGATGACGGAGCGCGTCACGAGATCGGCGACTTGTTCTTGGGCGCAGGCGTTTCCCCGGATGACGACGGTAAGCCCAGTCAGGCTGCGGACGCGGACGATTTGGATGACGGAGTTCGTTTTATCACGGATATCGTTGCGTTAGACGATCCGTTGGGCGACGACACCTCGATTGGCGGAGTGCTGGTGACGGCGTCGGCCGCAGGACTCTTGGATGCCTGGATCGACTTCAATCGCGATGGTGACTGGGATGATCTGGGCGAACAGTTTGCCACTTCGGTCAGCGTGCCCGCCGGAACAACCTCGGTTTCGGTACCCGTACCGTCGATTGCCAAAGTCGGCGAAACGTTTGCCCGGTTCCGGCTTAGCAGCACTGGCGGTTTGGCCGTGACCGGTTCCGCGCCGGACGGCGAGGTGGAAGATTACCGAATCAATATCTTAGAGGGGACCTCGGCAACGCAAGTTCACGCCAATCTGACGTCCTCGGACGATGTGGTCCAAATCAGTGAGGGTGTCGTCGTCGTGAAGTCCGGTTCGACGACGATCTTTTCGGCGCTCGTCACATCGGTCGGTTCCGTCGTCATCGATGACATGGATGGCAACTCCGTGCTGTTGATCGACGCCCAAGCATCGATCGTGGTTTCATCGACGAGTCCGTCGGCGGTGCGGATGGGATCGGGGCAACAAATCGATGGTCGTTTCGTCCGATCAGTCATTGACGAAAATGGCACATCACTTGTGTCGGTTGAAACGCAACTGCCATGGCAAAACTTGGTGCTTGTCAGTGACGTCAACAACAGCGGCGACGTTTCGGCCGGTGATGCACTGCGGATCATCAATGAACTTGGACGGCGCGAGTTTTCGGATCGCGAGACTCAAGATCTTGATGTTCCAAGCACCGTGTCGGTTTGGCCGGATACCTATTTCGACCAGAACGGTGACGGACGAGTGACGGCGCTGGACGCTCTGCGCGTGATCAATGAACTTGGGCGTCTTCGGATTAGTTCCGAGGCCGAGATTCGGTGGGTTGATCACCTGATGACGTCGTCGAGCTGGATGTTTGACGACGACCAGGGCGACGATGACGACGTTTCAAGCAGCATTTTTTAAACTTCTCGCCACTTCCACACGGGCAGTCATCGTTGCGCCCGATTCTGTGTTTGCGCTGGCCGATTTGTTGGCTAACGTTGGCAAGTAGTTTTTTAGGATCTTGGCGATAGATCTTTTCCAGCATTTTGTACAAACGCGGATCTTTCTTTTCCAGCATTGCCGGCGTGTCAAAGAAGTACTCGGACAAGACCGCCAAATACTCGGCCTCGTTCGTGTAGGCGTAGTCATCGATGTGTTCGTCGTGGCCTGGTTTGCGACGTAGTTCTTCGCCGACCCATCGAATCCAGGGCACTGAAACATCGGCCGAAGTATGCCCTGAACCAGTCGCAATCACGCCGTCGATCGATCCGTCTTGTTTATCGACAAGGTGCGAGAACTCGTGAATACCAACATTGCGTTTGTCGGTTTGGTTGGTAAAGCCGGCGATCAAGTCGGGTTTCGAAAGAATCATCACGCCGCTTAAGTGGTAGTCGCCAACCATTCCCAGCGTGCGACGGTCACTGCCGGCATCCGTTTGATATCCTTCGCTGAAGGCATTGGGATAGATCAAGACTTCGCCCAGCCCCGAGTATTCCCAATCGTCAAATCCAAAGATCGGGATCACCGCGCTGGCGGCCACCAAGGCGACGGTCCGCTGATCGGCGTCGGTACGAATGCCCGTGATCGCGACTTCATCGACAAAGACTTGCATCAGTTTTCGAAAACGGTCTCGTTGGTCGGTGTCGAGCGCTACAAAATAAGCCACATCGGCAAGGAGTGTTTGCTCCCACGCGTCCGGAAACGGTTCGTTCATCACCGCCAAGCGTCGCTTGGTTTTCCGCCGTGACCCCCAAAATACCAAGGGCGCGGACAATGAAATCAGTAGCCACCAAGGCGATGCGAAGGCAATCGCGATACCGACGATCGCGACGGCAATCGCAAGCCCAAGCGAAACGTTGAAGTCATGACGATTCGATTGTGGCGTGACGAGCATCGTGAAGTGGTGGTCTGTCAAAGAGTGGCGATTGTGGGGGATCAGTTTAGATCTGGCGGGAAACGAAAGTCGGGCAGTGATTTCCCGCCCGACGCTTACTGGGCCGACAGCGGGGCGCGGAAGCGGTGTTTGCCCTGCTTGGCCGCCCGGTGGGTCTCGCGAGTGTCTTGCTCGACGCCCGGATCGGCTTGTGATGTCAACCAACGGTCAAGCTCGCTTGAGAGTTCGTCGCGAATCTCAACTGTTGCTGCCGAGTCTGTCGCCAGCAAGTTTTGCATTTCGTACGGGTCCGTCGCCGTGTGGTAAAGCGTCTCGGCAGGACGGCGTTGGTAACGTTCGACAAGCCGATAAGAATCATCGGAGACCGCCGAATCCCAAACCCAGGTTTGCCAATACGTTCGCGAAACCTGAGTGCTGTTTTGATGAGCCATCACGTGTTTTTCGATGTACAGATTGTCGGGGCTAAGGTTGCGGATGTATCGGTACTTGCCGTTGCTGACGGTGCGAACGGGATACGGTGGTCCTTCGGGCACATTGTTGTGAACACCATAGACGTATTTGCGATGAGCATCAGATTCACCCTTCAGGACGGATGCGAAACTGGTTCCGTCAAACGCGGTGTCGTCGACTTGCCCGCCGACCGCGTCGATGATCGTTGGCAAAACGTCGGCGTACTGAACTAAAGCGTCCGTGCGCGCACCGGCTTCGATCACGCCTGGCCACCGCGCGACCAGCGCCGTGTGAACTCCGGTGTCCCAGTTCGTCCATTTGTTACCTGGGAACTGCGAGCCCTGTTCGGACGTGAACAAAACGAGCGTATCGTCGGTGTGTCCGGTCTCGTCCAACGTCGCAAGGATTTCGCCAACTTGTCCGTCCATGTAAGTGATCTCGGCCAAGTACCGCGAGAACGCTTCTCGGGTGACTTGCGTGTCAGCGATGTTCGGCGGCAAAACAACTTGCTTGGGCGGATAGGCGGATGCGTCACCCATCACCCACGGCACGTGAGGTTCGACCAAGGCAATGACCAAACAAAACGGTTCTTCAGCGGTGCCGGATTCCGATTCCCGCGTGACAAACGAGCGGACGCCTGACAGGTCGTGGGTTCGTGTCGGTTCACGAACGCACGACTTGTCAAAGCCAGAAACGTTTTCGAACGGAAACGCTTTCTCAGGCAACACGTGAACCTTGCCCGCAATGCCAACGCGGTAACCGAGTTTGCCCATGTGCTGCGGCATGCTGATCGTCTCGGGCAGGCTGGACGAATGGTTCCATGCACAACCATTTCGCATCGGATACTGGCCCGTGTAGAGCTCGGCTCGGCAGGGTTGGCACATCGCTTCGGCGAGATAGGCGTGATTGAACGTTAGCCCCTCGGTCGCCAATTTGTCCAAGTTGGGCGTCTTGGCATTCAAGCCGCCGTAAATGGGCAAATCGTTGTAGGTGCAATCGTCGGCCATGATGACCAACACATTGGGGCGATCAGCGGCACTTACCACGCCGATTATCAGTAGCGATGCAGTGATCGCAAACGCTGTTCGTAGCATCAGGGGGGAATCCACGATTCGGGGCAAAAAGCAAGATGGCGGTGAACAGTTTACCCTGCCACCATCGAAGTTTGGCGAAGGGGAAATACCGGACCATGCTATAACGGTAACGCCGGTCCCTGGCCGGTTCGAATTTCCTATCGTTTCCCAAATCGGCTCTGCCGCTGTCATAATGCCGACGATGCATACACCAACGATCCCTGCCGACGCAGCCGCCCTTCGAAAAGCCCCTGAACTACTAGCTCCGGCTGGCGATTGGCAATGCGTGAAGGCTGCGATCGAAAACGGGGCCGACGCGGTCTATTTTGGGCTCGACTGCGGATTCAACGCCCGTTATCGAGCACAAAACTTCGGAATTCCCGATCTGCCCGAACTCAGCAAGATGCTTAGGGGCCGCGGTGTCAAAGGCTATGTGACTTTGAATACACTCGTGTTTCCGTCCGAGATGTTGGCGCTGGCGAAAGTGGTCGAAAGCATCGCATCGGCGGGAATTGACGCGGTCCTGGTCCAGGATTTTGGCGTCGCTCGTTTGGTTCGCCAAATCTGTCCCGAGCTTGAAATTCATGCGTCGACTCAGATGAGTTTGACCAGTGCTGAAACGATCGCCGTGGCCGCAGATCTTGGATTGTCCCGCGTCGTCGTGGCTCGTGAGCTATCGATTCAAGAAATCCGCAAGATCACGTCTGCGACGGATATGCCGATCGAGATCTTCATTCACGGTGCTCTGTGCGTTGCCTATTCGGGCCAGTGTTTGACCAGCGAGTCTTTGGGCGGCCGAAGCGCCAACCGTGGTCAGTGTGCCCAGGCTTGTCGATTGCCATACGAGTTGGTCGTTGATGGTGATGATCACCACCTGGGCGACGTTAAGTATCTGCTTAGCCCACAAGATTTGGCCGGTTACGCGGCGATCCCAGATGTCATCGACGCAGGTGTCGCCTCGATCAAAATCGAAGGCCGTTTGAAGACGCCCGAGTATGTCGCCAACATCGCTGGCCACTACCGACGCGCGATCGACGAAGCCATGGTTAGCGGGCGGGTCAGCGTTGACGAAGAAGCCCAGCGAGAAATGGAGTTGTCGTTTTCTCGCGGCTTTTCGCCGGGATGGTTGTCGGGCAACGATCACAAGCGACTAGTGCCTGGTTTAACGTCGGCAAAGAAGGGCGTGCGGATCGGCGAAGTGATGAGCACTCCCCGAGGTGAAATTGAAATTCGACTCGAAGCCCCCGTCGCACTTGGCGATGGGCTGGCGATTGCAGGCACCGGCGGACAAGACCAGCAAGGTGGCCGAATCTACTCGATCGTCGATCAGTCGGGCGAATCATTGAAATCAGCAGACTCCGGTTCATTGGTTCGTATCGGATTTGGGCATGGCGAGATTGACTGGTCCGAAGTTCAACTCGACGCGGTCGTTTACAAGAACGATGACCCGAAATTGAATCGCCGGTTGCGAAAAACGTTTTCGGGCGAAGATCCTAACGGTCGCCAGAAAATTGATATGAAGGTCGTCGCAGTGGCCGGTCAGCCCTTGGCTGTCGAAGCCTGTTTGGCGGGGGGGCGATCGTTCTCGGCGGTTGGTGACACGCCACTGGACGTCGCACACAATCGCCCGGCCGACGAAACGGTGCTGCGTGAAAAGCTGGGGCGACTAGGCGGGACCCCGTTTGTGCTGGGCGAGCTTGTCGTCAACATCGAAGGCCAACCGATGGTGCCGATGGCGATGCTAAACCAAATCCGGCGCAGCTTGGTCGAGACGATCGAAGCGAGCTTGGCGACACCGCCGATTCGAATCACGTCGGTTGATTCGGCTAAGGCATGGGTGGCGCCGATCGTTGCGGAGGTTGAAACACCTGCATCGCCAAAGTTGTCGGTTCTGTGTCGCACGATGGAGCAGTTAGAGGCGGCGTGTCACGCGGGTGTCGGCATGGTTTACGCCGATTTTCATGATGTGCGGACGTATCGCGGTGCCGTCGAGTTGGCCAAAGATCTTGGTACACCGATCGGGATCGCAACGGTGCGAATGCAGAAGCCGGGCGAGATGGGACTGTTGCGAGTCTTGACTCGGCTTGCTCCCGACGCGATTTTGGCTCGCAATCTAGCGGCAATCGATTTCGCTCGACAAAATTTTGAACACGTCATCGCCGACTTCTCGTTGAATGTCACCAACCATCGATCGGCCCAGTGGCTTCGCGATCAAGGTGTGGCACGTGTCACGGCATCGTACGATTTGAACCGCGAACAACTGATCGATCTGGTTGATTCGTTGCCATCGAATTGGTTAGAGGTGGTGATGCACCAGCACATGCCAATGTTTCATATGGAGCACTGCGTGTTTTGCGCGGTGATTTCGCCGGGCACCAACAAGACCAATTGTGGTCGTCCCTGTGACCGCCACGTCGTCCAGCTTCGTGATCGTGTCGGTGCCGAGCATCCGCTGCAAGCTGACGTCGCCTGTCGCAATACGCTTTACAACGCGACCCCGCAAAGCGGTGCCGAAGTGGTTGGCGACTTGATCCAGCGTGGCGTCGAGTGGTTCCGAGTCGAGATGCTCGAAGAGGACGCTGCGACAACTCAAACGACACTGGGCGTCTACAAGAAACTGTTGTCTGGCCAAGTGACTGGCCGCGAAGTTTGGCAGACTTTGAACGCGTCAAACCGATTGGGAGTGACCCGGGGAACTCTTGAAACCAAACGCAACCCGTTGGCGATCTTGTAGGGGTTGATTGCTATACCGACGTTTCGTTGGTCAGCATCTGGTTGAATGGTTGGCTGAAAATCGCGGGGGCCGCTATTTGTTGTCGCAGCAATCGGATTCCTTCGCATTGCATTGGGTTTTCGAGCAACTCGAAGAGTTCCGATTCAGTCAGAGGTGGCGAAAAGTAATAACCTTGTGCTGCGTCGCATCCCCAGCCTCGAAGGGCATCGAGTTGCTGTTTCGACTCAACGCCTTCGGCAACAATTTTGGCACCTAGGTGATGTGCTAGTTGGACAATCGCCTGGGTGATCGCGGCATGTCCACGGTCGGTGGCGATTGATGCCGTGAAGCTGCGATCGATTTTGACTGTTTCGATTGGGTAGCTTTGGAAGCATGTCAGCGAGGACTGCCCTTTGCCGAAGTCGTCGATGTGAATGCCGACGCCGGACTGATGCAGGTCTAGCAGTGTCTGTAACGCGAGTTCACGATGTCGTGGATCGTTCGATTCGTTCACTTCTAGTTTAAGACGTTGGCGACTGAACCCCGTTCGTGCCAAAATTTGATTGATCCGTGTAAGGAAGAACGGATCGCTAAGCTGTCGTCGCGATGTGTTGACGCTCATGTAAAGGTCATCATGCGACCCGGCGGGCAACTGCGAAATGACGTTTGTGAATGCGACCATCGAGTGTTCAAGAACCCATTCGCCAACCTTTCCGATCAACCCAATTTCTTCGGTCATCGGAATGAAGTCGCACGGCGAAATGTAGACGCCCTGTTCGTTTTTCCATCGCATCAATACTTCGATACCTTGGATCCGCGAATCGCTTAAGCGAATGATCGGTTGATAGTTCAGTTCGAAATCTTCTAAATCGACGGCGCGACGAAGTTGGTTTTCGAGCTCCATGCGAGCGACCACATCGGCGTGCATCGAACGATCGAAAACCGCGATTCGTCCTTTGCCCGAATTTTTTGCTCGATACATAGCGGTATCAGCGTTGCGAAGGACGATGTGCGCATCGGTGGCTTGATCGCCCGTGTAGGCGATTCCAACGCTTGTTCCAACGGTGACGAGACGGCCACAGAGCTGAAATGGTTCCGAGATTTTTTCGACGATTCGATTGGCAATCATGATCGCGTCTCGATCGTCGGCTAGTTTTTCCAACAGCACCACAAACTCGTCGCCACCAAGTCGAATGGTTTCTTCGTCCGAGTATCGGCCGGTTGTATCACATTCCCGAACACATTCTTTTAAACGATTGGCGACTTGGTTAAGAAGGTCGTCGCCCGCGTTGTGCCCGAGGCTGTCGTTGATGATCTTGAAGTTGTCGAGGTCCAAGAACAGCACGGCGTTATTGACGGATTGGCCCACAGATCCTTGGCTGATGATTTCATCAAGCTTTTGCAGCAGGTACGGGCGGTTCGGAAGCTGGGTCAGTGCATCGCGATGGGCCATGGCTCGCATTTCTCGTTCAGCACTGCGACGCTTGACCACTTCGTGTTCCAGTTTTTCAAGTTCACTGCGCTGGATTTTCTCTAGTCGACACTTCTCACTCAGTGCCAACGCAAGTTGTCTCGCCTCGTCCGATTCAAACGGTTTTCGAAGCAGCAACAGGCGGTCGTTTCGTCCCAACCGATCCAGCACATGGTCCCACGAGTGATCGCTGTAGGCCGTGCATACAACTACTTGCAAATTAGCGTCAATTTTCCAGATCGCTTCGATCGTTTCTAATCCGTCCATGCCCGCAGGCATGCGCATGTCGACAAACGCGACGCTGAACCGATTGTCTTGCTCCATTGACGCAGTGACTAAGGCGACGCCTTCGGCACCACTGTGGGCATGGGTCAACTGATAGTCAACCGGAATCGGGTCGTCGGAGCCATCGGTTGGGGTGTCGCTAGAATCAACGTTCGGCTTTAGAAATCGGGATTCGAAATCCGATAGTGCGTCGTCCACCTGCTCTTTCGGTGAAAAGAGTCGTTGGAAGGTGTCATGGATTTGCTGTTGATCATCCACGATTAGAATGCGACGGGTTTCGTTGTAGGTCATGATGGCAACTTATGTTGTGTTGGTGCAGTCGTGTCGCCTGAATTGGGCGAGCTGGACTTTGGCCGGGCCAATTGGATGACGAATTTCGAGCCTTGGCTCATGCCGTCGCTAGTCGCATGGATCGATCCGCCCAATTGCTTGATCGTGTTCGCACAGAAGTGCAGTCCTAAACCTGTTCCGCCTTCACGCAGGGTGAAGTGAGCATCGAAAACACGGGCAAGAGTTTCCGGAGTCATGCCGCAACCAGAATCGCTGATCGCGATCCGAAGGTCGTCCGAGTTTTGCGTCAACTCGATCGTCAGTGTTCGCGAATCCGGCTGTGAATGGGTCATCGCCTGCGTCGCATTGCTGATGATGTTAATGATCGTTTGAAGCAAAAGTGACGCATCGCCGATTGCCGTCACGTTGGGCTCGCCAATGATTGCGACGCGTACTGAATTTTCGTTTAGCCTTGCTTCGCAGCACGCGATCGCGTCATTCAGGACCGAAGCGATCTCGACGGTTCGATTTTCATTCTTGTGATCGGCGTGTTTTTGTTGGTCGCGAATGACATCATGGATGTGTTTGACGTTATCGTTCAGGGTAGCCAGTATGTCAGCCAGCGAGTCCTTGTCGGACTTCCATTTCGTTGCAAGCCCTTCGAGGTACTTGGGCGTCGCTTGCATCAATTCAGGCGATCCGTCTGGTCCCTGCAATTGGCACGCAAGCATTTGCAAGGGTTCGACACGCAACGTCCCGACTCGATTGGTTGCTGTGTCAATAAGACTGTTCACATTGGTCAGCACATTGCCGACGTTGTGGATCACAGTCGCCGCAACCTCGCTGCGCCCGCATGCCTGCGAAGCATCCGAGAGTTGCTGCTGAGTTTCGTCCAGTCGTGTGATCATCGCGTCGAACGCACGCGAGAGATCACCAATTTCATCGTGACAGTCGAGTGCCAATGGTGACGGGGTGGCTCCGTCGACACCAACGCCATTGAAATGATCGCGAACACAGTTCAGTGGGCTAACGACAAGAAATTGAAGGATCAGCAACAAAGATAGAATTGCGGAAACACTGCCCAGGATAAACAGGTTTCTTGCAAGCGAAAAAGTATGATCTGCACGAGCAACGATGTGGTGCGGCAGACGGATGAATATGTTTGCTGAACTAGGCAGGCGTTCCAATTGGGACGTATCCGAATTGCTTGACGCGACAGCCGATGCGGCGGTGATTGGAATGCCCGGCAAGGGGAATTCAACCATCAATGCGTCATCAGCTTCCCAGAGCGCCATTGAATCGTAAGAGCTCGGTTGCTTCGGTGGCTGGATCGAAAAGTCGACTTGTGTTTGCTCGCGAAGACGGTTCAGTAGCTCTGCTGTTAGTTTGCGACCAATCACCAATTGTTGTTGGGGCATCGTAGTCGTTGGCGATGCCGTATTTCGGTTTGTGATCGGCGAGGCGGAAAAGAACGCAAGACAGTCGTTCTTTGTGCGGACAATACCGCTAGGGGCTTCGTGCTCGCTTTCGTTGTGCTCGATCGAAGTCGACGTCACCGCAAGTTGCAGAAGTTTGGCAACGGTGGGGTCAGAAACGAATTCTTGGCCTTGCAACCACTGAGTGTTTCCGTCGCTGTCGACGGTGCAGGCCCAGAGCAAACCGGCGTCGCTCCAGTTGGTCGTCTGCGCACTTGCTAGGCTTCTCGCCCAATGTCGGTTGACATCGCTGAAGTGATCGAGTTCGCCCTCGATTGCAGCTTTTACGCGGTGGGCATCGCGAATCGCCGCAGATCTTTCCAGCAGCATAAATTCAGGACCAATCACAACGTACCCAACGATCTCGTTGACCGTTAGGATCGCCAGGAACATCGCGGCCAATGACAGAACCAACTTGCTTCGCAGCGATCCGCGATTGGTTCGCAACGTCGGTGGTTTCAGTTGAGCGGTACGGGGGCTCAATTTGCGAACCGCGGCTACGTTAAGCAGCGACGTCAGTCGTGAGAAACTCGGTGACATTGAGGCAAGAACACGTTGAGAGTTGAGAGGATCGGCTCCCAAACGTAGGTTCGTGCTAACGAATGTCACTCGCGATCTTGAAGTTGCCTCGCATCATGCGGTTGCGTCATGACGATTGAATTGGTCTGTGACGATTGCAACGGTCATGTTGAGGCAAAGGCTATTCTGAGCGGTGGTTAACAACTTCGCGATAGAATTTCCGCGCGGCAGAATGGAAAGCCAGTCCCTGCCATTCAGCCGCCCGGCGGCGCGGGATCAGACCGATACAAGGCTCCGGATCTTGGTACAACGCTTCCAGCATCGCAGTCACCAGTTCACCGGGTGTGTCGTGGCGAGCAGCCAAGAACGCGGTGGTTCCGACCGTAGGGATTCCACCAAGTGGCAGCTCGATCCCCGGGTGATCGGCAGCGTCGATTGACATCGGCCGTAGAGTCGGGTGTTGAAGCGCGATTTGAATGCCTTCGTTAACCGGTACCAGTCGCCATTTTCCGTCGGCCAGCAAGCCTGTCACGATCGGGCTGCCGCGGCCGATACAGATCATGGCCACATCGACACGCTCGTCAGCCTTGCCATCGGCGATGGCAAGGTCGTTCCAGGCGATGACTTCACGACGAACGGCTTGGTCGTCTAGTTCAAGTGAGTCGAAAATCAATTCTGCGGTCGTTCGCGATCCGCTGCCTTCGGGGCCCACAGCGATGCGGTGCCCGGTCAAGTCGGCCATTGAGACAACGTCCGAGTCTTGCCGTGCCAGCACGTAAAGGACTTCATAAAAAAGCGGCGCTACCACACATAGATCGTCACCATTGATGACCGAGGCTTGCATCGGAGCGAGATCGATTTGGTAATTCATTAGCCGGCGCCGATTGTCCAAAGATCCGTTGCTTGTCACCACTTCGGTCAACGTACCGTGTTGGCGATCAACTCGCGTGCCCAGCACCAATGACAAGTCGCTGTAGATGCCGCCGTCGAGCCCACCGGCGATACGGATGTTTTGGGGAATGGAGTCTTTGTGCTGGTACCACATGGTGGCCAGCCCCGCGGCCGTAATGGGCGTCAATAACAGGATCAATAACATCGCTGCTTGGAAACGTCGGTGTTGATCCGATGAGTGCAGCACCCGGCGTCCGGTCAGGGCGCCGACCAGTGGGACGCCTTCGAGCCAGTGCCAGGCCTTGATCGCCGCCGAACGCGGGCGTGCTTGGATAGGACGTCCGTCCAAGTGCGCGTCCAATTCGTCGGCCAATTCACCGGCGGATGCGTAACGCTTTTCTTGCTGCTTTTCTAAGCATTTCGCGACGATCGTTTCCAGGTCGACCGGTGCGTCCGGGCGCAATGATCGCACGGGCGGCGCGGGGTCGTGGATTACCTTCACCATCGCCTGCATGACTGTGTCGGCGACAATCGGCGGTCGTCCGGTCAAGGCTGCGAATAGAATCGCGCCTAGCGCGTAGACGTCGCTTTGGGGCCCCGCCATGTCGCTTTGCCCGCCGGCCTGTTCGGGCGACATGTAATGGGGAGTCCCAATTGCGTCACCGCTGCCGGTGATGCTGCTGTCGTTGTCGATGTGCTTGGCCAAACCAAAGTCCGTGACTAGGACTTCATCATTTTCGTTGATCAAGACATTGGCAGGTTTCAAATCGCGGTGTAGAACGCCTTTCTCATGCGCGTGTTGGATGGCACGGGCGACATCGCGGACGTAGCGGGCTGCGTCGTGGACGGATAACGTTTCACCGTTGATCTTTTTCTGTAAGTCTGTGCCGCGGACGAACTCCATCGAAAAAAAGTGGTGACCGGCGCGGCGGCCGAACTGGTGGACTGAAACGATGCCGGGGTGATGCAGTCGCGCGGCGGCTTGAGCTTCGGTATAGAAACGTCTTACTTCTGCTTCGCCTGCCAACATCCCGCTGCGAATCATTTTCACCGCGACTAATCGATCGAGTTCGGTTTGCTTGGCCAGGTAGACGACGCCCATGCCGCCGCGGCCGATCACTTCCAACAGCAGATAGTCGCCCAGATCAAAAGGCAGTGTCGGACCGGGATCGCCTTTGGCACGATGAGCCATCGGCAACGTGACGGCCGGATCTTCACCGGACTCGCCGGGATCGCGCGTGTGCAGTGCAATCGTTTCGGCGCCCGTTTGGGCGATGGGCGGCGTTGAATCCGACGCGCCGACTTTCGGAGTTCCGCCCAACGTCATGTTCCCGATCATGTCGGCGGCATCGATCAGTTCTTGTAGCTGGCCCGCAAGTTCGGGGTACTTTGCCAGGAATGCTTCACGGCTCTCGATACCGCCTTCGTCGCAGCTTCGCAGATAAGCGGCGAAGGCTTGATCAAGCGGATCGGCGGGTTGCGGTTCAGTGTTTTCCGAATCGTCCGGCATTCAAGAGCTTCGCTACAAAGGTGGGGCAGTTCAAATACAGAGGCTGGAAAAATGGTCGTCCGGGGCGCGCAGGATAGGCGGACTGATTTCGATAGACATACGCTCGGTAGACGCTAGAACCATGGGCAGTCGTCCGCGGACAGGATCGTTCTTAACTTTTGAAGTCCTCTCTTTAGCAATCCGGCGACGGCGGTGTCGGATTTTCCCATGCGTTCGACAATGTCGGCTAGGGGCAGTCCCTCCATGTATCGCAATCGGATGGCTTCGGCCTGTGATTCGGGAAGTTGGTGGAGCGCCTCGACAAGAGCTAACACCGCTTCGCTGCGAATCGCAACGCCGCTGGGACTAGTGGTGCTGCCGGGAAGTTGCCCCAGCCAGCCGGCACCGGAATCTTGGTTGGGCGAAGCCGGCGCAAGATTGACTTCGCGTTTGACCGACCGTTTCTTGGTCGTGATGTGACGCGTCACGGCGGTCGCGACATTGTTTTTCAGCATTCCTCGAAGCCACCCGGCGAATTCCGCCGGTGTTTCGCCGCGAAATGCATTCAAATCCCGCTTGGCTTCTAAAAAAGTTAGCTGCACAATATCGGCGGGATCGACGCGGCGACGTAGTTGCTCGGACAAGTAACGGTGCGACAGCATCAACAGGTAACCGCGATACTGTTCCAGCAACTGTCCAAAGGCTTCGTTGTCACCCTGTTTGGATGCGACGACAAGCTGAGTCGTTGACATGTCGAGTTCCAGGATGCGAGGGTGTTGGATCAACGGTGTTGGATCAACCAAGAGCATTTTTGCACGATTGTAGCTGGCCTTTGGCACAGAAACTTCGATGTGCGACCGCCAGACCTCCTACAATCTAATCGATCCTGCCGCCCACGCTCACCCAAAAGGAAACTCGATGCTGCCCCGCCGATCGAATCGTTCTGAATCTGCACAATTGACAAGCTGGATTTTTGCCGCAAACGCCGCCTGGATGTTAGGGCTGGCCGCCATGTCAGGCTGCGGCAGTTCGGATTCGGCCACTTCGTCTAGCGTTCCATCGGAATCAGGATCGGCGTTGGATACGGATGCTGCGGCCAAGTCCAATGCAACCGCTGCGGCGTCGGTCGATGCCAGCGTCGATGCACCAGGTGTCATGGAATTACCAGCGGACTTGGTGCCATCCCAGTCTGAATCGGCACCGAAATCCAACGGAGGTTTCGAAATGCCCGATAGCGCCACGCCGCCAACGCAAACGTCCTCAAGTCCCGATGGGGCGGTTCAGTACGCTAGTTGGGACGAGATCCGCAGTCAGGCCTCTGCGACCGGGAAAATCACCGTCGTCGATCTGTGGTCGTTGTCATGCGAGCCGTGTTTGAAAGAGTTTCCGGAACTGGTCAAACTGTCCAAATCCAGCGGCGGTTCGGTTCAATGCATCGCGGTGAATTTGGATTTCGACGGTCGCAAGAGTCGCCCACCCGAGCACTACGCCGACCAAGTGTCCACGTTCTTGACGTCCGTCGGCGCCGACGGTTTTCCGACGTATATCTGCACGACGCCGAGTGACGATGTTTACGCAGCGGCCGATATCGATTCGATTCCCACGGTCATGATTTTCGGTGCGGATGGCAAGTCGGTGAAGGTCTTTGTTGATGCTGGCGAAACGATCGGCTTTACC
>JBAUHR010000762.1:0-4880 GCA_049680385.1 Rubripirellula sp. | reverse complement strand
CAGCAACAGCACAACGACTAACAGAGAAGCCCGCAACACTCGGTTCATTGAGGGATTCCCTCCGTTTCGCCGCCGTGAATGGTCAGGGCTGCTGACATCAATTTCCAATCCACACTCGCCGTCACGAACTGAACATGACCATCGGCAAAGACGAAGTACGCCCCACCATCGTGCTGCGATCCCCAGTTCTCCCGAAACTCGATTCCACGACCATCCGGCACGATTCTCAGTCCGCTGCGAATGGTCCCTTTGGACCCGCCCAGCCAAACCGGTTCGTCCCAATACCAAGCCGTGTCGGTTTGCACTGTCGGATCAAACGCTTTTTCGCCCGCAAGAATCGTTTGGCTCAGTCCGTCTTGAATGGATCGAAACCCAATCGCCTCGGGTCGTTGCAAAAACACTTCCGAGTTGCCCGCAAAATCCGACTTCGTCATCGCAATCCCGTCGGACACATAGGTTGCATGAACATCATCGGCCGTCGCCATCGGTTCACCACGTGGACGCGAAGGACACCAATACAACGGCAGCGATGCGTCACACGCTCCGCTTTGGTAAGCAGCACCTTGTTCGATCTTGGGCAGGATCGAATACAGCCACGAACCCGTTTGCGGCTTGCCGGTCAGGGATGGATCGCCAACGCCCCACAGGTAAGTCGTGCCTGAAAAAATTTCATGAGTCGATGGCTGAATCGCAGCCCCACCCACAAGCGACAGTGTGCTGTCGGGGTCCGGACCACCATTGGTCGGCACGATGCGATGCGAATCGTGAAACAACGACACTCCCAACCCCACCTGACGAATCCGGTTTTCACAATCGGTGCGCCGGGCTGCCTCTCGCGCCCGCTGCACGGCCGGCCCGAGCAAGGAAACCAACACACCAATGATCGCGATGGAAACCAACAATTCGATCAACGTGAATCCGCATCGATGTGATTGTGTCACCGTCATTGAATTGCCTCGTCAGTTTAAAATTCGCTCGTTTCCACAACACGACCGTCAACGACATAATAAACGGTCGTCGACACGGAAATACGTTCCGTCGGTGCTTGTTTCAAAAACCAATCATTGGGTTCGTTCAAAACCCGGTCGATCGAGACGACCCACCAGCCATCCCGCGTCGGACCGGACGGCGATACGCTTCCTTCACCGACGGAAGCATCGATCCCGAGTCGCGGGAAGTCCAACTGCGACGGAGAGTACAGCAGATGAATCGGACGTTTGTCCGGGTTGGCCCTGGCCCACGTCCGGATGGAAAGTAAATCCTGCCCCCAATCCAAATTACTGGCGTTCAGGTACTGATGTCCGTTGCGCCAGCCTCCTACGGCCTCGCTGAAGAACGCATAGCTACGCGGCACCATCACGACACTGCTGGCAGCAAACCAAATGAGCAATCCAACCATCGCCATCCGGACACGGGGCCGAACGCTCGCAATCGGTAATGCCGCCAGCAGGAACATTGCGGGGAATGCTGGCAGCACGTAGCGCAGGTGATGGTTGAAACCCGTTTGCGAACTGACAAACAGAAACACGGCCAATCCAGGAATGATCACCACCGCAATGCCAGTGCGTCGAGTGGATCGACATCTTACGCCCCGCGCAACGATAAATCCCCGCCCGACCAGCAACATCAACCAGAATGCCAACGGCTCCTTCACCAACCAGGCGACGGCGTAGTAGTACCACCATCCGCGCTCTCCCCAATTTCCCATCAAGTACGAACGCATGTCCGTCAATTCGAAGTCGCGTTTTTGGACGTCGATCCCTTGGATGTATTCCGCCGGCAGTGGCGCGGGCACCCAAGCCAGCGGTGTTCCCGCGAAACGGTTGCCCACCACGGGTGCTTCAGCAATCGAAGAGTTATCATTTCCTGAAAACGCTTGACTGATGAACTCAAACGACCCCAGCGGTCGAAGCACACCTCGGAAGTCGTAAACGGCATGAACCAGCGTCCAGGCAATCAGAGCCGCTAAGCCCACTTGCATCCATTGGTGGCTGCGGCTCCTCCGAGTTCGACAGAAAACTTGCAAGGCAACCAAAAGCGTGAAAAACAAAGGTGGCAGAATGATCCAAGTGGATTTACTCAGCAGCGCCACAGCGACGCTCACGCCCATCCAAACCGTGTCACGCGTTCGACCGATGCGAAACCAGCAATAAAAACACCACGTCGCCCAAAGACCAAAAACTGTTGCGGCGGTGTCCGGTGTGATTGTGCCGCCGTAGGCCAAAATTGTCGGTGAGAAACCCCAAAGAGCAGCAGCGAAAAGCCCCACCCGACGACCACCAAAGTGACTGCCGATCTTGTACAGCAACCACGTTCCCAAAATAGCAATGGGAATAACCGCCGTGCGAGCGATAGAAACCCAACGAAACACTTCGGGACCTTGCTGATGGACATAGGCCATCCCCAGGTAGCCTTCGGAGCGAAAGCCGGGCGCCTTGGGTAGCAACTCAAAGTCGATTCCACCACCGAGCAAAGCTACTGGAATCGCTGAGAGCATTCGAACTAACGGAGGATTCACTCGGTAGGGATGGAAATCGCCGTACTGCAAATTGAACAAGCCGGCGGGCAAATGCCCCCACTCATCCCAGCCGGGTCCGGTCCTCCACGCAGTTGCTACAAGCAGCAATACCTGAACTCCGATCAATCCAATGAGCAAAAGCTTCGCTAACTTTCGGTTACGCGACATTCGCTTCTCTCCGCTGGACGCGACGCTGCATGATGCCATGCAACATCCAGCCGCCAACGACAATGAATGACAGCCAGACAATCCAATCACCGGTTCGAGCGTAGAACGTAGTTTCTCTGCAGATTGGAACACGATACAGATTCATCCCAGCTCGGGACGCAATCGGCTCGATCTCATTCCCCATCGGATCAAAGGCTGCGGTGATACCGCCAAGCGAACATCGAACAAGAGAACGCCGTGCTTCGATTGCTCGAATCCGACTATGCTGCATCGAAAGCCACTGAAATATGCCCGAGTCGTCGTAGGTCTCATCCAGGGAGCAGGTCATGAACTCATGACTCAAGTCAAGACCATTCAGGTACGCTGGACCAAAGAAGATGTCGTAGCATACGCCAGTTTGAACTCCCTGCGGTCTGGGGAAGCCACGAAGAAACTCTTCAGCATCCGCCTTTGGGGCCGCATTACGAACCGCAGACTTAGGGATCCAGCCCTTCGAGATTAGTGATTCAGTTCCCAATGGTTGCGACTCGACAAATGGGGCGAGGCGGTGCTTCGGCTCAATGCCAACTATCTCACCATTTCGATACTGAACTATAGAATTGACTCGATCGTTACGTCCCGCGAGCGTGATCCAACTGCCGGTCAAAACCGAAACATTATTCCGTTCTGAGAGTTCTTGCCATAGTGACGCTTCAACGTCATTCGACACTATGACGTTCCGTGCCAGATCCAATGTGCCTGTTGTCTCCACGCCCAGGACAGTAAGCTCTTCGTTTCTGAGCTGACGTATTACGTCTGAAATGAAAGCCGAGACGGACGGTTTGGCGAACTGGGTCAATTTGAACGGTACAGTGATCACGGCAGATGTTTCCTCGGTTTTCGGCCTGCCAACAATGGGAGTGATAATCGCTACTGCGGACGCAACCAATAGTAGACCAAGCCGAAAAAGCCTCCGCCGAAGAGTGACTTTTCGGAACAGGAGGGCAATCCAAAGTTGATGAACGAACACCGCAAATACAAATGACAATAGCCAGATGCCACCTACGCTGGCGAATGATCGCGAGAGTCTGAGCGGGACCACCTGACCCACGAGAAAAAAAGTCAGCCCGCTTCCGTCGTAACACCATGTCACCAAATGTCGCAGATATTCGTAGCATACCGTAATTGCCGGTATGACAGCCCAACTGTGTTGTGATGCTAACGCATTACGAACGCCCAGCAGAGTTATTGCAAGGCTATGAAAGATGCCAAATGAAATTACCAACAAAAGATAGACCATCCAGAACTGTGAGTTTTGAGACTCCGCAATGCCCCAGAACATCGCTCCGTAGATGATAAACCCAAACACTAAGTCGTCATATTTCCGCATGCTTTCAATCAAACCAGTGAGAAAAGATTACGAGGCTCGACGTCCTCGCTGACGCAAGAGCAAATAAGCTCCAACCAGTAGAGAACCAATGACCAATGTCGCAATTCTCCGAAGCCATGGACTTCCACGCGGTGCGTCGTTTGACACTCCCGCAATGTCAAAAACACTCATATCCACAGGTTGCCAGTCGACAAAAAGCGTATTTCTTCGTTCGCTCTTCTCGGAAGATTTTGGCTTACGAACAACAACGACCTCGTTTACCGGAATCGAACGATGCGTATTGAAATCAAATACTCGCTCGACCGAAACGTCAGACGAGATTTCTCCAGCCTTAATAGATCTAGCTTCATATTGCAGGCACACTCCGTGTTTGACATTGCAGACAATCCTACTGGCTATGACAGTATCGCCAGAAGTATATTTACTGTCCCAGGTTAGCATGTCACCTTCGAGTTTGTAATCGACAATGCGACGCTTTGCACCAGATTCGTATTCGCTCTTAAGCAAGTCTTCGATTGTCAAGATTAGGTAGGCTCGTGTACTTGAATGCACCGTTGGCATGGCTAGTAGTCGGTCAAGACCTTCCGCCGAGCTCCCGAAGGCCGTGACTGCGAATTGTTCGGAATCGGCGCTGGTTTCGAGTAAAGCGAATCCTTCCGGCCTGACAATCAGGCGTTGGCGTGCTTTGGTGGACTTACTGGTTGAGGACGCTGGGCGATAGATATCAAGCCGGAAATAGCGATTCTCTCTGGACCAAAACTCATACTCAATGGAAGCGCGAACTTGGCCATCGAGCTCCGATACTTCCTCGACTTTGTAATGAAC
>JBAUHR010000761.1:0-16805 GCA_049680385.1 Rubripirellula sp. | reverse complement strand
TTGGGGCGGGCAAGACGAAAAATGGCTCACCACACCGACCGGCGAGTGGTACTACATCACGCCCGACGGCAGCCTGTATCGATGGGAAGAATCGATGAACGGGCCAGCCGCGATGATGCGATCGGTTCGCCGTGCACGCGGTGTGTACGAGCTTGACGGGACGTTCGTGACCGCGTTCGGAAAAGAACCCGGGGACGCGCCGGGGCAACGCATTGCCAACCCTTTCTACAGCGACATGTCGCTGTTGACGGCGTCACTTTTCCACTCGGTTCAGACCGGCGATTCGATCGTCGAGGAACTCGCAAGCGAAGGTGGCCCGCTGTGGCCGATCGATCTGACGGACAAAGACAGTCGCAGCAAGGTGGCCAAGCGACTGGCAACCGAGCGTTTGACTGGCACGCTGTTCGCGCCCGCCGTGCCGCCACAATTTGCCTGGACGCCGCAGGCGTTTCGCGATGCGTTGCCGGAAAAACGCCGCGATGAACTGACCGGCGAATTTGACGTGGTCGCTGCGGCGACGCTGCAATCTCATCTCGACAGTTTTCATGACGGTTCGATTGAACAACTCAAGCAAGCGTCCCAAGCCGACCAAACCGACGCCTGGTACGCGGTTTGGGACGCAGCCGGTGCCGAACCACCACACCGACTGACCTGTGTGCTGGTGACTTTGACGGACTTGGCGAAAGAGAACCTTGTGTATGCGATCGGACGAGGCGTGCTGGGGCAACCGCGCGGGCGATTGTTGCAGTTGGCTGCCGATTCAGGACTAACACCCGCGTTGCCGCCATCGTTGGCACCGCCCCCGTTCAACCGCGCCCCGCCCGAATCGGTCGGCGGCGCACCGGCGCTGCGGATGGGTGGCCCACCCGTCGACAACATGGCAATCGACGAAGAGGGCAGCGTAACACTGGTCCGATTGGTCGGTTACAGCGTCCTGGTTGGCATCCTGCTGTCGTACTTCTGTTTCCGCAGCATCAAGATCACGTTGATGATCTTCATCGTCGGCGGCAGTGCGGCAATGCTTAGCATGGCAATGGTCTGGTGGACCGGCGGCAAGGTCGATGCAATCCTGCTTAGCATGCCGTCGCTGGTCTATGTGCTTGGACTTTCCGGTGCGATTCACGTCGTCAACTACTATCGCGATGAAGTCCGATCACGAGGTGCAAAGGGAGCGGCCGGTCGCGCTCTTCGCCACGCCATCATCCCCTGCACGCTTGCCTCGTTGACGACTGCGATTGGGCTGGTGTCGCTGGTGACCAGCAATCTGGCGCCGATCAGCAACTTTGGTCTGTACGCCGCTATCGGAGTCATGGCGACAATCGGGATCTTGTTTTCATACCTGCCGGCGGCGCTGCAAACCTTTGCACCCGAGGTCGCCGACGCCAAGAAGAGTGATTCCGACGACTTGGCGGCCGAGAGCCAACTGAGCGAGTGGTGGGCCAGTTTTGGACGCTGGGTCGCGTCCCATCACGCCATCGTTGCGATCGCATGCTTGTTCGTGCTATTTGGATGCGCAGCCGGGATGCGGCACATCAAGACGTCGGTTCAATTGCTAAAGCTGTTCGATTCGGATTCACGAATCATCCATGACTATGCCTGGCTAGAAGACAACTTTGGCAAACTCGTTCCGATGGAGTTGGTGGTTCGCATGCCGCCCTCGGTACAGGCCGAAGACCCGACGACGACTTCGGTCAAGACGGGGCAGGTCACCGAACCTCTGGATCTGCTGCAGCGGGTCGAAACGGTCTCGCGCATTCGTCACGTGGTTCACCGAACGCTCGGCGAACCAGGCCGAGGCATTGTCGGACAAGCTACCAGTTCCGACACGTTCCTGCCGCCACTGCCCGAACCGGGCAACGGTTACGGCAGCCAACGCAGCCTGATGAAAAAGCGATTACTCGCCGCTGGTGACGAACTGCGTGACAACGACTATTTGAAGATCGAAAAGAAGGGCAACTACGCCGGCAGCGAGTTGTGGCGGATTAGCTTGCGAGTCGCCGCGCTTTCGGATGTCGACTACGGCGACTTTGTTTCGACGCTACGCACCGCAGTTGAACCGGTTCTGCGTGCCTACGACACTCGCGACGAGTTGATGCGAAAACTGGCGCAGGCCAGCGATAAAGAATCCAAGAACAGTTCGCCGGTCTTGATCATCGGAGCAACCCAGCCGAAATCGCTGGAAGCAACCGAGCTTGTTTCCGAAGACGGATCTGAAATCCTGACACACAACACGTTCCTAGCTACGCTCGGTGAACTGTTGGGTGGCGAAAAAATCAAATCGCCCCTCTGGCTCGACTTCACGTCTGAAAACGCACAAAAACTGCTGGCGAGCGATAAATGGGCAAAGACGCTGGCCAAGTACGACACCATCGTTTGGTTAGGCGGGGCGGGTTTCACTGCTGAAGACTTCGCGGGTGCCAAGCATTTCATCAATGCGGCAGAGATCGAACAAAAGAACGTCTTCGCCACTCTTGGCCCCGACCAGATTCCGGACATCGATGGATCGGGACCGATCCAAGTGATCTACACCGGTGTCATCCCTGTGGTCTACAAAGCGCAGCGTACCTTGCTAGTCAGCCTTGCCGATTCGATTGCGATGGCGTTTGTGCTGATTTGGATCGTGATGGTGATGCTGCTTAACCCTGGGCGAGCGCCGTACGGATGGTTCAAAGGCCGCAACATGGGTAACGGAATCATGGCGGCAATGGTCGCAATGATCCCGAATGTGTTTCCGGTGCTGACAGTCTTCGGACTGATGTGCCACTTCGGTATCGAAATTGATATCGGCACCATGATGACCGCCTCGGTTGCGATGGGTGTCGCCGTCGACGATACGATCCACTTCCTTTCATGGTTCCGTGACAACTTGGACCGTGGCCTTTCGCGAGTCGAAGCGATCATTGAAACCTACCGGCGAGTCGGCCCGGCGATGACGCAAACCACGTTCGTCGGTGGACTCGGGTTGTTCGTGTTCGCGCTTTCAACGTTCACGCCGACTCAGCGTTTCGGAACACTGATGTTGGTGATGCTGGGGGCGGCACTGATTGGTGACCTTGTGATGCTGCCCGCACTGTTGGCTGGACCGCTTGGCAAGTTCTTCAAGCCACGACTTGATGCCAATGGACAGCCCGTCCGGTCGGAACCGTCCCAGCCCATTCGTGACATCGACGAATCAAACCTCGGTTCCCAAGGCGAATACGCAACCAAGGCCCTCGACGAGCATTCTAGACTCGACGAGCATTCGAGACTCGACGAGCATTCTAGAATCGATCGTCAAGAAGCTGACAATCGCAAGGCACCGATAAAGGCGCATTTGCCGTCCGATCACATCCCCGCCAACCGGCGGTAACAATCGACCGCAACACGATTCGCAAATAGCTAGACTCGGCAACATTCATAAACCGAGCCTTATCCGCCCAACAAAAAAGCCTCGCCAGGAACAGTTCCTGACGAGGCTTTCTGTTTTTGAGTGCTTACGATTTCGGACTAAGCAAACGGGTTGTACTTGCCGGGAACCGGAATTGGGTACAGACCGTTTTCATCCGGGCGAGCCGACACAGGTACTTCGCTATCGATGGTGAAGTCATCGATGCCGGGTGCCAATTCAACACCGGTTTCCAGCAACTCGTCCCACTTGACGACCTTACCGCTGTAACAGGCTTCGCGGCCCAAGATCGCGGTAAACGTCGAGTGAGCACCGTACTCGCCTTCGTTGTAGATCTCGCCACGCATCAGAGCTTCGATCAAATCGTGCTGCTCTTGCTGGTGACCGTTGACCTTTTTGCCGCTGAACTCCCAATCCTTTTCGCCCTTGATCCAGCCACCTGGATTCGAGGTACCCTTGGTACCTTGGACGTGTTCACCAACGTTATTCCAACCGCCGGCCAAGTGACGCCCTTGGCTAAACATCTTGGTGCCGTCGGCGAACGTGTATTCACAGAACGTGTGGTCAAAGATCTGAGACTTCGACGCATCACCGCCCATCCGTTGACCGTTACCACCCATCCCGTTGCACTCAACCGGATACATTCCCTTGACCCAGCAACCAACGTCAAGGTTGTGAATGTGCTGTTCGCAAATTTGATCGCCGCAGACCCAATTGAAGTGATACCAGTTGTTGGTTTGGAAGGCCATTTCGGTTTGGTCAGCCGTACGGTTTCGGTACCAGATGCCGCCACCGTTCCAGTAAACCTGTTGCGAGATCACGTCACCGATTGCACCGTCATGAATTCGTGCGATCGTTTCCATGTAAGTAGGTTCGTGACGGCGTTGCAGTCCGATCGCGACCATCAACTCTTTTTTCTTGGATTCTTCGACGCTCTTCAAAACGCGACGAACACCAACGGCGTCGGTAGCGACTGGCTTTTCCATGAAGATGTGCCGGCCTTTGTTGACCGCATACTCAAACTGCTGCGGCTTGTAACCCGGCGGTGTTGCGATGATGACCAAGTCAGCATCGACGTCGATGGCAGCCTTGTAGGCGTCCAGTCCGGCGAAGACATTTTCCGGCGGAACGTCGACCTTGGACTTATTCTCGCCACGGCTAAGGGATTTCAGAGCGCGTTCAGCGTTGGCGGCGAATGCGTCCGCAACAGCCACCAACTTGACGTTGCCCTTGGTGTTGAAGATCTGAGCCGCTGCGCCGGTACCACGACCACCACAGCCGACCAAAACAAAGCGGATTTCGTCACTGCCGGCTGCGTTAGCAGTACGGGCGATCGTGCTGGTCAATGCTGCACCGGCAGCAGCCGCAGTCGTTGTTTTCAAAAATGAACGACGATCGGGTGGAGTTTGCATGGAAAGAAGTTCCTTGGGAGGGGCGGGAGATTTTTAGTTGATCGGCGAGGCCGTTTCACGTTGCAATGCAAGAGATTGTAAACGCAAGCGGTCACTTATTGTACGCTTGAAGCCCAAAAAAGCCCGCCTAATGATCATTGCGTCCCCCCAACCGAACAAAGCCGCTGTTCAAAAGCGAATTTCCGGCCTCGGACCGGTACGCCCGCAAAGCAAATTGGTCCAATTCGTCGTCCACCTTCCATACGCGAACTTGTGACGGCAAGAACTTTTGCCAAGCGTCGCTGTCGAGAATCTGGGCGATCCGATCGCGGATATTGGTCGTCTCGCTGACAAAAACCAGCTCGTTTTCGTTCGCAATCTCCACCACGCCCCGACATTCATACGATTTGGTCAGACAACCATCGATCGGCTTCATCGCCGGCAAACGTGTCTTTTTCCACTTTTCGGCCTGGTCGCTGGCCGCGGTCTGAAAGCGCTTCGTCCGAGCACGTTTTCGCAGCCCCATCGCCGACCACCGATACTGAAACGGCGTATACCCCGGCGAAAAGGAAGCTGCCAACCGATCAAATTCGGCCACCGCTGCCGGACAGCAAAGCATCTCGTCAAGCGTCATCGCATAATCAAGTTCGACCAACCTGACCGCGATTTCGGCGGCCTCGCGATAGGGCTCCATCTGAGTCCACGTCGCTTGCTTGGATTTTTCAGTCGCGGCCGGCAAACGGCCCGCTTTGCGCAGCCGCAGCATAAACGAATTCCAGACCCTCGCATCGGCACCAATCTTTGCCGCCTTGCAAGCTTTCAAGAAATCGGCCGACAACTCGGGATCGCACAGCAAGTAGTCCGACGAATGACCTTGGCTGGTTTGCACAAACGCGTCAATGATTGCGGCGCTGGTGTCGTCATCGAGCGGCAACACGGGAAGTCCGTTTTTGAACTCGGTGCGTTTCTTGCCCTGCGAAGTCTTGGGCGCGCTGGTCAGCGGATCCTCGACGCCATCAAGCGGATCACCAGGCTGACAATCCGCCAATCGAGTCGCGATGTGCTGGGCGTATTCGGGTGACAATTCAAAACCCATCCACTGTCGTCCAAGCTTCTTAGCGACCGCCAATGTCGTCCCGCTGCCGCCAAAGGGATCGACCACCACGTCGCCTGGGTTGCTGCTGATCCGAAGGATTCGGCCCAGAATTTGTTCGGGCATTTGGCAACCGTGAAAACCTTCGCGTTCTTTGAACGTGCCCGCGACTCGCGAATAGAACCACGTGTCGTGCGACATCGAAAAACCACCGGGCGGCGAATCCTGAGGACGCAAAATCCAGGTGTTGTCGGGCAACCGGCCTTTGCTGTTGGCTCGCTTGTCGGCGTACACCAATTGCCGCGCCGAGGCGACTCGCACCAAGGGATTGTCACCGTTGAAGGTGAAGCGTTCGCGGTCTTTGACGAAATGAAACAAGTGGGTGTGCGAACGGCTAAACCCGCGAACGCAATTGACGCCAAAGGTGTAGTACCAGATCACCCAACTGCGACAATGAAAACCAAGACGCTGAGACAGCAGCTTCAGCTCCGCCGCATATTCATCGCCGATCGCCAACCAGAACGAACCGTCCGGTTTCAGGATTCGATGAGCCTGTCCGATCCAGGACTCACAAAACTGCAGATACTCGTCAGCTTCGCGTTGGTCATCGTAGACGTCGTACGTGTAACCAATGTTGAAGGGAGGATCCGCAAAAACCAAATCGACTTTGCCGTCTTCGATTTTCGACATCCCGTCGATGCAACTGCCCTGATGAATCTGATTGGTCGAAAGCATGGCTGCGGTTCTTGCGAGTGGGTACGTTTGACACGTGCCAATGTTAGCGCAAGTGCCGCATCCGCGCAAGTGTGCAGCGACTAAACCGAACCAACCCAACCCGCAGAACCTAGACCAGCGTCGATTCCCACGGTCCCGTGATCGCAAACGTGATTCCTGGTGTTTGGGCGTTGACGAACAACCACTTTCCGTCCGGACTGAACGTCGCGCCAGCCCATTCCTTGGTTCGGAAATCGCCGCTAAATCCGTTCTTCTCGCCTCGCAGCCGAATGTTGTTCTCTGCCAACAACGCCAGATTCCCGTCTTGAGACAGCCCAAACATCCGCTGCGGATACTCGTTCGCGCCGTAGTCATTGTCTTCGCAAAGGACGATGCCGCCTCGAGGGCTGACGCACAGATTGTCCGGCATGTTCAAAATCGGCTTGCTCGGTGATTCGAACAGCAATTTCAGTCGCTGAGTTTGCGGATCGAATTCCCAAATCTGGCCTGCCGCCGCCGCACCGCCGTCAGTCGCGTCAAACACGATCTTGCCATTGCCGTACCAACATCCTTCCAAACGCGAGAACGTCGATCCGCCCTTGGCCTTACCTTGCTTGAAAACACCCAAGTCATCACACGGCTGGTCGGCCGGCACATCGTCCAAAGTTGGGTTGTTGATGCGATGCCAACGAACGTCGAACTCAGCACCGTTTGCCACACCGCCGCGCAAATCGGGTGCGCCAACGACCTCGGCCATCTCTAGCACTCCGCCGACATGCAGATCATCTGGCCGGTTGGGGATGAACCGATAAAACCCCGACGTGCCGCGATCTTCGGTTTCGTAAACGATGCCCGTCGTGCGATCAACCGCGACGGCTTCGTGTACGAAACGCCCCATCGCCTTGATCGGCTCGGGCTTTGACTGGCCGTCCATCGCGACCTCAAAAATCCAACCGTGATCCTTCTTGAACGATCGCAACGCATTGTCTTTGTAAGGATCTCGGTCGCCTGCCCCAAGCACGGTTTCTTCGGCGGTCAACCATGTATTCCAAGGCGTAACGCCGCCCGCGCAATTTCGGCTGGTTCCGGACATCACCGTGCGACTAGCAACCCAGTCGCCGGCTTCACAATCAAACACCAGTGATGTGCATCCACCCATCGCACGCACGTCGTACGGAAAGCCACCACTGATCGGCATGCAGACGCCATCTTCGCTGATTTCGTGATTGCGGCAAAGCGTCAACAGCGTTCCATCGGCCGAAACGACACCCATCCCATCATGGAAGCCCGGTGTCACAAACCCGTCATCCATCAAGTCGCCCGTCCATCCGAATGTTCGGTAACGAAATCCCTCTGGCAACCGCAACAACGGCAACCCGGTGACTTCGTCGCGAACATCAACCAATCGGCGGCGAGAAATTGATTCGCCCATCGCTAGCCGCTGACCCAGCGATCCGATCGCTGCGCCGGCGGTAAACGAGGTCGCCGCTGCAAAATTATCACTCAAAAACTGACGCCGTGTGGACTTCGATTGGGTCATCGACGCGATTGCTCTTTGGGGTCGTGAGAGGAAGAATGGGCGAATTATATCGAGCCCTTGATTTTCGCAATTCTTCATCACAAAATCTTCACAATCCACGATTCTGCAGCCTCAACGACGACCGTGCTACGAATCTACGGTCACTTCTTTCGCTTTGCGTTTGACCACGAAGAACATGCCGCCTACGACCAACGTTGCTGCGGCGGCGACCGCCTGTTCGGGTTTGCTGATCGCGTACATCACCGCGATGCCCAGCGTCGCAATCACATAGATCAGTGGTGGTATCCCGAACAACGGCAACCGCTGAATCTCGCCTCGCCATCGCAACACCAATAACATCGCAACAGTTAGTGCCGACGACACCGACAGCGTCAGGCCAAGATATCCCAGTAACTGCGTCAGCGTTGAAACCGAAATCACGATGATTGCAAGCACTGCCTGAAACGCGATCGCCGCGACAGGCACACGCCCGGTGAACCGCAGAAACCGGGGCAAGAAACCTTCGTCGGCCATCTTGGCGTAAACGCGAGGCCCGGTCATTACCATCGCCGATACGCTGGTCAAAAGCGAAATCACGATCACACCACGAACCAGCAAAGCGAATCGCGAGCCACCGAGTGACGTTGCCGACGTGGCGGCAATCTGAGAAATGTTTTCATCTGCGGTAATCACACCCATCGGTGCCGAATGCACAAAGATCGCGTTCAACAGCACGTAAATGACGGTCACCAAAACCGTTCCGCCGACCAGGGCACGTGGCACGTTGCGGTTCGGCGAACGCACTTCACCGGCAATGTAAACGGCTGCATTGAAACCCGCATAACTGAACGAAATCCAAACCAACTGACCTGCGAAATCAAACCAATGCATCGGAGCCGCAGTGTCTGAAAACGGTTCGGCACTTGAACCATCGGCATCAGGCTGAATCGTAGGGACGGCAAAGATCACAAACACCGCGATCAATATCAGCTTGACGATCACCACCGCGTCTTGAATTCGCGACGCACCGCGAACGCCAATCGCGTGCATCACCGCCGCTAAGACGACCGATGCAATGGCGATCGTTCCACCGGGCAGAGCGGCGACTCCGTCCCCAAGCATTGGCACGAGGTATTCTTCCAATCCGAGCGCCGCAACGGCAATCGCGCCGGTGAATCCGGCTAGCATGGAAACCCATCCTGCCATCACACCAGCGACCGGATGCAGCGTCCGCGACAAAAACAAATACTCGCCACCCGATTCGGTGAATCGCGACGCAAGACTGGCGTACCCAATCGCTCCACAGATCGCAATGATGCCGCCAACGACCCAGGCGCCGATCACCCGCTCGGGCGTCTGCAGTGCGGCAAGCGTGAAGCCGCTTGTCGTATATACGCCAACACCGATCATGCTGGCCGCGACCAGTGTGGTTGCCGAAAGGACTCCGATATGTCCCGTTTCGTTTTTCACGTGATGCCGTTTAGGTATCAGATTGGTTCGATGATGACGGCGGTTCGAAAGCAAACTCTTGCCACGTCACGGCCTTTTCCATCGGCTCGATTCGCATCACAAGATTGCCGTCTTGGTACAAACGCACCGTGCCGGTTGACTGGCTGACGACGACCGAAATCGCTTTCGTTTTGCGAGTCACTGCGGCGGCGGCCCAGTGCCGCGCACCAAGGCCCTTGGTCATCGTTAGGTCTTCGTGCGTGACTTCCAGCATTTGACGACTGCGTTCAATCACACCATCGCTGCCGACGACGAATGCACCGTCAAGCTGAGCGATTTCTTTGGCGTCGTCTTGAACCTTGGCGTCCAGCAGATTGCGAAACGATCGATTGTATCCGCGGAACGGATCGACGCCTGAATCGTTGGAATGTTCCAATACTTTGCGAGTATCGCCAACGACAAACAGCGTGCCGACCGGCTTGCCTTCGCGTCCTTCGCGGCCGATTTGGGCAGCCAAGTCAATGACCGCTTTGATCGTCGGCAGGGGAACGCGGCTTTCCAGCATCTGCAAGTCGCGCGTCGTCAACCGACGCATCCGCTCGTCCAATTGCAGATGACTGATCGAATCAAGACGGCCCTGGTGAAATCCGCTGTAAACGGCAACGACTTCGCCGTTGGTGCGAATGAACTCGTCCGCAGCCGATTCCAAGATCGCGTGTTGCAGCCGTTCTAGCAGTGGAGCTTTTTCTTTGTTCAGCGCCAGCGGCTTCAGCCCCGCTTCGGCTGCGCCTTCCAAATCGTCGGCACTGTCAACTGCCACGATCACCGGCTTGTCGGTCCCGGCGGCCATGTCGGCGATCCGCTTCCAATCCGTCGAACCGTCCAAAAGCACCAGCAACGCATCGGCGTTTCGTGCTTTTAGAAGAGCGATCGCCGCCTCGACCATGGCTGCGTTATGTTTGGTCAGTCGTTGCGTCGCCACGTGCGGAGCCATTTCAATGCAAGAGTATCATCAGTCTCGTAGACCCTCTGTTTTAGCCGACCGGCCCAGCTTCGCACAGGTCGTGGCGTTACAAAAACCGTCAATTGCAGCCCTATCGTCGTGCATTTCTGCTCGATCGTGATGGCGACCGAGCGGTCATCGGGGTTCGCCAAGGCCGGGTATCCGCTCGATAAACTCGTTCATAGTACATCGCCAGCGAACGCAGCGCATGCCCCTTGGGTCCAATGCTCCAGTCGTGATCGCGTTCCTTGTACATTGTCGTTAGCAGGTACCGCACCGCCGCCACCAAACGAGGATTCTGTAACTGAGAATCCGGCGTCAGGGTCAACAACCATTCGACCATGTGACCAGTCGTTTGAATCTTGCGATCGGTGTCGTCATTGTCCTCGCGGCCTTCGAACCAGTCCGTGCTCATCGAACCGTCTCGGTTTTGCAACCGATAGCTGTACTCGACAAAGTCCTCGGTGAATTTTTCGGCCCGCTTCCATTGGCCCTCGATCGGCTTGCCTTCGGATCGGCGTTTTCGCAAGGCGTGAGCAAACCCCATCAAACGGTGCGTTCCACCACACGCGGCGCCAACGATTGGTTGCGACAGCTCTTCGCGAATCAGTCGTTCGAAGTCCCAAGTTTGACCGTCCGCACTTTTCCACGACGAATCCGTGTCCATGTAGTGCGACAGACCAATCAACGTGAATGTCAGTTCTTCACCCGTCTTGCATGCCAACTGCTCTTCGCGAATCACATCCCGCATCGAGTACTCGTCGCCGTCCGCATAAAGCGGGTAGTCCTCTGGCACATCGCACAGCGAAAACACCGCCAACATCTGAGCCTGGTGACCTTGCAGCCCCACACCGCTCTTGACCACGATGCGACCGTTTTCGGATGCCAACAAACATTGCCCGCGACAAGCATTGTTGCCGGCAATCCAAGCGATCGTGCTGTACGATTTGTCGCCGACGATCACCTTGGTATCGATTCCGTAGACCATGATCGCATGCATCATGCCCCAATTGCTTCGCTCGTTGACAACCTCAGCATCGCTGTAGTAGTGATTCAGGCACGCCCGCATTAGATTTTGCATACGCCCCACCGTGCTTCCGACCGGAACATCGGCAAGTGGATAGCCAGCATAATCCAGCGGAATCGATGAACGAGTGCGAGCGGTCGTATTAGACCGATCAGCATCGGCTTGGCGTTTTTCTTCACGATCCCGATCCGCACCAAGAATCTCGGGTTCAACCGATTGCAACGGCTTCTGTTTCTTCGGTGACGATGCGACTGGCTTTTCGGCTGGTTTATCGATCGGCCTGGCATACGATGGTGGATCTAGCCTTGAACTGTCTGCAGCACCGATTGGCAACGCGTCCTCGACTTCGTGGTCAAAAGGAGCAAGCGAGTCGGGATCACCCAGCGGCATGCCATCGCGACCGATTCGCAACTTGCGAACGACCACGCCTTGTGACTCTTTGGGCGGTTCGTTGTCGGAAGCATCGCCGACATAGACTCCGTTCTTCGGTGGCAGATCGCTGACACGCTGGGATGCCCCAGGCTCCGCCGATTGGACAGGCAATTCTTGGGGCACCTCGGGCTCGACAACCTTCGGTGACGCCGGGCGCGAATTCGGTGTGTTCATCGCTGGCGGATCCGTCAAAGGAATCGGCCCTTTCGCCGGACTCGGCGAGACAACGCGCTGCTGCGTTTGCGGAAGTTGCGGTGTTTTGGGCGGCACGACTCGTGGCGCCGTCGTTTGTGGCGCCGTCGTTCGTGGCGTGATTGTCCGCGGTGCCACTGTCCGTGGTGCCGTTACTTGCAGCGGCTCGGTTTGCGGAGCAGCCAGCATGGGCGTGCTATCCGTCGGCGCAAGCATGGGTTCTGCTTGCCTTGGCTCGACTGCGCGAAGAGTCGGCTGTTGATCAACCGTGTTCAATCGCGGCACACTGATCTGGCCTCGCGTTCGCCACCCATCGTTGGGGTCAACGCCGACGTCGATCGATTCATTGGAATAGCTGGGCCGTGCTGGCAATCGGTCAAGTGACGGCGGGTCGGGAAGCTCAGCCGGTGGTCTCGGCGGATTCATTTTTTCGGTATCCGAGCCCCCCGGATTCATCAACTTGTCCAGCAACCACGGTCGACGGGCGACTCGCAGTTCAAGCGTCGAGTTTCCCGGCGCTTGCAGCACCATCTCGCCATCCGCTTCGGGAACTTGCGCCATTGGAACTTGCGCCAATGGAACCGGCGCAATGTCACTGGGCGAAGTCGGTACCGCCGCAATCCGAGCTTCGGGTTGACGAATTGGCTCGGCGTTTGCCTTGGCTGTCGTCTCGGGCAATAACGAAACCGACGAGGGCACTAACAAACGTCCATCTTGCGCAAAGCCACAAGTCGCGGCCCCCCCCAACGAGAGTCCAGTGGCAATAATGGCGCCGAGGTAGCGGCGTTTAGCTGACAATGTTTGACTTCGTTGCTGCACAATGTGCTCCGAGTTCGGGCGATACCTAGCCGTTGTATCGGTCCGATCACACTGTGAAGTTGACCTAGAAAATCACTTCAAGTGGAATGTTGAGCATGCAGCGAATCTTTCTTGAATGATTCGGTCAAGAAAGTCTAAAGATCGAAATCGTCAAGCGAATCGATCAGACGATCCAATCCGTCCTTGGGTTGCGATTTCGCGTCCATCTGACGCTTGGCCAATTGGTCATCGATCCCGACCACATCGCGGCCGGCCAACAACAACTGTTCGTCGCGTTCACGGGCTGCGGTGGCGATCGGGTCGTCGCCGCTTGCGGGCGCCCCGAACAAGACCGACAGGTCGATCTTGAACCCCTCGTCGCCCTCGACTTCGGCGCCGGCGATCGCAGGGGCCTTATGCTGAGGAAAGATGATCGCGTTTTCAGGACACACCCGGCTGCACGCCGGGCAACCCTTGCGACAATTGTCGGGCTGTTCGACAAGAATGTTCTCGCCGTGGTCGACGCCGTAGACGCCAAACAAACAGAAATCGACGCACTCCATGCAATTCGTGCAACGGCTGAAGTCAATGACCGGATACCATCGCCGTGACGTTGTTTCGTCGACCTGCACGATCTTGCCACCGACAATCGGCAGCGATGTTTCACGCGGGTTGATTTCCGCACCGACGATCCGGCGAATCTCGGCGATAAAACCGCTGACGTCGGTCGAGATCTTCAAGTCGATGCAGTGAATGTTGCGATCCGGTCGCGGGTTCAGATCCGTCACGCGTTCGACCGGCGCCGCATCGCCGTCGGTCAATTCGGGCACATCCGCTGGCTCATCGTCGTCGTCCAACGATTGCCCCAACTGAACTTCACCAAACTGGCCACCGATGCCGTTGCGATCGAGCACCCAGTGCGCCGCCCGACCATAGATCCACGAAACCACCACGATGTCGCCTTCGACCGCCGACAACTTCTTGTACGACTCGCTCGATTTGGGCAAGTCATACAAGTGGGGGATCACCAACACATCGACGCCGTCGATGGCACCAATGGTGTCGGCGATGGCTTGTTCGATTCCACGCTTTTCCGGGTTCCGCGATTGGCCTCGCGAAACGACAACAGTAAACGTGGCAGTCGGAATGGCGGAAATCATGAAGTCGACTTTGTGTCTTGTTGGTCTAGTGAGCCGATCCTACCAAGCCAGTGGCTTTTGCCAGGCTTCCTTGGCATCGGCGGTGGTCACATCCAAGACGACATCGTCGCCCTGAGTGACGATCAACCGCTCGTCGGACTCGATTGTACCTAGCCGGGCAACCGGAACCGAATGATTGCCGAGCGACTTTTCAAATTCGTCGGCCACATCCGCCGAAACTTCGACCAAGAACCGCGTATTCGACTCGCTAAACAGAGCTTCCGAGGCCGACAGACCGCCACCACATACCGCGGCAATGTCGATCTTCATGCCCAGCGTTCCCGCCATCGCCATTTCGGTCGCCGAAACCGCCAAGCCACCTTCGCTGAGGTCGTGACAGGCACGAACTTGGCCCGACATGATCGCCGCGTGCATTGCCGCGAACGTTGCCTTGGCCACCTTCGCGTCAACCGTTGGCACTTGGCCGCCAGTCAAATTTCGCACCAATGACAAGTGCGAACCGCCCAGTTCCGACTTCGTTTGACCGACCAAGAAGACGACGTTCCCGACTTCCTTGGCGTCCATCGTGATGGCTTTTCCGATGTCATCGATTTGGCCCATCGCGCTGATCAACAGACTCGGTGGAATCGAAATCGTTTGCTTGGTGCCATCGCTTTCAAAGTAGCTGAACTCGTTGTTTAGCGAATCCTTGCCGCTGACAAACGGAGTCCCCAGCGTCACCGCCATGTCCTGGCACGCAATCGCCGCGCGGACCAACGAACCGAGCGTTTCGGCGCGGTCGGTGTAGCCCCAGCAAAAGTTGTCCAAGATCGCAATCTTCGACGGATCAGCCCCGACGGCAACCGCGTTTCGCATCGCTTCGTCGATCGCCGAAGTCGCCATGTGATAAGTATCGAAGTCACCGTAGTGAGGATTCATTCCGCACGACAAAACCAAACCGCGCCGCGACTGCATCCGCGGCCGCACGACTGCCGCATCGCCAGGCCCATCGCAAAGCGGACCGACCAACGGTTTGACCACGCTGCCGCCTTGGACTTCGTGATCGTATTGGCGAATTACCCACTGCTTGCTGGCCACATTCAGGCTGCCCATGATCGCAATCAATGCAGCCCGGTGATCGGCCGCCGTCATCGCGGGCAGATCCAACGTCTGGGTTTCGGGCGGGGTGTAAACGGCATCGCGAATGATCGGCGGACGACCATCGTGCAAAAACTGCATCGCAACATCGCCAACGGTGTGACCTTGATAGGTCAACAACAATCGTCCGGTCGGCACGAAACGTCCAATCGCCGCCGCCTCGACACCTTCGCTTTCGCAAAGTTGGCGCAGTTCATCCCACTTGTCTTGTGGAACGGCAAAGACCATGCGTTCTTGAGCTTCTGAAATCCAGATTTCGGTGTACGTCAAACCGTCGTACTTCAGCGGCGCCTTGTCCAGCCAAACTTCGGCACCCAAGTGCTCGCCCATCTCGCCAACCGCGCTGCTGAATCCGCCCGCGCCACAGTCTGTCACTGCGTTGAACAGTCCACGGTCACGAGCCTGAATCAAAACGTCCAAGACCATCTTTTCAGTGATCGCGTTGCCAATCTGAACCGCACCACCGGATAACGATTCCGATTCGCTGGTCAGTTCGGCCGAACTGAACGTGGCACCGTGAATCCCGTCGCGGCCAGTACGTCCGCCGATAGCGACGATCAAGTCGTCCGCCTTGACTTCCTTTTCTTCCATTCCAACGGGAATCAGTCCAGCATTCCCGCAGTAAACCAACGGGTTGCCCAAATAACGCTTGTCAAAATAGACCGCGCCGTTGACCGTCGGGATGCCCATGCGGTTGCCGTAATCACGAACCCCCGAAACGACTCCCTTCATCACGCGACGAGGATGCAGCACACCCGGGGGTAACGAATCGACCGCGGTATCGGGCGGCGCAAAGCAGAACACATCTGTATTGCAAATCGGTTTCGCGCCCATGCCCGTTCCCATCGGGTCACGGATCACACCGCCGATGCCCGTGTTGGCACCACCGTAAGGTTCCAGCGCCGACGGGTGATTGTGGGTTTCGACTTTGAAACACACGTGGTACTCGTCATCAAACGTGACGATGCCCGCGTTGTCTTTGAAGACGCTGACGCACCAGTCATCATCGCCAAGCGTTTTACGAATTTGCTGAGTGGCGGCGAAGATGGTTTCCTTCAGCATGTTTTCATACTGACGCTTGTCCGCCATCGGCGCACCGTCGGCGCCGTGTCCGTCGTAGCCGGGGCCTTGGTAAGCGATCCGGCCGGCCAACGTTTTGTGGCTGCAGTGTTCTGACCAAGTTTGCGCGACCGATTCCAGTTCGATGTCGGTTGGGTCGCGGCCGATCTTGGCGAAGTGTGCGCGGATCGTTTGCATCTCGACCAGCGTCAAATACAACTGGCCGTCTTTGGATAACTTTGTCAGCCCCTCGTCATCCAACTCGCGAATCGGAATCGTCACCAACTTAAAATCACTCGGCGAACCAACGTCTAACTGGTCCATCTCTAGCGGACCGACGACGACCTGTTCGATCGCATCGTTCGAAAGCGCGCGACGACAAATGCCGTCCAACGAAGCCTCATCGACGCCACCGATCCAGTACTTGCGCATCGTGCGAACTGCGT
>JBAUHR010000760.1:0-4671 GCA_049680385.1 Rubripirellula sp. | reverse complement strand
TGTTAGCCAATGACACGGATGTGGATTTGGATGATGTGCCAGCGAATTTCACTTTGGTATCAGCGACGGTGATGTCCGCTTCAGGACTGAATGGTTCACCGGCAGCTGCGGGCACGGCATCGGTGGTTGGCAACCAGTTGTTGTTTTCACCTGGAACCGATTTTGATGAGCTGGATGCTCTGGACACATCGACGGTGGTGATCAGCTACGTCATGCAAGATGATTTCGGGGCGCTGGCCGGTGGAACTTTGGAAATCACCGTGAATGGTGAAAACGACTTGCCGACCGTCGAGGATGTTGACGTCGCGGCGGACGAGGACGGTGCGACGGTTGATGGCAATTTTGTCGGTGACGACTTGGATGACGAAGACGACGGCACGACGTTGACGTATGCGATTGTTGATGATCTGGGTGTTGGCGAAGGATCGGTGACGAACAACAGTGACGGTTCGTTTACGTTTAATCCAGGCACTGATTTCCAAGATTTGGCAAAAGACGAGACAGCCACGGTTTCGTTTACCTACGAAGCAACTGATTCGCAGTCGGGTGTCAGTACATTAGGAACCGTTGAGATCACGATTACAGGCGTCAATGACGCACCGGAATCGCAAGATGTGACCGGAGTCGCGGCGGATGAAGACGGCGAACCGGTGACTGCATCGTTTGACAGCGACGACATCGACAGTGACGACGACCCTAGTTCGTTGACATACACAATCACGTCTGCTCCGAGCGAAGGCAGCGTCGACAACAACGATGACGGGACGTTTGAGTTTGATCCTGGCGACGATTTCCAGGACTTGTCCGAAGGCGAGACGCGTGACGTCTCATTCGACTACAGCGCTACGGACAGCCACGGTTTGGTCGGCAACACAGCAGGAATCACCGTGACGGTGACGGGGGTGAACGATATTCCGACGGCGGAGAACGTGACGGCGGATGCGGATGAAGGTGGTCCAATCGTGACGATCGCCTTTGATGCCGATGACGCGGACAGCGAAGATGACGCGTCGACGTTGACTTACACGATCGTGACTGGACCTGCTGAAGGAATCGCGACGAACAACGGCGACGGCACGTTTGATTTCGATCCGGGCGCGGATTTCCAAGACTTGGCTGTTGGCGAAACGCGTGACGTGACGGTGACTTACGAAGTGACAGACTTTCAAAACGCGACCAGCGTTTCGGCGGACGTGACGATCACGGTCCACGGTGCTAATTCGGATCCGGTGGCAGAAGACGTCACGGCCGATGCTGATGAAGATGGTGTGGCATTCAATGGTGCGTTTGTCGCCAACGATGTCGATAGTGATGAAGACGGTAGCACATTGATTTTTGTGATCACGTCGACTTCTAGCGAAGGATTGCCATCGACCAGTGGCACGCCTGGTGACAATACGTTCACATTCGATCCAGGTCCTGATTTCCAAGACTTGGCCGTTGGTGAAACTCGTGACGTCACTTTCGAATACGAAGTAACGGACGGGCACGGCGCGGTTAGCAATACGGCTACTGTCACGGTCACGGTGACCGGAGTGAACGACGCTCCGGACGTATTGGATGTCTTCGCTGATGCCGATGAAGACGGCGATGAGATCATAGGCAGCTTCGATGCCGATGACGTTGACAGCGACGACGACGGAACGACGCTGACTTATGCGATTACATCCACGCCAAGCGGCGGAACAGCAACGAACAATGGCGACGGCTCGTTTGACTTCGATCCAGGCATGGATTTCCAAGAACTGGCCGAAGGCGAAACAACCATCGTTACGTTTGACTATACCGCCACCGACCAACACGGCGACTCCAACGAAGCCGTCGCATCGGTGACCGTCACGGGCGTCAACGACTTGCCGGAAATCTTTGGTGGTGACTCGGTTGATTTGGCCGAGAATTCGCCGATCGGCACACTGGTCTTTGACGGGCTGAGTGCCGATGACATTGATACGACGGATGTGCTGACGTTTGAAATCGTTGGCGGGAACGACGACGGTGGCTTTGTGATCGACCCCAGCTCGGGTGTGATCACGGTCGCGGATGATTCGGTACTGGATTTTGAGACGACCGAATCGTTCGAATTGACCGTGCAAGTCACCGATTCGCAACTCGCTTCGGCGATTACGCCGCAATTTGTGACGATCAATTTGCTGGATGTGGTGCCACAGTTTGTCGTTGTGAACACCGACGATTCGGGGGTTGGTTCACTGCGTGACGCGATCGAATCGGTCAACTTGTCGATCGAACCGTCGGAAGTCTTGTTTGATATTCCTGGTGCCGGACCGCATAACATTGCGTTGCTGTCGCCGCTGGCGGAACTGAATCAGACGGTCGTGATTGACGGAACGTCGGAGCCTGATTTTGCTGGCACGCCTGTCGTGGGCATCACCGGCGGGACGGCTGGCACGTTGGCGACGGGTATTCGCTTGGGCTTTGACGCCGATGCTTCGACTGTGACGGGGCTTTCGATCTCCGGATTTGATGGCGACGGCATCTCGATCAGCGACAGCGGATCGCACGCGATTGTCGGCAACTGGATTGGTTTGGATACGACCGGAGCAGCCAGCGGCAACCGATTTGGTATTCGCATTATCGATTCGGCCGACAACTTCATCGACGGTAACGTGGTCAGTGGTAACCAAGCCTCGGGTGTTGCAATCACCGGCATCGATTCGATTGGCAACATTTTTGTCAACAACCTGATCGGTACCGATAGCACGGGTTTGACGGCTGCGGGCAACCAGGGTGCGGGTCTGTTCCTGAAATCGCCTGGCACGATCGTCGGTTTGCCTGGCCAAGGCAACGTGATCTCGGGCAACAGTGGCCACGGCGTCGCGATCAGCGTGGGAGCTGACGGGAACCTGATTCAAGGCAACTTGATTGGAGTCGATTTGTCGGGTGAAAATGCGATCCCGAATGCCAGCTTTGGCATCTCGATCCGATCAGCCAACAATTTGATCGGCGGACTGAGCGATTTTGGTCAGGGCAACGTCCTTTCGGGGAACACCCGTCACGGCATTGCGATCGCGGGTGCGACTGCGACCGACAACGTGATCGCAGGTAACTTGATCGGAACCAATGCCAGCGGAACAGCGGGTGTGGGTAACGGATCGTTCGGTATTTACATCAAGGATGCGGATAACAACACGGTCGGCGGCGCACCGTTGTTGAACGAGGGCAATGTGATCTCGGGCAACACGCGTTCGGGCGTGGCCATTGTTGGTTCCGACAACACGTTGATCGAAGGAAACCGTATTGGTACGGACATAACTGGTTTCAGCGCGATTGCGAATTCGTCAATTGGAGTTTCGATCTCCAATGGTTCGACCAATACACTTGTGTCGGACAATCAGATTGCCGGCAACATCGGTACGGGCTTGGCCATCGGTGGTGCGACGACGACGGGGACGCAAGTTGAATTGAACTTGATCGGCACCAATGCGGATGCTTCGGCGGCACTTGGCAACGGAACGTTTGCCGTGCTGGTTGGATCGCCCGGTAACACGATCGGCGGCGACATCAGTCAAGGCAACGTGATCGCCGGTTCTAGCCGCGGGGTCGTGATTTCGCGTGCCGAAGCGACTGGCAACACCGTCTCGGGCAACTTCATTGGGACCGACGACGTCGAAGGAATTGATTTAGGGATGGGCATCGGCGTGCAGGTGGCCAAAGATGCGTCCGGCAACACGATCGGCCCAGATAACTTGATCGCCAACAACGGCACCGGTATTAGTTTCTTGGCCAACGCCGGAAACATGAACACGATTACGCAGAACTCGTTTGTTGACAACACGACGGTCGGCATTGCCTTGACCGTCGGCGCTCCGACGGCCAACGATCCTGGTGACAGTGACGAAGGCCCGAACCGGCTGCTGAACTATCCAGAGTTGGCATCGGCCGAACTGGTCAGCGAAGCGGTCGAAGTGACGTTCACTGTGCCGACGGATGTCGCCAACGCGACGTATGATTTGACGATCGAGTTCTATGTGTCCGATGCGTTGGGTCAAGGTTCGACATTCATCGAATCCGTGCCTTACCTGGCCGCCGACGCTGGGAACGAAGTGACGGTGACGTTATCGAGTGCGGTGGCTGCAACGTTACTGCCTGGTGATCACATTTCCGCGACGGCCACAGATGCGGATGGAAACACATCGGAGTTCTCGGCAGCGGTGATGATTCCATTGTTGCTTGAGTTGTCCAGTCCCGCGCCCCTGATGGCATCGCTTGCTGGAGCCCGTTCGTCCCTGGACGTCAGCGCCGATGGAGCGATCACGCCATTGGACATCTTGATGGTGCTGAATGAATTGACTGAATCGGCGGCCAATGGCGAATCGGCAGTGGCCCGCGATGAATTGCTTCGCGAAGACGTTAACGGAGACGGCTTGGTGACTCCAGCCGACGCCTTGGACGTCATCAACTGGCTTGCGGACCACACGCGTGCCAGCATCGAAGTTCAAAACAGTCAGGCAACATCGCTGATCGATTCCGCGTTTGCAGAAATCGACGACGATGACGACGCGTTGCTAGACGAAACGTTCTTGTTTTAAGATCGCAATTGGCGACAGATTGAGAGCAACGACGAGTGGTCGAATTCGAGATTCGGCCACTCGTTTTTTGTTGACAACGACTTGCGGATCCTTTGGAACTAACCCGGCCGTTCAAGGTTTGTTG
>JBAUHR010000759.1:0-3721 GCA_049680385.1 Rubripirellula sp. | reverse complement strand
GTCTACAAGGTTGGATTTGCCGTCTGGGCTCGCTATCCGGAACCTCCTTTACCGCTGGTTTTGTACGTTCCGCACCATTTGGGAGACGAATTTGAGCAATCCGGGCGGGGTCTTTGGCGGGGCCGAGGCACGATCGTGGGGTGGGATGGACTGCACGGTCGGTTACAGATCAAGCTTTGATATGGTTCTCAAGTTTTGCACGGACGTCTAAACTCGCGGAAACTGTCCATCTCCCCTCGCCCCGTGACACCGTCATGCCGTCGCCCCGTGTTTTGGTTCTTCGCGCTCCCGGCACCAATTGTGACGAGGAAACTGCATTCGCTTTCGAACAGGCGGGTGCCGAAGTCGAACGCGTCCACGTCAATCGACTGATCGAGAACCCGGCTCTGAAGGATCGATACCAGATCCTTTGCGTCCCGGGCGGGTTCAGCTATGGCGACGATATCGCGGCCGGCCGAATCCTAGCCACACGACTTCGCCAGCATTTGTCCGACATGGTCGACTCGTTCGTCCACGGCAATGGCGACCGTCTGGTACTGGGAATTTGCAACGGAATGCAGGTTTTGATGCGGCTGGGAGTACTGACCGAAGGTGTCGGTGAGGTAGACCAGTCGCCGGCGACGTTGACTTGGAACAACCACGGCCGGTTCGAAGATCGCTGGGTCCACCTAGCGGTCGACAAGACGCCGTGCGTGTTCTTGAAAGACATCGACCAGATGTATCTGCCGATGGCTCACGCCGAAGGCAAGTTTGTCGCCGCCAACGAAGACACGCTGTCACAGCTTCGCAAGGCCGGCCGACTGGCGGTCCGTTACTGTGACGGGGAAGGGCAGGGCGGGGTAGTCGACGAAGTGCTGCCGTTCCCGATCAATCCCAACGGAGCCGACGCAAATGTTGCGGGCGTATGCGATTCGACGGGCCGCGTCTTTGGTCTGATGCCGCACCCAGAACGCCACATCGACGCAACTCAACACCCATTTTGGACTCGCCGAAAAGCACAGCCCGAGCGTGGCGACGGATTCAAGATGTTCCAAAACGCCGTGGATTGGTTCGCCTAGACAGTTGTTCGAAAATCGCGCCGATCTCCTTGGATGCGCCAAATTTCGCGGTTGCTCGCGGGAGGGTCGGACGTTGAAGTGGCTTAAAGATATTCAGTTAAGGAAACGCGATAGGATTAGTTTGCGATTCGAGAAGATTGAAGATTAGTGTTCCAGTGCATAGCATTTTGCGAACACTCATCTTCTGTAATCGCACGCTAATTTCAGTTGGGCGACGTCCGACACGCAAGTTATTTATCGAACGTTCCAGGGGAGAGTGTTTTCCGACAACTCGTTTCGGCACTCCCCTTCAGAACAAACTCGCCCGGCGATCGAGCCCCTAGGTGGGACCAAGTTGGCCCAGCTATTTCAAATGCACGCTGCATGAATCGCCGTCGCAGTCGGACATTTTTCCGGCGATTTTGTAGCGGCGTTTGGCGACTTCGCCGTACATCCATCGCCACAACCGCGCCGTGCCGGGCAGGTGCAGGATCGGCATCGCCGGCCACAGCATCGGTAATCGCCGCGACAGGTATTTCACGGCTTCGGAACCGCCATGACGTCGACCGTCAGTATCGACGACGTACATCTGATTCATCATCTCGTCATGCGTCAGATCCGGGTACCGCTCGGCGACCCGAGGGTCATGCAGCGAGATGAACGCCAATCGATGGCCGCCCAGGTCGAACCGGCTGAGCGTTCGGACCTGAGACCGGCAAAAATTGCAATCGCCGTCGTAAATCACGACGTCGGCGTCACTCTGCGTATCCGGATCGGGCAGTTCAGGGCGGCGCAACATTCGAATCTCGAGAAAAATCGGCAATTCAGGCTCGGATCTGCGAGCAACAGACCTCTATACTGAGTGTAGCCCGCAATACAAGTCCCTGCTCTGGAACGCCGCGATGAACCGAATCGAACAAAAAGTCTCCACTGCCCGACGTCGTCTGGTGCTGGCAAAGTTCGGAAAAGCCCTCTGCTTGACGCTGTTCGTTGCCCTGATTGCGGCCACGGTGGCGATCGCCGTTCCGGCGTTGAAGTTCCTGGAAATTGACTTCCAGGCTTGGACCTACGGCTGGATCGGTGGCGCGTCGCTGGCGGCCGTCGTGATTGCGGGGATCTATGCGATCGCGACCGCTCCGACGATGCAGTCCGTCGCCGCCGAAGTCGACCGCCGTTTTGGACTTCGCGAACGAGTCAGCAGCTCGATGGCACTCGATCACTCAGCGAAAGAATCCGATTTCGGCATCGCCTTGGTCGCGGACGCCGAGAAACGTGCTGACCAATTGGCGGTTGCCGACCGATTCCCACTCAAACCGAGCCGGCTTGGCTGGATGCCGCTGGCGATCATTCCCGTTTTGGCCGTCGTGCTGATGCTGGTCGAGCCACTCAACAAGACGACCGCCAGCAGTACTGCGGCGATCGATCCGGTCGAAGCCAAGCAAGTTAAGACGGCGGCATCGCAACTTAAAAAACGAATCCAGCAACAAAAGCGAAAGGCCGATGCAGCGGGACTCGAAGAAGCCAAAGAGATGTACGAAAAGATGGAGTCGCAGCTCGACAAGATCACCGGCAAAAAAGACATGGATCGTAAAGACGCGATGATCGCGATGAACGATCTGAAGAAACAACTCGAAGAACGCCGCGAACAACTCGGTTCACCCGACCAAATGCGACGCGCGATGTCGCAAATGAAAGGACTTGAATCCGGTCCCGGCGAAAAGGTCGCCAAGTCAATCGAAAAGGGCGAGTTCGGAAAGGCTGAACAGGCGGTCAAAGATCTGGCAGATAAGATGCGCGATGGCAAACTGACGTCCGAAGAAAAAGAGCAGCTCAAGAAGCAAGTCGAACAGATGGCTAAAGTGCTGGAAAAGAATGCCGAGCAGCACGAAAAGAAGAAGCAAGAACTGCAAGACAAAATCGACAAAGCGAAAAAAGAAGGCCGTGGCAACGATGCTGCAAAACTGCAACAAGAAATGAACCAGTTGCAGTCCAAGGACGCGCAAATGCAACAGATGAGCAAGATGGCTCAGGCGATGAGCGACGCGGCCAAGGCGATGAAGGAAGGCAAGGGTGGCGAGGCGGCCGATGCGATGGAAAAGATGGCTGATCAACTGGGCGATATGGCAGATGCCATGTCAGAACTCGAAGACCTGGAAATGTCGATGGATCAGTTGTCGGAATCGAAGAGCCAGATGCGCTGCGAAAATTGCGGCGGTGGCGGATGCCAAAGCTGCCAAGGCAATGGCCAGTTCGGAATGGGCCAAGGCCAGGGCGAAGGCAACGGAATGGGCAAGGGAAACGGTTCCGGTGATCGCCCCGAAGAGGAAGGCGACACGAACACGTATGAAACTCAGGTACGCGGCGACGTGAAAAAGGGCAAAGCGATCATCGCCGGTTTTGCTGATGGGCCGAACCGCAAAGGCATCAGCCGCGAAGACGTCAAAGCAGCGATCCAAAGCACGCTCAGTGAGGAAAGCGACCCTACGGAAAACCAAACGCTGCCAAGAACCGAACAAGAACACGCTCGGCAGTACTTCGATAGCTTGCGCGAAGGAAAGTAAGGGGGTAGGCACGCTTTGTGACCATACAACCCGTTGTGGCCCTGCGACTCCGCTGGTTGGGTGTACGTTTCTTGCCAACTGCTTTGCAGTTGAGATCCCGCGAGCGGAGTCGCGGGTCCACGT
>JBAUHR010000758.1:0-2822 GCA_049680385.1 Rubripirellula sp. | reverse complement strand
CCACGCCGGCTGGTGTTTGGAGATCGACGTGGTATCTGGACCATTTTGGTTGGTTCTGTGTTTGATAGAGCAGCAAATTTGAAATGGGCGGTGTCGTTCGTGTCAGAGTGACATCGCTTGTTGCCGTGGTGAAGTTTGGCAAGGTCCACGTCGCGGACGCAATATAGTTAGTTGGCTCATCGATCAAGTTGGTGTCTCTGAATTCACCCACATCATTGCTGATACCCGCTATCAACGAGGGCGATGAGTCCAAATCGAGGTAGAGCCGTGACTCCTCAACAGAGATTGTTTTCTGAATCGAATACGTTGGGTGATTGGCTGTGATAGTGAAGTTGCCAGCGGCCTCGTACACGTGCTTTAGGTTTGTCTTGCCGAGGATGCGAAGCTTCGCAGGCGAGTCAACATTTGAGCCACCGAAGCCGCTGCAACTGATCGAAATTCGGCGGGACGGTAAGTAGACCGAAGTCATCTGGAACTCAACGACACTCTGTGACGTTTGTCCATCGCCCCAGTCGATCGTCAAAGTTACAGGATCAAACGCAGCGAGGTCATAAGTGTAGACAACATGCGTCTCGCCATTGATGGGGTTGCCGTACCCAATTGACATAACGGCACCAACATTTGAGTTCGCGCCACTTTCAGTTACGTAAGGACCTTGAAGGAAATATTGGTCCGTGCCATGGTCTCGATGAAAGACATTGCCAAACGGATCAGTGATCGTATCAGCCGTATTGCTGAAAACCAAATCGGGGGAGTTGTAGGTGTAGCCCCGTTCGTACTCTACAGCGACTTCCGATTGGAAATAAAAATTCTCATCAAATAGGCGGCCTTCGTCTGCCGTCATATCGTATCCCGAACTCCCACCGGTTCCTGTCGATTCAGTCCATCCGTAGGCCCCACCGACTGGACCGTCAACAACGCGGACTTTGACAATTGCAGTTGAAGCCGATATTCCATCTGTGGCTTCGTAGAGAATCTCGTAATCGCCCGGCGGCGCGTTGTTGTGAGAGAACGACAGCCTGCCGGGCCTTAGCGGGTCAAACAGAATCGGAGTACGCGCGATTGGAACCGCCCCGATGGATGGGATTGCGGTGGCAGTCAGCAGGTCCAAATCAATGTCGTTTTCCGTCACGTCAAAGACAAATTGTCCACCAGTCGCGTTGCGGTTCAGGACGATTTGGTTCTCGGCTCGTGACCAAGATGTCGCACCTCCGTACCAGCCGGTGAAGGTGTAGTTGTAGTCGGAGGTGAACGTCGGATCGTTGGTGAAAACACCATAGTCACCCCAAGAAGCGTGATAGTTCGACCCCGAACTCCATCGGCCTCCTTTGTTGTTTTCGTGATAGAAACCCGGGTCGTTTCGAGCAATGACTGGATCATTGACGACCTCGATAAGAGCAAAAGAACTGAGTGTCTCGACTCCATTGCTGATGGTGTAGTCGACCCTGTCGAAGCCAGCATACTTTGGCGGAGCGGTATAAAGCAGTTCGCCGTTGACTACGGTTGCCGTACCGAGGCTTGCAACTGCGCTAAGGATATGGAGATCAGTGTGTTGGGACGGACCGTACCCGTATCCGTAATACGATCCCGAATAGTTGTCGTAGTCGTTGTAAAGAACAGGCAGTGCTTGATCTTCGACATCGTGCCAGACTGATAGCTTTTCGCTGTAGGCTACCAACGCGTTGCCTTCAAATCGTTGCTGATTGCTATGCCATCCGGGTGGCGCAATGCTGCAAAGCAGTTGTCTGGATTCTAGTCGTTCAAAAAGACTTCGGCGTTTTTGATTCGTTGTCTGCGATACACGGCGTTTGGTCATGCTGCTGCCCCATTGTTGCCCATAAGGATAAGAACTTGAAACGAAATACCATTGATCGGTCTACTGCACTATTTCCAGTCTTCATCTTGCAGAATGAACTCGGGAAAAGGCACATGGCTGCTTTTTCCATGTGGCGTCATCAATGCTTGAAAAACGCGGTAAGAAATGTGGTCGCCGATAAAATGAACACTACCATCGAGCATCACAACGTTGGCGCCACCCGGATGTCGCGAGGATGGTTTGCAATGAGCGACATGATAAAGTGAATCTGTGCTCTGTGGAAAGCGATCTAGCTGCCCAGAATAGGGGCCGTTTATTTTCAATAACGGAGGTGGTTGTTTTGCGTTGCCAAACCCATCGTCGTCATAGAAGTGCCAGACGATCCCGGAAAATAATTGCACATCAATCATATTGAACTGTAGGTCGCTGGGCTCCATTCGAAAGTCGGCAATTGGATGGCGCGGTGCCATGCCCGTCGTCCAATTCTGATTGCGCAAGTAGTGCCATGGCCGCTGATAGAGGTTTTCCGAAAAGCACAGTGTGTTGCTTAGGCCATCCTTTGCATGCGTCAAACGAAATTTAGTATCCGCGTGATTTATTGCGCCGATTCCCAAGAACGGATGAGAGCTGTAAATATCTCCTGATCTTCCCGTGATGCGTGGAAAGAAGACGCCATTAGCTGTCTTATCCGTGTCAGCGGCAAGTTGATTTGCCAAGTGAACAGGCATTTCCGGGGTTCCAAAGCCAAAGCTACCCCAAGGGAAGAAGTATCCATTGTTGCTGGCGTAGCTTGTTGCACCGCCCATGGATGTTTCCAGATCCGATGCACTGGGACACATCAGAGTTTCCAGGTTGGGAACGGCACTCTTGGCGTACGAGTTCCAAACCGGATTGTTGTTGGTCAGAACCGGATACCGATCTTCGGTCCATCGCTCGTGAAGCGCTTGTTGATCCAAATATGGAAAGAGACTCACTGCCCAACTTGCAATCTTCGCGTGGCGTCTAG
>JBAUHR010000757.1:0-5356 GCA_049680385.1 Rubripirellula sp. | reverse complement strand
GTTCAGATCCACTTGTCGCCAAAATTCGCAATTGAGGCTTGTTGCAGTTTGCACGAAGGTTGCGGATCGTTGACGCGCCGTCTCCTTCGGGCATCCGCATGTCCATCAAGACAAAGTCGGGTGTGTCATTTTCGTTCAGGTACTGCAATGCTTCGTTGCCGCTTGACGCGGTTGCGACGTCAAAGCCGCGCATCATCAAAATGCCAGCTAGCAATTCGCGTTGTTGCTCGTCATCTTCGACTAGCAGCACTTGAATGGGCGTTTGGTCCGCTGACTCTTGCGATCCTTGGTCGATCGTGTTTTGCTCGTCCATGGCATCGACTTGTTCGCCGATTTCGCGTTCCATTTGGTTCAAGCGTTCAACGACTCGCAAGAAAGTCTTGTTGGCTTCGTCAATCAGCCCCGCATCCATTTGATGTCGGTAATACTGAAGCCCTAGATTGATAACGTTAAGCTGGTTGCGGAGGGTATGTAACTGCTCGCGAGTGTTTACCGACGCAAGTTTGAATTCGTTGACGTCAAACGTTTCTTCGGTTGATCCATCGGCAAGTTCACGTCGCAGAACACGAATTTCCGGCGGTGCTTCGATACCGACGCGCGCGACTTGGCGGTTGAGTCGAAGGATGTGAATCGTGATTCCAAGACCCGGAAAAACAATTGAGTCGTCAGCGCGACGAGAAAGAACTAGCATCGCAGATCTCCATATCGGGAAATGAACGTGTGCCCCACGTTCTCCGGGCGGCCATCAGGCGACACTCGAACGAGTGTCGAATACGGGAAAGCCTTCGCAGGCGAATCCGTCCGTGTGTTCAAACCGTTACCGGCGAGCGAACCTTGCTCGTTACTACGACTGCGGGAGATTTTCCGGATTCGCAAAGTCCAGTCAACATCAAAGTTGCGAAAAAGTTTTTGAAAATCGGATTTACTGAGATGCGGGTTCTGTGATTGTTGTATACAGGTACGCTCACTCAAATTCGGTCATGCAGATACGGGGATTAGGGGGACTAGGTGAACGGTGGGGCGGCAGATTCAAATTCGCACGATTCAGCGAAAGAAGAAGCGATCTACTTTGATCTCTTCAACAACTCGCCCGATTTCTATGTTTCGGTCGATTCGCGAACAGGCACGATCGTTCGCTGCAACCAAACCCTTTTGGATCGGCTGAAGCGGTCTCGCGAAAGTGTGATCGGTGCGTCGATCTTCAGCGTTTATCATCCGGATTGCCACGCGGACGTTACTGCGGCGTTCGAGCAGTTTCAAAGGGTCGGAACCGTTCACAATGCTGAGTTGATGCTGGTCGATGACCTGGGGAACCCTATCCCTGTGATTTTGAACGTGTCGAGCGTGCGGGCTGAGGACGGCACAGTCATTGTCAGTCGTAGCGTTTGGCGTGAGATCACCGAACTTCATAACGCGAGAATCGAACTGCGGAAGCTAAACGACGAACTCGAGTCTCGTGTCTCTGCTCGCACCGCAGAACTGCAACGCCGCAACAGTGATCTCGAGCAATTTGCTCGGGTTGTTTCGCACGATTTGAAAGCTCCGCTTCACGGAATTCGTTTAGTCGCGAACTGGCTGCACGACGATTGTTACGACCTGCTTCCAAGCGAGTCTCAGCAATTACTGAAGATGATGGATCAGCGTGTCGAACGCATGGACCAGCTTTTGCAAGGCATCTTGGAATACGCTCAAGCCGGACGTCATGAACCAACCTACCGCGTTGTCGATCTGCGGGATGAGTGTTTGCGTATTGCTGAGACGATTCGATGCCCCGAGGATTTCAAGATCATTGTGGACGATGACTTGCCGACATTGCGGACCGACAGTACGGCGATCTTTCGTGTGTTTCAAAACTTGATTTCGAACGCGGTCAAGCATTCCGGACGCGACGCGGGCCAAGCCAGGGTTTCGCATCGGATGGTTGACGGCGTCGACGAGTTTTCAGTTGCCGATAACGGGCCTGGGATCGAACCGCGATTCCATGGCAAGATCTTTGAAGTGTTCAAGACGCTTCGGCCGCGAGATGAAGTTGAGGGCAGCGGAATTGGATTGTCCGTTGTGAAGAGAATTGTTGACGGCGTAGGCGGGACGATCCGTGTCGAATCTGATGGCAGTGGATCGGTATTCCGATTCACCTGGCCCGCAGTCGACGATCTAGAAAACAACACCGAGACAAAACCATGACCGCATACGACCTGCAAACGAAAACTGCACCTGTCAACTTATTACTAGTCGATGATGACGACCTGGACGTCATGGCAATTCGACGGGCCTTAAAGAAGGCGAGAGTCGTCAATCCCTTGTTTCGCGCAAAAGATGGGCTGGACGCGTTGGCGATGTTGCGTGGCGAGCTGGAACCGCCCATTGCTCGGCCGTTTTTAGTTCTGCTTGATCTAAACATGCCGCGAATGGACGGAATGGAGTTCCTTGAAGCGTTGCGAAATGATCCGAAACTGAAAGACAGTATCGTGTTTGTGCTGACCACTTCGGACGACACCAGAGATATCACCAAGGCTTACGAAAACATGATTGCCGGCTACATGGTCAAGTCCAAAGCAGGCGAAGACTTCTTCAAGCTTGTTGGCATGTTGGACCACTATTGGAAGGTCATCGAGTTCCCCGTTGACCACGCATAAAATTTGTCACGAAAAGTGGAAATCATGATGGATTCAGATCACGACAGCGAAGACGCGGGCAAAGTCAAAGCGGACGAAGTGACGGATAGACCAGCGATGGCGAGTGGGAAAACAGATCTTTCGTCGGTGGGGGAACTCGTGCCCAACTACATCGTCGGGATCGGCGCGTCGGCGGGCGGACTCGAAGCAATCGAATCGTTCTTCGACAATATGCCGGACAATACCGGTATGGCATTTGTCATCGTTCAGCACCTATCGCCAAACTTCAAAAGTTTGATGAGCGAGTTGTTGGCGCGACATACCAAGATGCTGATTCATCCGGTCGAGGACGGTGTCGTCGTTCGGGCAAATAACGTCTATCTGATTCCACCACGCAAGAACATGGTGCTGCGCGGCGGTTGCTTGCGACTGACCGAGCAAACCGTCGAGCGTGGGCTAAATCTGCCCATCGACATTTTCTTTGACTCGCTGGCCGAGGACGCGCCACGCCGCGCGATCGCTGTCATATTGTCGGGCACGGGAAGCGACGGTTCCCGTGGGCTGCAGCGTGTTCACGAATCCGGCGGCCTGGTGCTTGGCCAAAGTGCAGCAACGGCAGGTTTCGACGGTATGCCGAAAAGCGCGAAAGCAACGGGCATGGTCGATGTGGTGACAAGCCCCGCGGCAATGCCCGATCGAATCATGCAGTTCGTCAAGGAACCTGACGAATTTAAGCGGGGTGTCGAAGACGAAGATTTTCCGAACACGGACGGCGACGCCTTAGCGACGTTGTTCCGATCGCTGCGTCGTCGTTTCGGAATTGATTTCAGTCGATACCGGGCGACAACAATCCATCGGCGAATTGACCGTCGAATCCAGATGACGCAATGCGGCACCTTTGAAAAGTACCTCGCCTATTTCGATGCGAACTCGGGTGAAGCCGACATACTGTTTCGCGACCTGCTAGTCGAAGTCACGCAGTTCTTTCGTGACGCGATGGCGTTCAAGCGAATCCGCGAGGATGTCATTCCGAATCTGCTGCGGAATTGCGATCCCGAGGGACAGTTGCGGATGTGGGTGCCCGCTTGTGCGACTGGCGAGGAAGCGTATTCGCTAGCGATGATTGCGCATGCGTGTCAACAAGGCATGCCCGATCGCAAAGACGTCGACATCAAAGTTTTTGCCACCGATGTTCATCAAACGTCGTTGGAAATCGCCAACGCAGGTGTCTACTCGTCGGATACTGCACAGACTTTGCCGCCCGAGTTTCGTGAAATCTACTTGACTCGTTCACAGGATCTGTTTCACGTATCCACCGCGATTCGCCAACTTGTGATTTTCGCGCCGCACGACATTACCAGCGATCCGCCATTTACGAAGATGGATTTGATCAGTTGCCGAAACGCGCTGATCTATCTGAATCCGGACGTGCAAAAGAAGGTAATCGCGCTGTTCCATTTTGGGTTGCGTGTTGGCGGGTACTTGTTTCTTGGTCCTAGCGAAAGCTTGGCTGAGGCGGCCGACGAATTCGAAGTGATCGATCTGCAATGGCGGATTTTCTGCAAGATTCGCGACGTACGTTTGGCAAATTCAGAACAGCAAACTTATTCTCAGCCTTTGCAAAAGATCATCCGGTCGCGGGCTGCGTTTGTTGCAACCGCGACTAAGTCTGGATCCGGGTTCTTGATTCCCGAAGTGCACGAGGAACTGCTGCGAGACTATGTTCCACCAAGCTTGTTGATCGATTCCAACGGAGCGCTCGTGCATTCGTTCGGTGATGCGAGAGAGCTACTAGAACAGCCCGAGGGAAAGGCAACGCTTGACGTTCTGCGCATGGTCAACAAAGAATTGCGCATGGCGTTAAGTTCAGCGTTGCACCGAGTTCGAGCGGATTCACAGCCAGTCGTCATGAAGGCAGTGCCCGTAACCATTGGCGGCACGAAGGTTCGGATGCGGATCAAGGCAAAGCCGTACAAGAAGTCGTCCGAGAACTACATTCTTGTGTCTTTGGAACGGGATGCAGATCCGTCTGACCTAGAATCGTCAATCGATGTTGTTTCGCCAAGTGACGATGGCTACTCGAGCGAGCGGGTGGTTGAGCTGGAGCGTGAATTGGCGTTCTTGCGAGAATCGCTGCAGTCGACCGTCGAGCAGCTTGAAACGAGTAACGAAGAGTTGCAGTCGACCAATGAGGAGTTGGTGGCCTCGAATGAAGAGTTGCAATCCACCAACGAGGAACTGCACAGCGTCAACGAAGAACTGCACACCGTCAACGTCGAGCATCAACTTAAGATCCAAGAGCTGATCGAGTTGACATCGGACATGGACAACTTGCTGCTTAGCACTCAAATCGGCACGATCTTTTTGGACGCCGAGTTGCGGATTCGAAAGTTCACGCCCGCGATCGGCGAAGCCTTCTATATGATGCCGCAAGACATTGGGCGACCGATTGAGCATATCGCCAGTAACTTGGACGTGGCAAACTTGTTGGATGATGTTCGCGAAGTTCTAGTGACGTCAAAGTCGCTTGAACGCGAGGCAAGAAATCGCGATGGCAAGACCTACCTACTTCGCATTCAACCGTATCGTGATGACGGTGCCTCTGTTGCCGGAGTGGGTAACCGTTCACGGGCCGGTGTGATGAATTAGGCTGCGGCTGTTTTCAGATCGTTGGTGTCAGGCAGGAGCGATGGTGCGGGACGGCTGGTGAATTGGGCACGCATTGATTCGACCAGGTACTC
>JBAUHR010000756.1:0-8574 GCA_049680385.1 Rubripirellula sp. | reverse complement strand
CGCTACGAATTCAGAATGCCGAGACAGAGACAATGAATCAGGAGAGTGAGCGATGAGAACGAAGTGCTTGTTGATTGCCTGTGTTTTAGTCGCAATTGCAATGCCAAGCCAAGCGGCCGAGCGTCCTAACATTCTGCTGATCGTTTCAGACGACCAGGGATACAACGACCTGGGTGAACTTGGCAACGGCATCATCACGCCAGCGCTCGACCGACTGTGCCAGGAGGGAACACGCCTGACCAATTTCTATGTGTCGTGGCCGGCATGTACTCCGTCGCGGGCCAGTCTGTTGACGGGACGATACCCGCAGCGCAACGGAATATACGACATGATTCGAAACGAAGCGCCGGACTATGGTTACAAGTATTCGCCGGACGAGTACGCCGTCACATTTGAACGTATCGGCGGGATGGACGAGCGAGAAGTGATCATTCCGGCGGTGTTGAAAACGGTGGGTTACAAGAGCGGTATCTACGGCAAGTGGGATCTTGGGGCATTGAAACGATTCTTGCCGACGTCGCGCGGCTTTGATGACTTTTACGGCATCGTCAACACAGGAATCGACTACTTCACGCACCAGCGGTACGGCGTTCCGTGCATGGTTCGCAATCGGTTGCCAACCGAAGACGACAAGGGAACCTACTGCACCTATCTGTTTCAACGGGAAGCCGTTCGGTTTCTTGGCGAACATGCCGCCAAAGAGCCTTTCTTTCTTTATGTTCCATTCAACGCACCGCACAACTCGTCAGCACTCGATCCGGAAATTCGATCGTCGGTGCAGGCGCCGGATGAGTTCAAAAAGATGTATCCGCCGGTGGACACAGAAACCAAAATCTCCACCAACCACCGCTACGGATCGCCCGCAACGTTGGCGACCGCCGAAGCGAGACGCCGCGACTATCGTGCGGCAGTGACCTGCATGGACGCCGCGATCACCGAGATGCTGGACGTGCTTGAGGAAAAACAGATTCTTGATGATACGATCGTCATCTTCTTTTCAGACAACGGAGGCAGCGGCGGTGCAGACAACTCGCCCTTGAGAGGGCGCAAAGGGCAAACATGGGAAGGCGGCATTCGAGTGCCCTGCATCGTTCGTTGGCCGGGTGGTGGAGTGAAGTCGGGATCGGTCAACGACGAGTTTTTATCGAGTTTCGAATTGATGCCCAGTCTCGCAGCAGCGACCGGCGCCGATTTGCCCTCCGACATCACACTGGACGGATTCAATTGGTGGCCGACACTTCGCGGCGAGACGCCGTCGCCACGAAAAGAAATGTTCTGGAAGCGGCGAGACCAGTTGGGAGCAAGGGTCGGCAAATGGAAGTGGGTAAAAATGGGTGACGCAGGCGGATTGTTTGATTTGGAAACTGACATCAACGAACGAAATGATTTGTCACAGTCCCATCCCGACGTGCTCGAGATGGTGAAAGAGCGCTACACAAACTGGCACGATGAAATGGAAGCCGCCGAGCCGCGCGGCCCATTCCGAGATTTTTGATCGCCTGAGATCTCTGTCGATGAAACGGTGACGATCATTTGGTTGATGGCACCGCGTTGATCGTCCAGTAAATTTCTTCGTCGAATGCAGCACCGTTGACGTCTTTCAAATGCAGCACCAGATGCAATTGGTCGACCGGGCCAATCTCGGGGGCCGACAAGCGAACTCGCCAACCGTTGGAACTTTCGCCGATTGGCTGGACCGTTGCCGATTCAATTTCCAAGACTTCCGTTCCCAAGCGATCGGTGCCAGGAATGTACTGGTCCGATCCATAGTTGCGGCTCCAAAGATAGTCCCACTGTTTTGTGACGTAGTTACCGACATTCGTTGCCGATTCGTGATCGAGTTGCAAGTTAAAGTCCAATTCCAAGCCCCCGGAAACGACCCGAGCATCGACCACCATCGGCGACGGCGCGGCCTTGTACCGAACACGTTGAATTCCACCGTCGGCCAAACCCACTCGCCCGCCACCGTTCCAGCCTTGCAGTCCGGTTGCATAGACTTGGCCATCGGCCGGATTGACTCGCGCACGCATGATGCCCGTCGAAAAGTTCAGCGGCAATTTGATGATCGCTGCCTGCGCGGTTTCTCCCACATCCTGGATCATCAAATACGACATCCATCCTTTACCAAAGCTGGTGTGCAGCAGGTGGCCTGAAAGCGGTCCGAAACGCGGATCGTTGACCCACAGTTGTCCGCCCGACGAATTGTCAAATTCCTGTGGCATCCAAACCAACGGCGGATCAAACCGGTCAGGCGTTTTCACTTTCGTGATGTCAATTGTTCCACCGCCGGGCTCCCACATTCCGGGAATCGAGTAAGTCGGCACCCAACCGTAATAGCCGCCTTCCTTTAGCACATTGATTTTTGATGCTGGCGTCCATTGTCCTTGGTTGTCACTGTTGGTGATCCGAAAACCAACGGAGTCGTCGCCGGGGATCGTTCCCATTCCGTTGGGCGTTCGAAAGCCAGTGCTAAACACCTCACGACGTTTTCCGTCCGACGAAATCTTGAACACAACGCCCGGCAAATCCGAGTCCGCTCCGTGCCCACTCTTGGCGTAGTAAAAGTTTCCTTCGTCGTCAGTTTGCAAATCAAAATTGAAGGCGTGAAAGTTCACGGATACGTCGGTGTCAGCACTGAAGCACTCGTGAAAATCCGCCTCGCCATTGTCGTCCTGATCGTGCAGCTTGGTGATCATGTCTTTGCAAGTCACATAGATTTCACCATCGACGACTTTCAGCCCGAACGGTTCATACAAACCGGCGGCGAATCGTTTCCATCGCAGATCCAGCAAGCTGTCGTCGACTCCTGAAACGACCCAAACGTCGCCGCCATAGGTAGCGACGGCCATTCGGCCATCAGGTAAAAAGTCGAGCGCCGATGTGCGAAACCAAGTATTCGATCCCGTCGCATCGGGCAACGTCAAAGTGTCCAGAACGTATCCGCCTGTCTCCATTCCAAGCGTCCCGACCGTTTTGACTTCGTCGGGCCAAACAACGCCGCCGCCAGAGGTCAATGATTGTGGCAACGGACTCTGAAGCTCGCGTGAATCATTGCGGACGGTTTCAATCAACTGCTGCGACGGTGCTCCCCATAATCGCACAATGTCTAGGTTGCGAGCCTGCTGATCGGCGGGAATCGTCAACGTCAATCGGCTCTGATCATCGACTGACCAAACGGCTCCCTCGGTATCGCCGCGAAGCGTCAAAGCGATCTCGTTTCCGACAATCGACAACGCATCCCGACCGGATTGTTGAACCGGTGCAAAATCATCGGCGACGCACAAGATCAGCGATCGGCCGGGCGAGAGATGTAGCGAATGCGTAACACCGCTGGATTGGTTCGATCGCGGCAGTTCTAGAATACGCCGACCGTCGATCGAATAACTCAAGACCACCGTTTCGCCCGATTGGTAGCGACCGTGATACTGCATCCATCGCGACGGCATGGGGCCGCGTGGCAACAGGACGTCGGTGGGATAGTCCAGCGTTCCGTCGTGCCCCCATCGCCACGCAGCGGCCGCCGAGATTTCGTCGCCTTCGGGATTGGCGGTCCCTTCGCCTCGATCGCGAACGTGCTGGGTTTGAGTCAGATCCAGAAAACCGCCGCTCCAAATTCCGGCTTGGTCCATCGTGTGCAAGTTGTAAGAAATCGTGACTTCGCCCAGTGGTGTCGTTAGTGCGCTGCTGATTTTTCGGCGAAGTTGCGAACCCAAGGCTGGCCCAAAGTCGCGCGGAACATTGGCAACTTTGGTTCCATCCTCGGTGCCTTTTGGAAGTCCGGCCAAGTAATCGGCGTTGACTTTAAAGTAGTCCGGATTGGATGGCTTCATGAACTGTTCGCGCAAATAATGCACGACCTGATACCGTTCCTTGGGCGTCAAATGTGACATCGGTGCCATCAACCCGTTGCCGTGCGAAAGCGTCAAAAACATTCGATAGGGATCGGCACCGAAACGCAGTTTCTGAGTCCCGAACGCTCGGGCAGTTGGCAATGAGGGCGTGTTCCCGTCGCTGCCATGACAATTGAAACAGTAACCGTGATAGATCGCCTGGCCCTCGTCGAAATCGCGTTTGCCTAGTTTCTTAACGATCCCCGCGTGATCCAGATTCTCGGTGTCGTCTTTAACGGCAAGCTGCTCTGGGCTCGGCTTTAATTCACTCGCTGCCTCGGGACCGCCCGCAGCCACTGTCATGACGTAGCAAGCCAAATCAAGAAAATCACGCTGGGTGATCAATGACGCGACCAAACCATCGGGCATCATCGACTGGTCGTTCTTCCGCACCGCTTCGATGTCGCCCATCGAGATCACTTTGTCGCGATTCAAATCCGAAGCGATTCGCATCGTCATCGATTCATCATCACGTTCGCTGATCATGCCAACGAGAACCTGACCGTCGACCGATAGCACCGAATGAGTCTCGAAGCCTTTGCGAATTGCTTTCGACGGATAGAGCAAGGATTCGATCACATGCTGGTCCGTCACTTCACCAACGGTCGCCAAGTCCGGTCCCAGCGGTGACGATTTCCCGCTAGCTAGGTGGCACGTTGCGCAGGCCGCCGCTGACTTGTAAAACACCAACGCACCGCGTTTGGGATCACCCCGCAACCGTGCTTGATCGGCAAGGTAGTCGACACCAGCATGTTTCAACTGATCTTCCATCGCCAGCGGATGCCGCAGCGTTTGGGCATCGGCAACCGACGCTATCGAAACGAGGCAGCAAACAAATATCAACCAGTGCAAATGGCGGTGAAACATGGTAGTCAATTCTGTGGTCCGTTGAAAAAACACTTTGCCAATGGGTGACGTGACGAAAGCGACGACAGCATCAAAAGCCTGTTTATCTTAGACTATTGAAAGGTGTCGCAACCGTTTGGCTCGTCTCTCTTACGCAATCAATGCTGATCTGTTCCTCGCAAATCGAACGACGTTCAGCACCAAAGTCATCAACATGAAAAACGCACTTCAAATACTGATTGTATTCGCCATCGCTGTCAGCACGCACTCGGCCGGTGCGGCGGAGCCTGCCCAGAATGTCGACCACCACACGCTGACCGGCAAAGTCATGGTCGGTTACCAGGGCTGGTTCAACTGCGAGGGCGACGGTGCGGATCTTGGATGGACACACTGGTCAAAGAACCGACGAAAAGAGTTTGCGCCAGGCAACGTGACGGTCGACCTGTGGCCTGATGTTTCTGAACTTGACCAAGACGAACGCTTCGCGACAGGATTCAAACTCGCCGATGGCAGCTCAGCGGAAGTGTTCAGCAGTGGCAACCGCAAGACAGTCCTGCGGCATTTCCGATGGATGCGCGATTACGGAATCGACGGCTCATTCCTGCAACGATTCGCCAATGGGCTCCACGATGGCTCGGTCAAGCGTCACAAAGACACCGTGTTAAGCCACGTGCGAGAAGGCGCCGCAACTTCAGATCGCAGCTACGCCGTGATGTATGACTTGTCGGGGCTGGCGACCGGAGGAACCAAGATTGTTCAAGATGATTGGATTCAGCTTCGTCGGGATCAGAAAGTCACCGAAGACTCGTCCTATCAATTTCACAACGGCAAACCAGTCGTTGCCGTTTGGGGCGTCGGTTTCGATGACGGAAGCAAGCCTCGCGAGTATTCCCTGGCCGAATGTCGGACGCTGATCGAGTTCCTCAAGAGCGACGGTTGCGCCGTGATGTTGGGAGTTCCCACGGGGTGGCGGGCGATGGATCGAGACTCTGTTGCCGATCCGGAACTGCACGAGGTTTTACAGTTAGCCGATATTCTAAGCCCGTGGACGATCGGGCGTTATCGAACCATCGACGAAGTGAATCGCCATGCCGACAGACTCTGGCGGCCGGACATCCGGTGGTGCGACGATCGGGATATCGACTACCTGCCGGTCGTGTTTCCGGGCTTCAGTTGGCACAACCTGACCGGCGACAAGCTTGACGCCATTCCTCGTTTGAAAGGTGATTTTCTGTGGTCCCAGATCACAGCCGCGAAACGTGCCGGGTGCGAGATGTTATACGTTGCGATGTTCGATGAAGTTGACGAAGGAACGGCGATTTTCAAATGCACCAACGAACCACCCGTGGGTGACGGCGCAAAATTTCTGACGTACGAAGGATTGCCGAGCGACCACTACTTGAAGCTGGTCGGAAAAGCAGGACGGCTGTTTAAAAAATAGAGAACAGCGTTTCGACCGCTGGCTCAATAAAACTAAAAGCGATCGGGCGAAAACGATGCGGCGTCGATGTGTGTGGGACGCCCCTGGATCATTTCAGCGATCAGTTTGCCGGTCGCCGCCGCCAAGCTAAGCCCCAGCATATTGTGCCCGGCGGCTAAAAAGGCATTGGGCGTGCTAGGAACCTGACCAATGATCGGCAAACTGTCCCAAGTCATCGGCCGCCATCCAAACCACTCTTGTTGTGGTCCATCGGTATGTGGCGCAACGAGGTACGGTTCGGCTGAACGTTTGAGTTGATCGATTCGCCAGCTTGGAATGGATTCGTCGTAGCCGCAGAACTCCATCATCGATCCCAGGCGGTATCCGTGATCGAATGGCGAAACGCCGACTTTGTGTTCTGGAAACAGCATCGGGTACTTGGGGCACGGATCAGGTTTTGACATCGTGACCGAATACCCCTTGCCGGGCTGAATCGGAATGTGACACCTCAGACCTTTGCCAAGCATCGGGCTCCAGGCTCCGGTTGCGAAGACGTATCGGTCTGCTTCCAGGTCAATGTCATCGGTCTTCAAACAAGCAATCCGACTACCATCTCGTTTGATTTCTTTGACTTCACACTGCTCTCTGAATCGCACGCCTCGATCCCGTAGCCTTTCGGCCCACTTTTGGTTCAACAAATCAGGTCGCACTGAGGCATCGTCGTCGTAGTAGTAGGCACCCTCTAAACCGGACTTCAGCGACGCATCAAACGCGGGCAACTGGTGACCTTCGATTCGCTGCGCGGCGAGCCCAAAATGCTCGGTTAAAAAATCGTCGGTCCGAGCAAAACTTTCCATGCCTCGTTCGCTTTGCAGAACGAAAAGCAGTCCGTTGGTTTTCCACTCGCACGCGAACTTTTCCTGGTCCATCAAATGGATGTATTCCGCCATTGACGAATCAAGAATGGATTTTAGTTGCGCGCCTGCCGTTAACATTTGGCGTTCCGTGCAGCGCCGCGTGAACTGCCAAAACCACTTCCACTGGGCGAGACTTAGACTTGGTTTGACACGGAATGGCGAACGCGGATTGAAAAGCGACTTGATTGCCAAACCGATCGCACTGGGTTCGGTCAGCGGCAACACATGGCTGGGACTGACATAGCCGCAATTTGCGTGGGAACAGCCGTTGGCAATTGATCCCTTGTCAACGACGGTGACTTTTAAACCGGCTGCGGTCAAGTAATGCGCGCAAGCCAATCCAACGACGCCGGAACCGACAACAATGACGGTTTCCGGTGATGCCAGCGAACCGGATCCGCCGAGTTTGTTTGACATTGTCATGCGCGCGTTGATGATTTGGTTTTGGCGAGACTGTCAATCGAATTCGCACCCGACCAAGTGGACCACCAGTTGCGAAACAGTTGCCACTGGTCGCGGACGAACACCCGCTGGCTATCGCTCAAGCGATCAGAGCCATAGATCTGGTATTCGTATTCGGTGTTGCCCTCAAGCACCATCAGATACTTGTAGTACAGCACCAGGTCGGGGCCCTCGTCAAAGACCGACAGAACGTGAAGTGCATCGTTGAGTTCGCGTGCCAACTGGCGAGCGACAGCGTCACCGGCAGCGGCTTTTTGGCATAGTTCAACAAGTGCTAGTACCTGTGTCGGCAATGCGTTGCCGACGCCGGTGATGCTGCCAACTGCGCCGCAATTGACAATGCCGTGATACACCTGTGTGTCGACGCCGACCATCAGCGTCAAATCAGGCGATCCGCTGGTGATATGTTCGGCTGCGTACGTCAACGAATCCGCGCCGCCGAATTCCTTGAAGCCAACCAAGTGGGGATATTCGTGATGAAGCTGGAAAAACAGATCGGCTTTGGTTTCGAATCCATAGTAGGGACTGTTGTAGATCACCGATGGCAGATCGCCTGCTGCTTTCAGGATGCCTGCAAAGTGGGCGTGCTGTGCCGTCGGCGACGAGCCACGCGAGAGCACACGAGGAATGACCATCAAGCCGGCGGCGCCGACGTCCTTGGCATGTTTAGCGTGCTGGGCGGCGATCCGAGAATTCTGGGCACCGGTTCCGACGATTACCGGCACGTCGGCGTCGACCAGACGCTGCACGCATTCCTGACGCTGATCGTCTGTTAACAACGGCCAGTCGCCCATCGAGCCACAGTACACAACCGCCCGCATGCCCAAGCCCACAAGCTCGGTCGCTTTGGCAACGAGCGCTTCAAAATTAGGCGTTCCGTCTTCGCTACACGGTGTCATCAGCGCCGGGATGCACCCCGAAAACACACTCGATGGATTTAACATTTGATCGAACTCGAATTTACTGTTGAGTGAGAGGGGATGCCAAAACGAAAGGGATCGAGTGGATCAATAATTAGATTCGTTTCGCCGTTGATGAA
>JBAUHR010000755.1:0-20247 GCA_049680385.1 Rubripirellula sp. | reverse complement strand
GCGTTCGAGTTCAGTTGCCTCGGAAGCGATCGTTTCATTGGCAAGACACATCTGACACTGCCATGCCGATTAACGGTCGTTACACGCCGGTTTCGTTGATTAAGCAGGTTGAGGGGAGAGACGATATTCAGATGCGTGGTCACATTCGCCACGATGCATTCCCGAATGATTGTTGTATGGACTTCTCACAACGAGAAATGAATGCGAATCCGTTTGATCGTAAACAGGTTCCCGTTTCCGACGACAACCCTCTACAGTTCGAGGTTTCGTATCGGTCACGGCGATTGGAGTCAGACGACGACTGGTTGGTGACGATCACTCTCACCAACAGAACCCAAGGAACTCGGGCTACCGAAACCACAACTTCTTTGTTCCAGAGTTTCTTCGAGGTGACTTGCACGGGTGGAGCGACCTTTCAGCCTTACCCAGAGCCACCCCAAACCGTGGACGATGATGAAAAGAAGTCGCTCGAACTTCTCTACAGCAAGTCGAAGACATGGGGGATCGGTCATAATTGTGCGGCTGGGTGGACAACCATTGATGAGCAAATCAACAGCGTGTTTGCTGATGTGCTTCCGGTTACCGAGACTGCGAGCATGACGCCGGATATCGAGGATTCTGGTTCGCCGTTGCGATTTTCTATGATCGAGTTGTCGAATCTTCAGAAAGACGGAACGAACGAGACGTGGGAGAAACTGCAGCGGCTGGTCGATGTCTACGGCACGTGGATTAAAGACCAACGTGCGGACACTGCGAGTCTTGGTACCACACACAAGACCGTTGCCGGCCAGCATCTTGATGTGTGCGAGCTTGTGCTACTCCGAATCTCCAACGGGCTTGCCAAGCTTGAGAGTGACCCCGACGCGCTCCACGCATTCCGTCTCGCGAACAAATCAATGGTGATGCAACAGTTGGCGACAAAGTCAGTCAAGCATCGACCGTTGGTATTCAACGCGAATTCGGGAACCCGTGGGCGTGTGGAACCGGAGGGGACGTGTGTCACTCCGTTCAAGCTTCTCGACAGTGGCGAATTCGATAGCGACCGAATCGGCAACTGGCGTGCATTCCAGCTTGCGTTCCTGCTGATGAATGTTCCTGAGTTCGTGGACGAAAACAATAGCGAAGAGTTTGCCCGGCAGAGATCAAATGTTGAATTGATCTGGTTTCCTACTGGCGGCGGTAAAACGGAAGCGTACCTCGGTGTTGCCGCCTATTCGATGTTTATCGGTCGGATTCGGCAAAAGGAAAACCCAAACGAGATACCACAAGACGGAACCAACGTCATCATGCGTTACACGCTGAGAATGTTGACGACTCAGCAGTTCCAACGTGCAGCGGCGTTGATATGTTCGATGGAGTGCTTACGGCAAATCGACAAAGGCGAATCATTGGCGGGCGGCGAATTCTCTTTGGGTCTTTGGATTGGGGGAGAAGGATCACCGAACAAGAATGAACGGGCACGAGACCTGATTACCAGTTACCGCAACGAGAACAAGAGCCAAAGAACGAACCCGCTGATCTTGACAGAGTGTCCGTGGTGTCGGGCCGCGTTGGGACGAGCTGAGGACTTGCCTAGGCCGAGGAATTGGGATCAAAGAGCGTGGCAATCGGAGAAACTGAAGGGGATCAAAGACGTTGCTAATGTGCCGCAACTCTGTTGTTCCGACAAAAAATGCAAGTTCAATGACCGCCTACCCGTCGTGGTTGTTGATGAGCAGTTGTACGAAAACCCAGCTTCTCTTGTGATTGGCACTGCCGACAAGTTCGCAGTGCTGGCTTATCGCCCCGATGCAAGATCGTTGTTTGGCCGAGGCGAGAACGGCGACGTTGTGCGGCGACCACCGAATCTAATCATTCAGGATGAGTTGCACTTAATCGCTGGGCCACTCGGCACCCTGTTCGGATTGTACGAAAGTATCATTGACGAGCTTTGCACGTTCGATTCTGGATGCTCTATCAAGCCAAAAATCGTTTGCTCGACAGCCACGATTCGCGGCGCACGCGACCAGATCAAATCTGTGTTCGCTCGGGATCAGTTCACGCTATTCCCGCCACCTGGAATTGATATTTCAGACAGTTTCTTCGGCAAATACGCGGCTGATCCGAATACGAAGCAGCTATTGCCCGGTCGAATGTATGTCGGTGTCAATGCTCCTGATTTTGTGTCGTCTCAAACGACCCAGGTGCGAATTTTCTCATCGTTGTTTATGAACGCTCAGACCTACATCGACAAGGATCGCCGCGACCCTTGGTGGACGAATCTCATCTTCTTCAACAGTTTGAGAGAGCTTGGAGGGTCAGCAACTCTTTTCCAAGGCGACGTAAAAGCACGCCTGAAATTCTTGAAATGGCGTGATTCGGTCGATTTTCGTAAGGATCCCCGAGTTGTGGAGTTGAGTAGCCGATTGAAACAGGATGAGATCATCGACATGCTCGATAGGCTTGCAAACGAATACCCACAACAGAAGGGTCGTGAAAGGCCGCTCGATGCTTGCCTTGCGTCCAACATCATTGAAGTTGGCGTGGACATTGACCGGTTGTCGTTGATGTGCGTGGTAGGACAACCGAAGAACACAGCACAATACATTCAGGTCACTGGTCGTGTTGGCAGACGATGGCAAGACCGACCGGGGCTTGTATTTACGCTTTACAGCCCAACGAAAATTCGAGACAAGTCGCATTTCGAGCAGTTCTATAGCTACCACAATCGACTATACGAACAAGTCGAGCCAACGTCCGCAACTCCCTTTTCCCGATCGAGTCTAGAGCGCGGTGTCATCGGCGCAATGTTGGTCTATGCGCGCCTAACAATGCCAAAGACTGGAAAGCCACGATATGTAGACTATGCAACGGGTCTCGATGCTGCGAAGGATTTGCTAATAGCGCGATGTCGAACCGTCGAGAAAGATCGACCAGAACAAGCCGCTGCTGCAGAGCAAACGATCGAGCGAATCGCTTTGGAAATGAAAAGGCGATGGAGCATCGAACGCGACCAGTGGGATAAGATACCACTTGGCCCGGATGACTCGGTGTTGCTGCGTTGGCCAGGGCAGTTCGTGAAGACTGCGATGAAGCGTGAAAGTTTTGAAGTGCCGTCAAGTTTGCGACAAGTTGATGGAAGCGGTGAATTGATGATTACCAAGTTTTACCAAACGGAGTCGGATCGTTGAGTCGAAGTGCAATTCGCCTGAATCAGCTTATCACTACTTTTGGACCAGGTTCGCTGATCGTTGATCGCTATGGGACGACACTTCTTGTGTGCGGTCTCGATTATTGGTTCCACCGTCCCGACAGCGAAGGTAGGCCAACGAAACGCCCAGATGAAATCGCCGAATTCCGTTTTGGAGAATGGCGACTTGAGCAAAGCTTGGCGATGGATTATTTCATGACGCCGCCCGACTACCGAACGACGGATCGGCAGCGAGAAGGCGGAGAGGAGATCAATCCAAACCTCTACTTAGGAATCCCCACTCTTCGGTTTCCGTCTTCGTTCGTTTGCGGCCAAAGCAATTGCTCGTCGATGCGACAAGCCGAGTTTCATATCGGGAAACGTCCAACTTGCGAGGAGTCGCACCAGTATGGAACGATGAACCAAGTGCGTTTCATTTCGATTTGCCCTAACGGGCACCTCGATGACTTTCCGTGGACTCACTGGATTGGCTGCCAACGAATCAAGGCGGGCCAGGAGTGCAACGGCAAGTTGAGACTGAGCGAATCGGGGGCGGCTGATTTAGCGTCGATTCGTGTGAGTTGTGCGACGTGTAACGTGAGAGGCGAGGGCCTGGGTCGCGCGATGTCGCACGAGACCAATGCTGCCGGCGAGATGGAGTCCGACTTAACAAAGGAGATCGCGAAGAGAATGAACGATCCCAATGGTGGCACATGCACGGGTCGCCGTCCGTGGTTGGGGCCGGATAGCTACGAACCGTGCGATCAGCACATGGTTGCAACACTTATCAATGCAACCAACGTATTTTACTCGAAAATTAAGACATCAGTTTTCATTCCTATTCAAAGGCAGAAGGATGCAACAACTGACGAGATTGTCGCGATGCTTGACAACGATACGAACCTTGTTGTCGCGATCAAAACAATGCGATCCGTCGGGATGGAGTGGTCGCAGGTCAAGTTGCAAGTAGACAACGCAATCGAATTATCTTCGCTGATATCTGACAAGGACGATGCCAAGTCGAAAGCTGAAAATGCAATCGAGGAGTATTTTTCAGATACCCCCATCGGGCAACGAGACTGCGAACTTCCTGCTGAACCTGAGGCAATCGAAACGGAGTTTCGCCGAGTTGAGTTCAACGTGCTTCGTGCAGTTGAGAACGAAGACGATCACTTGCGAAGTAGATCGGTAAGTGTTCCAACGGGTCTTAAACCTTATCTACAAAAGATGGTACTGGTCGAGAAACTTCGTGAGACACGAGTGTTCCACGGATTCGACCGATTTCGGAGCCGACCAACGACGGGTTTGCCCTCGGAAGTCGGTGACGCTGCATTGAATCAGCTATTCCGCACGCCACCGGAAACCGGCAACAAGTGGCTTCCTGGCACCGTGGTCTATGGCGAAGGCTTATATTTTGAAATTGACGAGACGCAACTGAAAGAATGGCAATCGCGTTCCCACGAGTGGCTTGTCCAACGTCTCACCGTTGACTCAAGCTATCTCGGTCGAATGGGTCAGCTTGGATTTGACCTGCAACCCGTTTCCGGTGTGAGTATGGAATGGGCATCACGATTTCTTTTGGTCCATACGTTCGCTCATATCGTCATCAATCAGTTGGTGTTTGAGTGTGGCTACAGCACGGCGTCGCTACGCGAACGGCTCTACGTTTCATCGGATTCTAACGCTCCGATGGCGGGCATCCTGATCTACACGTCATCTGGAGACTCGGAGGGCACCCTGGGTGGACTAGTTCGACTTGCTGATCCCAAGCGTTTCCATGATGTTGTATTGAACGCAGTCGAACGTGCGTCCTGGTGTTCTGCTGATCCGGTTTGTGCAGAAGTAACAAACGCCGGAGACGCAAACTTGGCTGCATGCCAAAGCTGCGTTCTGTTGCCTGAGACATCTTGCGAAACCTTCAATCGCGGCCTTGATCGAGCGATGGTTGTTGGTACGCCAAGCGATCCAGATTGCGGCTATTTCTCTGGCTTGCTTTCCGAGAGAGTCAAAGTGGACGCATCCCCTGATTGACACAAAACCCGATAGCAAACCCAAAGCCAGTCATCGCTCTTGGAAGCTACACTACGAAGTGAGTTTCTTAACGATTTCGGCCATAACCCGAGGACAAACGGCGTTGCCAATCAGCTTGATTTTCTCACGGCGCGTCGATTTTGGCAGCTTGTGATTCGAGGGAAATCCCATTGCAGCGGCAAGCTCACTCGGTTGCAACATTCTCATCTCGTGTCCGCTTTTCGATGGGCGCACATACGCAAACCGATCGAGTGTGGTCACCGTTCGCAATGGTCGATCAAGTCGCTGGTATCCACCTGCCCCATCACTGCCGTAATACACCATGATAAATGGCGTCTTCCGCCCCAATGTCGCAATTGCACGATCTGCACGCTCTATTGTTGCAGTCGCTCGTTCCGGCACATAAACCTCGCTTAGAGGCCAAGGCGACTCTGGGCACTCCCCTCGACCAAGCAAGCCAGCAACGGTTTTAGCCGTTTCTCGCTCTTGTTTTGGGAGCGATGGCATGCGTTCACGGTCACAAATGACGAACAGCCGCCTGCGCGAAGTGGGCGTCGAAAAGTATCGAGCATCCAGAACGCCGAAGTCTATGTGGTAGCCGAGTTTCCGCAGCTTGGTGATCCACTCGTCAAAACGAGGCCATCGCTGCATCTGCATCACGTTCTCGACCACAATCCAACGCGGTTTAAGTTCTTTCGCAAAACGGATGACTTCAAAGGCGGTACCACGACTTTTTTCACAACCTGGCTTTTTGCCCTTGGCGACACTGTGCGCGGTGCACTCGGGAGAAGCGAGCATTAGGTCGATCTCGCCAACTTCATCGAGCACACGCTGCGGTTTAAGCGAACTCGCCTTCATTCGGTAGGCTTGCGCGCTCGGGAAATTGACTTGGTAGGCGTTGGCTGCTAGATCCCACATATCCAGCCCAGCAACCGGAGTTGCACCAGCCATCGCCGCCCCGCGTGAGCTTCCGCCCACACCGCAAAACAAATCCAAAGTTCTAATTCTATCCGTCATTCTCGAAATCCATTTGCGTGAAAATCCTCGCACATCATAGCATGGAGAAAGCTCCGCAAAGACGCCAGGCCACTATCAGAAAAAACGCGTAAGTTATCGCTTTGGCGAATGTCACCAATCATCGTCAACAGCGCGCAGTGACGTTGGCAAGTTCGCGGATTCGTCGTGACCAACCTTCTAAGTCGTTCGTGATTTCCTCCATGATTCGGCGGACGGGGCCGATCGGTTCGTTGATCCCCTGTTCCCAGTCGCGAACCGCTCCCACTGATACTCCGAGAAATTCAGCAAAAACGGCTTGGCTGACTTGCAACGACTCTCGAACCGCCTTGACTTGCTCGCCGGTGAATGCTGCGGGACTCAGATTCAGCTTGACTTTGCGAACGGTCAAGAACGTCGAAAGATCATCGACGCTATCGACCGTTTCGAGTTTTTTTGCGAAGCGTTCGAGTCGCTGCACCAGTACGCTGCCAACTGTCTTTTCAGGTTTCTTGTTCATGTTTCGCCTGTGGGTTTTCGCCGTGGTGTTTTCTCCAAACACTTGTCCGTGAAGCGGAACTCACCAACCTTGAACGAGAGAGAATCGTGGCTCACGCTTCGCTCGCACCTAGAGCGGTATCACAAAGTTCGATTGACTTGGAAAGATCACTGCAATCGGCATTTAGTAGGCTTCGATATTGGGCACCAAAGACTTCTGGCATCATCAATTCCTCGATCGCTTGCTCACAATTCAAAATCGCTTCAACTCGCGATCGCATTGTTTGACACTCTTTCCGCAACCGCTCAATCAGTTCTTTGTCGCTCATTTGAAACACCTCGGCCCATTCCTGTTTCATGCCAATTCCACAGTACGAGTGTAGCGATTTCGTGATTGACACGAAACGCACCGAGTTGAACCGGAAATTGGACGGTTTCTAAGTACGGTTAGTCTTGCGACGTTTTGCTGTTGGCTTTCGCGGTCGCTTGGACGACCGTCGCCGTGTTGGCCGTTTGTTTGCTGGGCATCCGCCTCCGTCCGAACTACGCAACTTGCGTAACGCTCGATAGATAAAGAACAGCCACGGAAACAACACTGCCGCTCCACCGCCAGCGAACCCAAGCCACTTACCGACTAGCCACCACGCGAAGCGGTCTTTTGCGTTGTCTATGCGGTCGCGGATTGGGCCGCGATTCCAACGTCTGGGATTGTTCCAAGGGTTGAAATCGTCGTCGGTACGGTCGGCATCATCGCCTTCGGTTTCGCTGTCGTTAAATCCCCAGCGATCTAAGAACGCACGCAAGCGGTCGCCGCGAAGCAAGCCGGATCGCTGCTCTTGCAACTTGCGATCGACGAACACCATGAACGTTGGCGTTGAATCGACTTGGTAGCCTTTCTCGTTGACGTACTCGATGTCGAACGTCTGGTAGCGAACGTCGTCGGGGATCGCTTGCTTTTGCAATTCGCACGGTCGGCAACCTTCGCTTGTAACAAGAACGAGCATCGTTGACGATTGCCAGAGTGGAATCGCGTCATCAGGCAACGCCGTTTCGACTTCCGCGACTTCGCCGCGAACGAAGGAGCGAACGGCGGCGGCGTTCATTGCGAGTCCGTGACCGTCGCCGGTTCGCCATGCGACGAGGCCGATCACGCGAGAGCCGTTGTCGTTAAACAACGGCGAACCGGATCGACCGGGTAACGCTTCGGGCTTGTAGTAGATCAAGCCTCGCGTTTGACGAACGACGTGACCGCGCTGCAGGCTGACGGCGGCCCCTCCTTGGGCACCTACCGTCAGCACGGTTTCGCCATCCAGCAATCCATTGCTTTGGGCGTCACCTACTGCAAGCGGCACAACAGGCATCGGTCCTGGGAAAGCTGATCGCGGAAGTTCGACAATCGCCAAATCAATCGAAGTGGTGCGAGCGATGTGCGAACGAACGACGCGACCAGCGATCGGTCGGGACCGATATCCCGAGTGTTCAAACTCAAGTCGGACGCGATTGCCAACACGACCGACGACGTGTGCGTTTGTCAGAACGCGGTAATTGTCCTCGTCAGCATCGAAGATGACTCCACTGCCTCGGGCGTTGCCTGCGGAGATGCGGCACGACGCACGCAAGACGCGGTCCGTGGCGTCGGGGTTGGGACTGTCGGCGATTGCAGCGGCGGACGCCGCATGTGCCCGCCGTTCCCCGAGCTGCGACCGAATCTGGAAGATTTGTACGAACTCGCCCAAGCGGGTGACACGTTCGTCATTCCTTGGGTCAAACGAGCATCAAACCTGCGAACGCGGTTTGAAGCGATCATTGAAAGAGCGGGCCACGAACAGTGGCCGAAGGAGCATCACCGCCCGCCGAAAAAAGCGAAGCAGAAACCGAAGCAGATGCGAAGCAAAACCCGAAGCAGCAGGCAACCGCAGCGAGTGGAGCCGACGAGCAAGAAGAAAAGAAAAGCCCGCGAAACGCAGGCTCATTGCAAGACAACGCCGCTACGCTCCACCCGGAGCATAACGGCGTGATGGGCGATACAGAACTCGAATCTGTGACCTCTGCCGTGTGAAAGCAGCGCTCTAACCAACTGAGCTAATCGCCCGGATTTCGGATTTTTAGGGTAGCGTTCAGAGTGAGGGTGGGCAAGGTCGGCGGGGCTCGGGCGATGCGTTGGTTTTGGTCGCCTTGAGGGGGTCGGGGTTGAGCCCGCCTTCCGGTTCTGTTTCGGGTGGCAACGCTTGGGTTGCCGGATCAGGATGGTGGGGTGAACTTGGGGGCTTGGGGGCCGGCCGGTTCGTCTTCGTCGTCGGCGAGTTCTGCGTTCTTGGAAGACGCTTTGTCGTCGACGGAAAGGTTTTTCTTGGCCTCGTATTCGGCCAGCCGGAATTGTTGCTGGACCTCGTTCAAGCCGCGGCGAAACTCGCGATAACTGCCGCCCAGTTTGCGTGCTACCTCGGGGAGGTTGCCGCCGAACAGGACGACTGCGATGACGCCGATGACCACCATCTCGAATGGTCCAAGTCCAAACATCGATTAAGCCCGATCGTCACGCGGCTTGGATGGTTCTTCGTCGTCAGTCGACTCGCTCATCCCACGTTTGAATTCGTTCGTGCTGCGGCCAAGGTTCCGCATCAACGTCGGCAACTTTGACGATCCGAACAACAACAGGATGATGCCGGCGATGATCGCAAGCTCCAACGGCCCAGGCGCACCAAAAGCAAGCAGGGGATCGGCAACGCGGCCGGCCAAGTGATTCACAATCATGGTTCTCTCTCGAAAAAAAGGGTCTACGACGACCCCAGACTCGTGACCGGCGAAAGCGGGAAGGCCAATCAGCCGGAATGGTGCATCGGCTGACCACCTCCGGAACCGATGGTCGGGGCGGACAGTGCGGCGGCACTCGCCACCGCGTTAGGCCCTATTTTATTGTCTAACGCCAGATAGTCAAAGGCGGAGTAGGGAGAGGATTGCCAGAATCACGTTCGGATCGGTGAAAAACAGTCAAAATGGGTCGTCCGAAGGTGGCGTGGGGGACTCGAATTCGGCTGATTATTGCCGCACCTGGGGAGGAATCGCAGCATGGTTTAAGATGCGACGCTTTCAAATCCGCCCGACCCTCGCCGCTTTTCAATCGATTCTGGATGCACAACCTCCTGCCGACTTTGACGAGCGTCTTGGGGGTTTTCATGATCATGGCGACGGGAGCCTATTGCCGGCGACGGGAATGGTTGACACCGGAGGCTGACCGGACACTGGCGAATTTGACGGCCAATGTGATGTTGCCGTCCTATTTTGGGCATCGGATTCTGACCAGCCCGCAATTTGATTCGGCCGCGGCCGCCTGGACGCCGCCGATCTTTGGATTTGCGATGACGGCGATGGGGTTCTTGGTGGCGTTCCTGTTCGCTCGTCATCTGGGCCGGTTCATCGGACTCGATACCGACGCGAAACAACGTGCGTTTGCGCTGTGTACGGGCATCTGCAATTACGGCTACATCGCGCTGCCGATCGCGGAACAGTCTTATCCGGACGCGGTGATCGAGTTGATCCTGCATAACGTCGGCGTCGACATGGCGCTGTGGAGCATCGGGATCCTGATCATCAGCGGGTCGGCGGGCGGCAATTGGAAACGGGCGTTGTTAAGCCCGGCGTTGTTGGCCGTGTTGACGGCCAGCGTCGTGCGTCAGATCGGCGGTGCTGAGATCGTGCCGACGCCGATCATGTCGGCACTGGGAAAACTGGGCGGCTGCGCGGTTCCGATGGGACTGCTGCTGAGCGGCGCGATCATTGTCGATTTCCTGCGTGGCACGAACTGGAGCGGATCGCGGAACATTGTGCTGTCGGCGATTGCGATCCGTCAGTTGCTGTTGCCGGCACTGATGTTGTCGATTGTCGGCGTGGTTGGCGCCAGTGTCGATTTGCAACGAGTGATTGTTCTGCAAGCGGCGATGCCGGCGGCCGTGTTTCCGATCGTGTTGGTGCGGCTGTATGAACGAGACACCGAAACGGCGCTTCGCGTGGTGTTGTCGACCTCACTTGCCGGGATTGTGCTGATTCCGGCTTGGCTGACGCTGGGAACATGGTGGCTGGGACTGCTTTGATCTGGCCCAGCAAGATTCGTCGCCGCAAGAGATTTTGAGACTGGATGATGCCGAGCGGTGGCTGATGCAGTTATGATATCGGGGTTCGACTTTCCCACCTAACGACCGCGATTGCCCGCCTTATGACTCGCAAGATTTGCGTCTGGTTTGCTTTGCCGACGATGATTGCTGGATCCCTTTTCAGTGGTGTCTGCGTGACCGTGGCCGCAGCCGAACCGACCGTCGATTTCGCCCGCGACATCGCACCACTTTTTCAACAGCACTGTATCGAATGCCACGGCACCGCCGACCAAAACGGTGGCCTGCGGCTGGATCAATCACAAAGTATCTTTGCCGAAGCCGACTCGGGCGAGCGCGCCGTTGTTCGCGGCGAGCCCGACAACAGCGAACTGCTGTCGCGGATCACATCGACCCACGAAGACGACCGGATGCCGCCCGAAGGCGATCGGTTGACCACGAAAGAAATCGAAACGGTCCGGCGATGGATCCAGTCGGGTGCGGATTGGCCAGCGATGGAAAACGCTGACGACACGGCGGACGGGCAGGACGAAGCCGGTACGAGCCACTGGGCATTTCAACCGATCGCTCGGGCGGAACTGCCCAGTGTCAAAGATGCCGCTTGGTCACAGCATCCGATCGACCGATTCATGCAATCGCGGCGTGAAGAGACGGGCATGCCGACCGCGCCGATGGCAGATCCGACCACGCTGGTTCGCCGCGCGACTTACGATTTGACGGGACTGCCGCCGACGCCCGCCGAAGTGACCGCGTTTACAAAATCGGCGAGCACAAAATCGGCAAACCATGAATCAGCGACCGCGACTGCTTTCGAAACTCTGGTCAATGATCTGTTGCAACGTCCGACCTATGGTCAGCGATGGGGTCGTCACTGGATGGACTGGGTTCGATACGCCGACACGGCGGGCGACAATTCGGACTTCCCCATTCCGCAGGCCTACCTGTATCGCAACTACATCATCGATTCGTTGAACGAAGATGTTCCCTACGATCGATTCTTGACCGAGCAATTGGCGGGTGATTTGTTGCCGGCTGATTCGTTGGAACAACGCAACCGTCAAACCATCGCGACCGGCTACCTAGGCATGGCGCGTCGGTTTGGATCGTTGGTCGAGCGATACCCGTGGCATTTGACGATCGAGGACACGATCGACAATGTGGGCCGCACGATGATGGGGATGACGATCGCCTGTGCGCGGTGCCATGACCACAAGTTTGATCCGATCTCGACTCGCGACTACTACGGTCTTTACGGAATCTTTGCGAGCACCGGTTATCCGTTTCCAGGGATCGAGTTGTTTCAAGTGCAACGTGACTTGGTTCCACTGATCACAGAAAAGGAAGTCGACAAAGCCTACGCGCCGTTCGCGAAAGAGAAGCGATCGCTCGAAGAGAAACTCGCTAAGCAATTGGCGGCGTGCGAGAAACATTCGGTCGAAAATGCGGAACGAGAAAAAACGGCGACGGTCGACGAGAAACGTAAGATGCGCGACGAGCTTGACGGGATGCTTGGGAAAGCCCGAAACGCTGGCAACCAGTTGGCTGCATTCCTAAAAAAGATGCCCGAGATTCCGACCGCTTATGCCGTTCGTGAAATCGAACCGATTAACGCAGCGATCCAGATCAAAGGCGAACCTCATCGCCCCGGCGCGACCGTGCCACGGAAATTTCCTGATGTGCTGGGCGGATACACTCTGACCGAAGATGCGGCTTCGAAAGGCAGTGGCCGATTGGAACTGGCAAAGTGGATCACCGATCCCGCGAATCCGTTGACGGCAAGAGTGATCGTCAACCGTGTTTGGCAACGGCACTTTGGGCAAGGTCTTGTGCCTAGCACCAGCGACTTTGGACTGCGAGGCGAAACGCCGAGTCATCCGGAATTGCTGGATTGGCTGGCCAACGATTTTGTCCAAAACGGATGGTCGCTAAAGCACTTGCATCGCACCATCATGACTTCGCGGACTTATCAATTGTCCAGCCAAGATGCAGCGGAGAACTTAGCACCCAACTTAGTCCGGGATCCCGACAATCGCTTGCACTGGCGGTTCAATCGCCAGCGACTTGATGCCGAGTCGATACGCGACACCTTGTTGATGATCGGTGGCAACTTAGACCTATCGCCCCAACAGGAACCGTATCCGTTTCCGCCACGTGACAAGTGGGAATTCACCCAGCACCATCCGTTCAACGCAAGTTACAGCAGCAATCGCCGCAGCGTCTATCAAATGACCAAACGGCTGACGGCGCAAACCTATCAGCAAACATTTGACGGTCCCGACCCGAACACGTGCACGAGCAGCCGAGACGAATCTGTCACGGCTCTACAAGCGTTGTACTTTATCAACGACGACTTCTTGCACGATCAAGCGGAACGGATCGCCAAGCAATTTGTCTCGCGACATGACAATGACACCGCACGACTTGAAGATGCTTTTTTGACGATTTTGAATCGTCCCGCGACGACCGAAGAAGTCGACTGGATGTCCGAACACCTGCGTGCGGTTGGCAAGCGGCTGAAGGACAAAAAGGATTCTGACCAACGTGCCTGGAACAGCCTGACGCTCAGTCTGCTACGACTCAACGAATTCCTATATTTGGATTGATGGTGAATGATGGTGAATCGAAAAACCAATCGTCGCGAGTGGATGGGATCTGTTGCAGCGTCCGGCTTGGCAAGTCGATCGATGGTCGCAAGTTCGTTGATGATGCCGGGTGTGGTTGCCGACCTGCTTGCTGCCGAAGCGGGCAACGATCCGACTCAGCCTCGGCGAACTCACTTTCCCGCCAAGGCGAAGAACGTCATCATGATTTTCGCGACCGGCGGCGTGTCGCACATCGATACGTTCGATCCGAAATCAAGCAAAAATGGGCGTGACGGCAGCGGCAAAGACAAGTTGATGGGCAACTTGTTCGGATCCAAACAGAACGATCGCTGCGGTACGGAGGTCAGCAATCTGTTTCCGCATGTTCGCGACGTGATGGACGACGTTTGCTTGATCCGATCGATGAAGGCATCCCACTTCGACCATTCCGAAGCCACCCTGGGCATGCACACGGGTTCGCCAACGTTTGCCAGGCCCAGCATGGGTTCGTGGGTCAGTTACGGGCTTGGGACCGAGAACCAAAACTTGCCTAGCTTCATCGTCATCGCGCCGCACCTGCCGTACGGTGGGACTCAGGTCTACGCGAGCGACTTCCTGCCGGCATTCCATCAGGGAACTCGTGTGATTCCGGGCGACAACCCAAACGCCAACCTAAAGTCGCCGGGCGAGAGCGGAAAACTGCAGGATCTTGAATTCGAGCTGGTCGACCAGTTCAATCGCAAGCACGCTGGCGCCCGCCCCCACGATTCGGCTTTGGCGGCTCGCATGAAGTCGTTCCAAACGGCGTTCAACATGCAACAGTCTGCACCGGAGGCGTTTGATTTGTCGAGCGAACCGGAACACATCCGCAAACTTTACGGAATCGATCGCAAGACCAAGGGACCGGGCGCCGACTTTGCGTGGCAATGCTTGGTCGCCCGCCGTTTGGCTCAGCGAGGCGTTCGCTTTATCGAACTGATCGACACCGGATCGCGGCCGAATTGGGATTCGCATGGCGACATGAACGAACACAAAGATTTTGCAAACAATGTCGACCAACCGACCGCGGCCTTGATCACGGATCTAAAACAACAAGGCATGTTGGACGAGACGATGGTGGTTTGGGCGACTGAGTTTGGACGCACGCCCACCAGAGAAGGCAACAAGGGTCGCGGTCACCATCGGGATTGCTTTAGCGTTTGGGTGGCCGGCGGCGGATTCAAGGGCGGCCACGTTCATGGCGAGACGGACGACATCGGAAAGTACCCGGTGACACAGCCCGTTGAAGTTCATGACTTGCATGCGACGCTGTTGCATCAGATGGGCATCGATCACGAGCGGCTAACGTTCCGTCATGCAGGCCGCGACTTTCGGCTGACGGACGTGCATGGGAACGTGATGGGGGAATTGTTGTCGTAACGTTGAAGAGTCGAGTTAAAAAATCATTGCTGTTCAGGCTGGCAGCCTGAGCTACGAAAGGGTCGCGGGGTTACTTAATCCTTGCGGCGCCGGCTGCTTCGCTTTTTATGCCAAAGGCGAGATGCCGCAGTCCTAGCGAATTGGCCCAGGTCGCATCCAGCGAGGCGAGTCGTTCGTCGTGTGGCACTTGCAAGATCGAATGTGACAGACCGTCGAACCGTTCGAGCGATTCCTCTAAGTGATGTTGGACCAGTTCGTTCAAGAAGGCCGACGGAGTGGAACGGTTTGATTTGAAACCCATTCGCGCGGCCGCCGACTGTTCGGCGGATTGTTCGGCCGATTCGATGATTTCGTTGCACCAGGAATCGATGGCGACGCCCGAGGCACCCAACGTGATCAGCTTAACCGCGTCGTCGGGTGTGATTTCACCCGGCACAATCCACAGCGGCATGTCGGGAACGTTTTCGTGCTTCATCCATTGTCGAGCACGGCGTGTCATCGCTACCAATGTCAATCCATCGAACTGAATGTCGTCGGCTCGCAAGATCACTCCGTCGGGTTTCTGCCGAATGACCTGAGGCAAGTCTTGATCCAATCGATAGGGCGAGATCGACACGAACACGGCCGACGAAGGTGAGAGCATTCGGATTTGATTCAGTTTCGAATGCAGCCGATCCATCGCGGGAACGTCGGGCGGGAAGGTCGCCGCGGGCGCCCAACTGCCCCCGGCAAGCGGACGTTCTTCGGATGATTGTTCCCATCGTTTGATCTGCTCGGGCGAATAGGCAAACCGTCCCGTATCGTCACGAGTGACGGTTAAACGCACATCGACAATCGAAGCACCATCGAAGTCCGCCGCGGCCAACCCGTACCGTTCGGGGCGGTAGGGGACGATGCGAGGCAACGGTTGCAGTTTGCACGAGTCACCCGAGTGATCGGCCCGGCGACCCGCACGATGATTGATGTGCAGCGCCGACGGTGTTTCCGAATCGGACAGGTCACGCCGCAGTGCCGAGACAACGACGCCACGCTGAGCCACCGATTCTGCGATCACATCGGCGGAATCAGCATCAACCCAATCCCAAGGCGGATCAAACCAAAACAGCGGAGAATCCAAAACCAGCTCCGATCCATCAGCGCGCCGGATCGGAAATCCACCGGTTTGCACCGGAGCACAGGTCCAGGGCATTCCCATCGCTGGTGGCACAAAAACCAACGGTGCCAGTCGATCAATCCGAGGAGACATATTCATGAGAGGTTCAGATGGCCAGAGGACGAATGACGTTAACGCCAGTTCGGATTGACTTCGCCGCGACTCGCTTCTTCGGCCTGCAACATTGCTTCGGGAACGATTCGCCGAAACTCTTTGGCATCGCCACGGATCGAAGCGTTGATCAACAGCAGACCGAGTCGCAGTTGTTCGCGTTTGCGCAGCGGAGCTTCGACGACGCCATCGGCAAGTGATTTTGCCTGCCCGCGGATGAACACCGTAACGTTGCTCATCGCATCGCCAAGCCGAAGACCGGCGTCGCCGCCGATCACAATCATTCCGCCGAGGGCACCGACGCCACATTCGTCGCCAACATTTCCACGAACAAAGATATTGCCGCCCCGCATCGCCGCGCCGCAGCGATCGTTGGCTGAACCGTAGATTGCCAACGTACCGCCCGACATCGCCGTGCCAGCGCCGACACCAGCGTTGCCACGAATCCGAACGGCGCCGCTGGTCAGCCCCTCGGCAACGCCGTGGCCGACCGAACCAGTCAATCGCACGTCCAGGTCGGCACACAATGCGAACGCGTAGTCGCCAAGCGGACCATCGACCTGCAATCGGACCGGATGATCGATCCGCATCATGGCGTGATCCTGAGCGTTAGCGCCCAGGATTTGAACTTGAGTCAGCTTTTCATCATCAGGCGAAACTGCGACCGAGAGGATCGCATGACGAAGTGCTTCGTTATCCAGTTCCGACATCGAGAACGTATAGTCGGGCGATGCCAAGATGTCCGCACCGGACGACGGGGTCTCGCTGGGCACCGCCAGTGGATCGTTCTTGGCGGCAGAGCCCGTCGATTTGTGTGCCGAGCTCGTTGATTTTGCAGCACGTGATTTTGGATCGTCTGGCATTTCGAACGAACCGTGTTAGACGGGCGGTGATTGAAGAGAAGAAGAGTGGATCTGTTGCAAGACCTTGCGAACGATCGCCTCCATCTTAACCTCTGCGGCCCTTCCCGCCTCTAGCACTTCGTCATGACTGGCTTTTACGGCTTTGTCAGGGTTTGCGACGTTGCTGACCATCGAAAGACCGAGAATTCGCATGCCAAGCCGCGATGCGGCCAGCACTTCCGGCACCGTGCTCATCCCAACCACATCGGCGCCAATCCGCCGCATCATCCGGTATTCAGCTCGTGTTTCGTAGGTTGGCCCGAAGGTGGCAAGATAGGTACCCGGATAACAATCGAACCCTGATTCGATGGCCGCTTCGAATGCCGCCTGCGACATCGCCGCGTCGTAGGTCATCGCCGGTCGATCGAAATACGCCGGCGCGGCGTGCAAATCGGGGTTTACTTGATCGCTCGCAAACACGCCCGACATGAAATTGATGTGATCTTGCAGGACGACAATATCACCGACGCGAAATTTTGGGCTGACGCCACCAGCAGCATTCGAAACGATCAAGTGTGACGCGCCGATCGTGTTCATCACCTCGACGGGAAAAGCGACATCGTCATTCGACCAGCCTTCGTATCGATGAAATCGTCCCGCCATCGCGACAAGCGGAACCGACTCGATTGATCCGAGCACCAGTTGTCCGCGGTGCCCGCTGGCCGTTGACGTTCCGAAACCGGGGATGCGGTCGAAAGGAATGACGACGGGCGAGTCGATCTTGTCCGCCAGTCCACCCAATCCACTGCCCAGAATGACGGCAACTTGGGGCGTCAGATTAGTGATCGATCGGATGAAGTCGGCAGCGGTTTGCGGGTTCATTCCAAGTCGCCGTCGGTTAAGCAATTCTAGTTTGGCCAGCTTCGGCGACGATGCCTTTGACGACCGCAACCAATCGCGGCGCAGCTTCGTTTGCGGTGGCGATGATTTCGTCGACGTTGGCTGGTTTGAGTGCGTCGGCCAAACACATGTCGGTGATCACACTTAAACCGATCGTCTTGAGTCCACAGTGGACGGCAACAATCGTTTCCGGAACCGTGCTCATCCCGACCACGTCGGCACCGATCGTTCGCAGGAATCGATACTCGGCTCGCGTTTCCAAATTCGGCCCGGCGACTGCGACGAAGACGCCCTTGTGAAGTCCTTGTCCTTGGTCACGCCCGATACGGATCACACGGTCAACCCAATTCGGGTCATAGCATTCGCACATGTCGGGAAAGCGTGGCCCCAGACGATCGTCGTTGATTCCGATCAGCGGGTTATCGCCCATCAAGTTGATCTGGTCTTCGATCACCATGATGTCGCCGTTGCTGTAGTACGGGTTCAATCCACCACAAGCATTGCTGACGATCATCAACTCGCAGCCAAGTTCTTTGAAGACGCGAACCGGCAAAGTGATCTGCTTCAGCGGGTAACCTTCGTACATATGGAAGCGACCTTCCATCACGATCACTGGCACACCGGCCAGCTTGCCGCACACCAATCGACCGCGGTGGCTGGTGGCTGTCGAAGTTGGAAAGTGGGGAATGTCACCGTATTCGATGGTGGCTTCGATTTCGATTTCTTCGACGATGTTGCCAAGGCCGGTACCCAGAATGATGCCGACTTTGGGGACCGTGCTGAATTGCTGACGGATCGATGCGGCGGCTTCTTGGATTTTGTCGTAGAGGTCAAGCATGGACTGGCTTCGCAAATTTGGCGGAAGTGAGGCGTCCAAGAAGTAGAACATCTCGCCCGCGGCTGATGAAGACGGGCAGTCGAATTGCTGGCCGATTAGGCAGCCATCGGCCGCGTTGCCGATGCCGAATCGAGAAGCGCCGTATAGAGAGCTCGATAGGCGGCGGCTTCACGAGGCGCACTGAATTCCGATTCGATCAGTCGCCGAGCTCGCAAACCTTGCTGGGCAGTCGTGCCGGGATCCGTGATCATCGTACGCAGTTTCTTGCCCAGGTCTTCGGAATCCGCCGCGCGAGCCAGCAATCCGGTTTGACCGGGCCGTACGTAATCGGGAATTCCACCGACGTCGAATCCGACAATCGGCGTTCCACACGCCATCGCTTCGAGCCCGGACAGTGGCAAGTTGTCTTCGAGCGACGGCAGCACGAAAACGTCCGCGGCACTGTAAGCCGTCCGCAGCGCTAGCAGCCCGTGTACCGCGCCGATGTGGTGCAAAGGTGGCCGCGGGAGATCCGATTCTGGCAAATCACCGTTACCGAAAACCAACCCTTCGACATTCGGCAAGTCGGCAATGTGCGAAAGCGCTTCCAACATGGGCAGCGATCCCTTCCGGCGACTCTTGACGTCCATCGCGCCAAAACAAAACAACGTCACGTCCGGATCAATTCCCAAACGGGCGCGAGCTTCCGAGCGGTCCATGGGATAAAAATCGTCGACCGGAACGCCGTACGGAATGTGGCTGATCGATCCGGCACCGGCAAACATCGGGCTGGACTTTGCCGCCTCGCAAAGCCACCGGCTAGGCGCGACAACATGCAAGTTGGCGCCGACCAGCGATGCTTGTTTGACTTGAAAGAAATGGCGACTCGCGTCGTTGATCGTCACGACCGAATCCGACTGAGACGGCAACTGGGGACATCCACCGCATCCCGTTTTGAATCGATCACAACCGTCGCTAAAGTGGCAACCGCCGGTGAACGCGTTCATATCATGAAGCGTCCAAACGACCGGTTGGCCCGGGTCAAGCGAACCAAAAAAGCTGGGGTAGTCCAAGAATTTTGCGACCCAGTGGAGCTGCAAGATTTCAGCTTCGTGATCGGTCGGATTCCACGCCGTGTGCGGCGCGCCGTAGGGCGACGTAAAGACTTCTTCGCCATCCGGCCGCAGCCGGGTCAAACGCTTCAGAGCTTGCCGTCGTTTTCGAAACGTCGCATACGAGATCGCTCGGGCAGCCAATCCCTGTCGTTTCCATCGGGTTTGGCTGAACGACGCATCGAACTCGGGTCGCCGCAGTTGGCTGGGTGAATAATGAAAACGGCTGTCGACACCAGACTTCAACAGTTCAGCATGCAATCGACGGGCTGCCGTTGCGGCGCCGCCATCGAGAAGGCTGTTGAAATGGTTGATACGCACGAATTCTGATTCAACGAGCTTGTAACAAATTGCGCATGTTGGCGACTTACCGCCCCGTCTGATCGATTTAATCGTCAGTTTTTAACATGGCACTGAACTCAAAACACTCAAAACTTTGCACTGCAATCGATCGGGAAACATCCGATATCAGGCCGCACATGCCATCGATTGTGGATGGTCGGCGCCGACC
>JBAUHR010000754.1:0-10950 GCA_049680385.1 Rubripirellula sp. | reverse complement strand
ACCATCAATCCTCGGCCGCAAAGTCGGGATGACTCAGATCTACTTGGAAGACGGCCGGGCAGTCCCCGTGACCGTGATTCAGGCCGGTCCCTGTCATGTACTGCAGGTCCGCAGTCAAGATCGCGATGGCTATCAAGCCGTTCAGTTGGGTTTCGAAGACAAGCCGCGCCGCTTGGCGAAGCGGTCCGAGCGTGGTCACGTCGCTAAGCTGGAAAGCAAGCGGTCGAAGAAGCGTTCGTCGGCTGGTGTCGAGATTTCGGCCAAGGCGGATTGCGAACCGCAGCGATTTGTTCGCGAATTCCGCGGCAGCACTGATTTGGCCGTTGGGGCTGTCGTGACTGTCGATCAGTTCGCCGAAGTCAAGAAGGTTGACGTCGTCGGCACTAGCAAGGGTCGCGGCTTCGCTGGTGTAATGAAGCGGCACAATTTCGCCGGCCAGCGAGCTTCGCACGGTGTAAAGAAGTGTCACCGTCACGCTGGTGGTACCGGTATGAGTGCATCGCCTAGTCGTGTCTTCAAGGGCAAGCGGATGGCGGGTCAGTACGGCAACGCCAAAACAACCTCTCGCAACCTGGAATTGGTTCGCGTCGATGCCGAGAACAACTTGATTCTCGTCCGCGGTGCTGTTCCCGGCCCCAACGGTGGATTTGTGACAATCTCCGAAACGAACAAGGTAGGCTAATCCAGTGGCATCATTAACTGTCTACAGCGAAACCGGCAGCGAAGTCGGCAAGTACGAGATTGACACCGAGCAGCTCGCGAACCGCGTCAACAAGCAGTTGTTGCATGACGCAGTGGTGATGTACCAGGCAAACCAACGTCAGGGGTCGCACAATACGCGAACTCGCGGCCAGGTTTCCGGCACGACCAAGAAAATGTATCGCCAAAAAGGCACCGGCAACGCACGTGCCGGCAGTCGGCGATCGCCAGTTCGTGTTGGTGGTGGTGTTGCTCGCACGATCAAACCTCGTGACTACAGCTATCGCCTCAATAAAAAGGCGTTGCGTTTGGCGACCCGGATGGCGATCCGGTCCAAGATCGATGATGGCGAAATTGTTGTGGTCGACAAGCTCAGCTTCGACGCACCTGCAACGAAGAAGATGGCTGGTGTTCTGAAGGCTCTGGGTTTGGAAGGCGTGACGACTCTGGTTGCGACCGGAGTGACCGATACAGCGGTTTACAAGAGTGGTCGGAATATCGCCGGTGTTGCTATCCAGCCCGTTCGCGAGCTCAACGCGTTGTCGGTGCTGAAGCCGAAGCGAATGTTGATCACGCGGGAAGCGTTGGACCAAATCAAAGACGGCAGCTTCAACGCGAACGTTCACGATACCTCGGCGAACTGAAACCAACAAGCGAAGTAGAAAACGATGACTCAATACAATACGACCGCCGAAGTTGCCGAAGCCTCTCAGGGCATTCAGTTGGAATCGCATCAAGTTTTGCTGCGACCGCTGGTCACTGAGAAAGGTGTTCACCGCGCCTCGCGAAACAATCAGTACGCTTTTCAAATTCACCGCGACGCCACCAAGTTGGACGTCAAGGCCGCGGTTGAAGAACTGTTCAGTGTCAAAGTGAAAAAAGTTCGCACTCAGACCCGCAAGGGCAAGATGCGGCGTTACAAGATGCGATACGGTCGCACCGCGGATTGGAAGAAGGCAATCGTGCAACTGCACGAAGATCATCGGATCGACTTCTTCTAGGCCGTAAGGCAAGCTGCACCGTTTATTTCCATACCTGATACCTGACATCTGAGATCTGCCAAAATGGGCATTCGAATCTACAAGCCGACCAGCGCCGGACGCAGAAATGCGTCGGTCAGCGACTTCGCTGATTTGACCAAGGGCTACAAGCCTGAACGGTCGCTGCTGAAACGGCAAAAGAAAACTGGTGGTCGCAACAACCAGGGCAAGATCACTGCTCGTCACCGTGGTGGCGGACACAAACAGATGTACCGCGTGGTTGACTTCCGTCGGGCCAAAGATGGCGTCGTCGCGAGTGTCGATTCGGTCCAGTATGACCCAAACCGCTCGGCTCGTATCGCTTTGCTGAAGTACACCGACGGCGAGAAGGTCTATGTGGTCGCTCCATCGGGTTTGAAGGCTGGCGACAAGGTTCAAAACGGACCGGAAGCTCCACCGACCGTTGGCAACAGTCTGCCGCTAAAGAACATTCCTCTTGGCACAAGTGTCTGCTGCATCGAATTGCGGCCTGGGCGTGGTGCTGTGATGTGCCGCTCGGCCGGAACGCATGCCACGTTGATGGCTCGCGAGGCAGATTGGGCTCAGTTGGCGTTGCCAAGCGGTGAAATTCGCCGAGTGCCAAGCAGTTGCCGTGCGACCATTGGTCAAGTGGGTAACACCGAGCACATGAAGGTTCGTTTGGGTAAGGCTGGCCGGTCACGCTGGCTCGGTCGTCGTCCTCACGTTCGCGGTACAACCATGAACCCGATCGATCACCCGCACGGTGGTGGTGAAGGTCGAACCAAGGGTGGTCGTCACCCAGTTAGCCCGCAGGGCAAGAGTGCCAAGGGCGGTTCAACGCGTCAGCGACGCAAGGCAAGCAACAGCTCGATCGTGCGTCGACGTAAGAGTCGACGTTATGGCCAGTTGAAACTGCACTAGGCCGTCACCGGCTTGCTCGAAACCTTTCACCCGAAACCTGAAAACTGAAACCTATCCGTCATGAGTCGCAGTCTTAAAAAAGGCCCGTACGTCGATCCAAAGCTGTTCTTTAAAGTTCAGAAACAGATCGAGGGCGGCGGAACCGAACCGATCAAAACCTGGGCACGTGCTTGCACGATAGTTCCCGAGTTCATCAACAAGACTTTCATGGTCCACGACGGTCGCAAGCACATCAAAGTGTTGGTGAGCGAAGATATGGTTGGCCATAAGCTTGGCGAGTTCGCACCGACGCGGACCTTCAAGGGACACAGCGGCAAGGGAGGCAAGAAGTAATTCTTGCGTCAATGAAAATGGCAACTTACAAAGCATCACACAAAGGCGCTCGCATGAGCGCCCAAAAAATCCGCCTAGTGGCCGACCTGGTCCGCGGCATGTACGCTGACGAAGCACTCGATACGCTGAAGTATCAACCGCAACGTGGCGCTCGCATGCTCGAGAAAGTCATCCAAAGTGCGGTGGGTAACGCTCAAGACCCAGACCAAAACAGTGGCCGAAGTCATCGCATCGAAGAGTTGGTGTTGACCGAGGTTTGCGTTGACGCGGGACCAATGTTCAAGCGTATTCGACCGCGTGCCCGAGGCACCGCGTTCATGATCAAGAAACGAAGCAGTCATATTCGCGTCGCTGTGACGCCAATTGACGAAGTCTGATTTAACCGCAAACGAATCCCTTAAGAAGACAACGAGTCCCTCATGGGCCAAAAAGTTCACCCAATCGCTTTCCGTACTGGTGTCACCCGTGGGTGGACCAGTCGGTGGTATGCGTCCAAGAAAGACTTCGCTGATTTGTTGGTAGAAGATCGCAAGCTGCGAAACTTCATCACCAACCACCCAAAGAAGACACAATACAAGAGTGCCGGGATCGACCGGATCGAGATCGAGCGTACTCGCGACGAAGTTCGCGTGATGATGTACGTCGCTCGTCCTGGTTTGATCATCGGCAAGAAGGGCCAAGAAATCGAGATCCTGCAGGCTGAATTGCAGAACTTGATTGGTCGTCGAATCAACCTGAAAGTTGAAGAGGTCGGTCGTCCCGAGTTGCAGGCCCAGCTTGTTGCTTTGGACATCGCCCAGCAGTTGTCCAAGCGGTCGAGCTTCCGCCGGACAATGAAGCGTACGCTCGAAACGACCATGGACGCGGGTGCAAAGGGCATCAAAGTTCAACTAGCTGGTCGGCTTGGCGGGGCGGAAATGGCTCGGCGTGAAAAACAAATCGCGGGTTCAATTCCATTGAGCACGCTGCAAGCAAAAATTGACTACGGATTCACCGAAGCGATGACGCCACAGGGGCACATCGGGATTCAAGTGTGGATCAACCAAGGAACTTACGGAGACGAAAACGATGGCGTTGATGCCCAAACGGGTCAAGCATCGAAAAAGCCAAAGAGGTCGCATAAAAGGTAGTGCGACTCGCGGCAATACGGTCGTCTTTGGTGACTATGGTATCCAATCTATGGACGCCGGCTGGATCAAAGCGACAACAATTGAAGCGGGACGGATTGCTGCTCAGCAATACGTCCGTGGCGAAGGCAAGCTTTACATTCGAGTCTTTCCCGACAAATCCGTGACCAGCACTCCGCTGGAAACTCGGATGGGTAAAGGTAAGGGTGAGCCTGACTTCTGGGCCGCGGTCGTAAAGCCGGGAACGATTCTCTATGAGCTCGGTGGTGTGACTGAACAACAGGCCAAGGTCTGTTTCGCTCGATTGGCGAGCAAGTTGCCGGTTAAGGTTCGATTCGTCGAACGACGACCGGCTTAGTAGCAGAGGTATCAGGTGATAGGTTGCGGGTCACAGGCGTTATCGCCTGGCCCATCGGCCACCTGGCTTCTGATGTAGATTGATGAAACCTGAAACCTGACTCCTTTTAGCTATTCCCATGAGCAACATCACTGAACTTCGCGAGATGAGCGACGAGCAGTTGGAAGCCACCTCGAAAGAGGCTGCCCAAACGCTTTTTCGCCTGCGATTCCAGTCGCAGTCTGAGCGTCTGAACACGCCCAGCGAAATCATGAAGAACCGCCGTACGATTGCTCGGATCAAAACGATCCAGACGCAACGCCAAACGGCAACTGCAAAGTAATAGCAGAACCACTGCTAGAAAATCAAACACCAGACTAAGAAACACCAGACTTAGAAACCTCGGACAGAAGTTCCATGCCCAAGCGCGTCGTCTCCGGAATCGTGACCAGTGACAAGATGAGTAAGACTCGTCGTGTCGAAATTGCCCGTTTGGTCAAGCACCCGAAGTACAAAAAGTACATTCGTCGTCGCACCGTTTGTCACGTCCATGACGAGAACAACGAGTCGGGGGCGGGTGATCGCGTGGAGATTATCGAATCCGAGCCGCTTTCGAAGCTGAAGCGATGGCGTTTGGTTCGCGTGCTTGAAAAGAGTACCGAAGTTGACGTTGCTGCACTGCGTGCGGCTCGTAAGCAAGCTGAATTGGAAGCGGTCGCTGCTGCCGGTGGCGATGATTCGAGCGAAGCATAGTGCTTAAGTAGGCCAGGGTCTGTCCTGGCACGATGAAGTTGCCAGGGCGAGCCCTGGCCTACGAAGGCCACTAGAAAAGATCAAACAAGACAAACCAAAATGATTCAACAAGAAACCCGACTCGACGTAGCTGACAACACTGGCGCCCGCCAGGTGATGTGCATCAAGGTCCTTGGTGGTAGCCGCCGCCGAGTAGCTGGCTTAGGCGACGTCATCGTGTGTAGCGTGAAAAGCGTTATTCCGGGCAGCGAAGTCAAAAAGAAGGCGATCGTGCGTGCGGTGATCGTTCGAACCAAGCAGCCAACGCGGCGCCCCGATGGCAGCTACATCCGATTTGACAGCAACGCCGTCGTTTTGATCGACAAAGACAAAGGCCCCCGCGGAACGCGGATCTTCGGTGCGGTCGCCCGCGAGTTGCGAGATCGCAGCTTCATGAAGATCGTTTCGCTCGCCAACGAAGTGGTCTAAGAGAGGAAGGCGACAGCGAACAGGTGGCAGGGAACAGGTTTTGTTTCTTCTTTCACTGGTTCCGCCTGCGTCGCGTCATCTGAGACCTGTAACCTGACACCTGAAACCTGTTACCTAAAACCTACCCGCCATGAATTTCCGTGTTGACGACGAAGTCGAAGTGATCGCCGGTGCCGACAAAGGGCATCGCGGCAAGATCTTGAAGATCGATCGCACAGCCAACAAGTTGGTTGTCGAGGGTGCCGGCAAGGTGTGGAAGCACGTTCGCCGCAGCCAAAAGAACCCTCAGGGTGGCCGTTTGAACAAGGAAATGCCGATTGCGGCCAGCAACGTAATGTTGGTGGACCCCAAGGATGGCGGGAAGACCCGCGTTGGTGTACGATTCCTCGCCGACGGTAGCAAAGAACGATACGCAAAGAAATCTGGTAACAGCCTCGGCAAAATTGCCCCGGCTCGAGCCCAGCACGCAAAGAAAGACTGATCTGGTTTCTTGATGCCGGCAGACGGCTGATAGAAAACTGTTTTACGGCGTTGTATTTTCCAACGCTAACAACAAAACACCGATAACCGAACACTGAAATTTCGATGTCCGAAAAACCCCGTATGCAAGTCCGTTACGAGGACACCATTCGCAAAGCGATGGTGGAGAAGAACGGATACAAGAATCCTCACCAGATTCCAAGACTGGAAAAGATCACCCTAAACATGGGTGTCGGCCAGGCGATTGGTGACAAGAAGATCCTGGACCTGGCGTATGATGCCATGACCGAGATCGCTGGGCAAAAGCCCGTGACGACGTTGGCTCGTAAGTCGATCGCGAACTTCCGTTTGCGTGAAGGGATGCCGATCGGATGCATGGTGACGATTCGTCGCCAACGGATGTACGAATTCATGGATCGGCTGGTTTCGGTCGTTTTGCCACGGGTACGTGACTTTCGCGGAATCAATCGCAAAGCGTTCGATGGACGCGGCAACTACACACTCGGTTTGACCGAACTGTTGGTGTTCCCGGAATTGAATCCGGACAAGTTCACCCGCCCGCAAGGGATGAATATCACGATCGTGACATCTGCGAAGACCAACGACGAAGCTCGCGAGCTTTTGACTTTGTTCGGCATGCCGTTCAAAGCTGAAAAGAAAGCAAGCGGCGCTGCATAACTGATGGTTCTCCCATCGGTTCTACTAAACAATCATTGGACCTGTAACAAGAAACCTGAGTCACCCTGTGGCAAGTAAATCGAAAATCGCAAAGTCGAAGCGTCCGCCGAAGTTCAGTTCTCGGAAAGAGAACCGTTGCAAGTTTTGTGGACGTCCTCGATCGGTTTACCGAAAGTTCGGGCTGTGTCGGATCTGTTTCCGCGAGAACGCCAACATGGGATTGATCCCAGGCGTCCGCAAGGCCAGCTGGTAACAAGGTTCAACAGGGAGCTGACAATATTATGATGACTGATCCAATTGCCGATATGTTGACCCGGATTCGTAACGCTGTGCGTGTCGAAAAGCCGTATGTTGACATCCCGACCAGCCGTTTCAAACGCGGTATTGCCGACGTGCTGAAACGCGAAGGTTTTATCTGGGACTGGAAGGAAATCGACGAGGAAAACCCGTCGGCAACCCTTCGCCTAGAACTGAAGTATGGCCCCAACGGCGAACGCGTGATCCAAACGATCAAGCGAGTTAGCTCACCCGGCCGTCGGCTTTACAGCCGAGGCAAAGAGCTGAAGCCCGTCCTTGGCGGCTTGGGAATTCGCATCATCAGCACCAGTCGTGGTGTGTTGAGTGATCGCGAAGCACGTCGGGATAACCTCGGCGGCGAAGTGCTCTGCGAAATTGCCTAAGCACATGCAGTTGTCGGCGTTACGGCGACTGGCAGCATGAAGACAAAACAAACCTGATTGAAACGAAGCAATAGACATGAGTCGCGTTGGAAATAAGCCAGTCGAAGTCACTGACGGTGCGAAGGTATCGTTGTCCGGCCGCACCGTTGAAGTCGAAGGTGCCAAAGGTAAGTTGGCATTCGAGCATCGTCCGGAAGTGTCCGTAACGGTTGACGAAGACAACAAGCAGTTGATCGTCAAACGTTCCAACGACGAGCGTGCGTCGCGTGAGTTGCACGGTTTGACCCGTGCGATTTTGGCTAACATGGTCGAAGGAGTCACGAAGGGCTACGAGAAGAAGCTCGAGATCGTGGGCGTCGGCTATTTGGCAGCGATCCAAGGTGATACGATTCAGTTGCGTGTCGGTTATGCAAACGAACTGCACCGCAAGATTCCAAGTGACTTGACGGTCACTTGCCCAGATCAAACACACATTGTGATCCAAGGTTGCGACAAGCAGTCGGTCGGCCAGTTCGCTGCCGAAATCCGCTCGCTGCGTAAACCAGAGCCATACAAGGGCAAGGGTGTTCGCTATCAAGGCGAGCAGGTCAAGATCAAGGCTGGTAAGTCGGCGACGAAGTAACGTCACGACCCACTTAACAACACAAAATTACGTGTCTCGTTACAACAACGGGGCGCACAACAAACCATTGCCTAGGCCGATTCACAAACGATCGGACATAAGATGGATAAGAACAGAAAGATCCAAAAGAGACGACTTCGCCGACGTAACCACGTTCGCAATAAACTGCGTGGCTCGGCGGACCAACCGCGACTTTGCATTCACCGTTCGCTCAAGCACTTTGCTGCTCAACTGATCGACGATCTCTCGGGCACTACGTTGGCGAGTGCCAGCTCACGTGACAAGGGCGTCTCGATGAAGTCCGGTGGGAACTGTGACGGGGCTGCTGCGGTCGGAAAGCTGATTGCCGAAAAGGCGAGTGCAGTCGGTATCACGTCGGTCAGGATGGATCGTGGCCACAACAAGTATCATGGACGCGTTAAAGCGTTCGCTGAAGCAGCTCGCGAAAGCGGACTTAAGTTTTAATCAACGCGATTTAACGCAACCTAACAACGATCAAACGTCCTGAAAGAGGATTGGTACTATCAGTAATTCATCACAAAATCGCGGCGGTGGCGGCGGACGCGGTAAGCGAAAGCAAGAAGAATCCAACGTTCCTGAGGGCATGTTGGACCGCGTCGTGAAGATCAAACGCTGTGCAGCGGTGGTCAAGGGCGGTCGTCGGTTTAGTTTTGCTGCGATGGTCGTCGTCGGTGACGGTAACGGCAAGGTCGGATTCGGTTACGGCAAAGCAAACGAAGTTCCACCAAGCGTTCAAAAAGCTCAAAAGCAGGCCAGCCGAAGCTTGATCGACGTCCCAGTCATCAATGGCAGCATTCCTCACCAAGTCATCGGCAAGTATGGTGCGGCAAAGGTGTTGTTGGTCCCAGCGGGTGCAGGTACCGGTATCATTGCTGGTCAAGCTGTTCGTGCCGTTTGCGAAGCAACCGGCATTCACGACATTTTGACCAAGTCGTACGGGACCAATAACCCCGTGACTTTGGTGAAGGCAACCGTTGACGCGCTTTCGAAGCTGCGAACGGCTGACCAAGTAGCAGCCCTTCGCGGTTTGACCGTCGAAGAGTTGACTGCCTAAGTATTAAATTCAATCTACACAGATCAACGTTAAATCGGTTTTGTCATGCAACTTAACGATGTCCACCGCGGCATTCTAAAGAAACGTCCTCGCAAGCGGATCGGTCGCGGTCCAGGTAGCGGTTCCGGCAAGACAGCCGGACGTGGTCACAATGGGCACAAGAGCCGCAGCGGTTACAGTCGCAAGCCTACCTTTCAAGGTGGTGCGATGCCAATGATCCGCCGGGTCCCTAAGCGTGGTTTCAACAACCGCTGGGCGTTGACTGTGTTTGCGGTTAACGTTGCTCGGTTGAACGATTGTTTCAACGACGGTGACGAAGTAACGTTGGAATCGCTAGCGACGAAAGGTCTGGCTAAGGGCACGTTTGACGAAGTCAAGATTCTTGGCGATGGTGAATTGTCAAAGAAGTTGACCGTTTCGGCGCATCGTTTCAGCAAGTCTGCCGAAGAAAAGATCACCGCCGCTGGCGGAACCGTCAACAAGATTGTCACGCGTCGTACGCCCGACGAACGAGTCGCGGCGTTGAAAGCGGAAGCAGCAAAGAGCTAATTCGCTCGCGCGGAAAACAGATCACGAAAAGGGCAAGCCGCTGGCTTGCCTTTTTTTGTGCGCCGATCGTGAACTCGGCTTGTTCTGTATCGTCGTAGCCTCGGACTTGGTGTCGACGTCGCGTTGGAACCGGCTGTTTGGCGCAGCTATGATGTAGCCACCTCGTGGCCTCGTTGGTGGCGATTGTCTTACTTTCAACATGAGTTGATTCCATGATGCGTCTTTGCGGCCTCGCTTTGTTGTCGGCTTGCTGGTTCGGCTCGCTCGCCGCAGCATCGGACCAACCGAATGTTGTGTTCATTTTGGTTGATGACATGGGTTACGGTGATCCAGGTTGCTTTAACCCGGATTCAAAGATCCAGACACCGAACATCAACGGGTTGGCACGGGATGGGATGCGATTCACCGATGCCCATGCCGCTGGTCCGCTATGCCATATGTCGCGTTACGGGCTGATGACGGGACGATACCCGTTTCGAACCGACGTTTCAAAGTGGCCGACACAGGCGTTGATCGAGCCTGGGCAAGCAACCACAGCAAGTGTGTTGAAGCGACGTGGGTATCAGACTGCGATGGTTGGGAAGTGGCACTTGGGTTTCAACGAGAACGGTTACGACAAGCCGCTGCCGGGCGGGCCGGTTGACTGCGGCTTTGAGTCGTTTTTTGGGATTCGCGCGTCGACTGATATACCGCCCTATTTCTATATCTCGGGCGACCGAGCGGTGTCGCCGCCAACCGCTCAAATCCAAGCCAATGCCAGCGAAGGTTGGTCACCGATCCAAGGCGAGTTTTGGCGAGCGGGCGGGATTTCGCCGGATTTGAAGTTGCACGATGTCTTGCCACGATTTACCGACGAAGCGGTCTCGGTGATCACGCAGCACTCGGCAACCGGACCGAACAGCAAGCCATTGTTTCTGTACCTTGCCTATCCTGCACCCCACACGCCTTGGTTGCCGTCCCAAGATTTTGCCGGCAAGAGCGGCGCGGGGATGTATGGCGATTTTGCAATGATGGTCGATGCGATGATCGGCCGGGTTCTGAAGTCGATCGATGACGCCGGAATGCGTGACGACACGCTGGTGATTTTCTCGTCAGACAATGGACCGGTCTGGTACGACGAAGACGTGCAGCGTTTTGAGCACGACAGCGTTGGCGGACTGCGTGGGATGAAGGCGGACGCGTGGGAGGGCGGTCATCGGATGCCGCTGGTCGCTCGTTGGCCTGGAC